>JBGTDM010000263.1:0-6065 GCA_041748315.1 Pirellulaceae bacterium
ATTTCCCAACTGGTAATGAAAACTGGGATTGGCCGCCATGTACTCTGTTGCCTTTTCGAGTTTTTCCAGTGCCATTTCAAATTTGCCATTGGATAACGCAATGGTAGCAGCCAGGAAATCGAAAGTTTGGGGGTTGCCGCGTGCGATGGCCTTGTATCGACGAATTGCTCTTGACTCGTCTTCTGTAAAAAGTGCCGGTGTGCCGTCCGAATTGATACGGGCCAAGCGAGGTCGATTCAGGGAATCGTCCGGATTTGCTTCATCGATTTTCTTGAGTTCAAGCCAATGTTCGTGCCGTTCCTGGCTCAAGTCAGGGACTCGTTTCAGCCGTTGCTTAGCCACAGCAGTCGCCATGTCCCAGCGGTTGCTCAAGTCATTGACAAGCAGTTCCAGATCAGTCACCCGCTCTACCGCTTTGAGGCAGTTTGCCAGTTGAATGCCGAATCGAAATTCAATTGGGTTTTGTTGGTACAGCTTCAACAATATGTCCGCGGCTGAACCATGCATTTCGGCATCCATGTAGGCGCGTGCCAGGTTGTAATCAAGTTCGCGAACACAGTCGGTGACCGCCTTTTGCGAGTCTTCATCAGGGCGTTCGATGTATCCCAGCGCGATCAACTGTTCCATCGCCTCTTGGGATTCGACAGGATCCAACTCGAAATTCTTCGGGTGTTGCCCGTCGTTGCCGACCACCGTTTCCCAACTCGGAATCGATTCAACTTTCAGCTTATTCTGGAAAATATCCATCAGAGGTTTACCGTCCATGTCGTCGCCAATCGGCAGACCAAAGATGGTCAAAATGGTTGGTGCGATGTCCAGCAAACCAGCACCATAGATCAACTGGTCCTGCTTGATGCCTGGGCCGCAAGCGACGAAGATCCCATAATCGCGATGTTCCACCGCCGGACCAGCAGGTTCCGTGGGAAGCTCCCTGGGGCGCAGGTGATCGGGATGAAAGCCGTGGTCCGATATCAAAATGACCGTGACGTCATCACCCGCGACCTGAAGCAATCGACCCAACATCATGTCATGGTAAATGTAACCGGTCGCAACAACGTCCTTGAAAAGCCGGAAATCCTGTTCGTTGACATGTGCCTGGCGCGGCGGATTGTACCGCATGAATCCGTGAGAAAAATGGTCAATGGCGTCAAAATAGATGGCCGCGAAATCCCAAGGCTGGGTCGACAACAAATGCGTGGCTGCCGTTTGAATCGATGTCGACTCGCACAGTGTTTTGATAATCAGCGAGACGCGTTGATCGGTAGTCTGATCGATTTCGTCACCATGCGGTACAAACGGCAAGATGTCATCAGGTCGCAAATCATCCGGGTGGCATCGCAATTCATTGAGTTCGTCAACAAGTGATTCAGGATGAATCGATTTCTTCATCAGGTTCCAAGGTGCTCCCGGCTGTCTGGGAGCCTTGCAATAAAAGTCGGATACCATCACCCCATTGATCGGTTCGGCCGGGTGGCTTGGCCACCAGCCCACGACCATCGATTTCATGTCGTGCTGGTTCAGAATGTTCCAGACCGCCTTGCATTTCCGCGAAGCGATCGTCATGGGCTGAACTCCTTTCCCGTTGGGGGTCGGTTCAGAAAATCCGTAAATCCCGTGTTTGAAGGGACGTTTACCCGTTGCGATGGAGGTCCAGAGCATCGGAGACAAAGCCGGAAACAGTGTCGACAGATTACCCATGACGCCGTTTTCAACAAGCCGCTTGACATGCGGCATTTTCCCGTCATCCATTAATCGGTTAATGATCTTCCAATCAGCCGCATCCCATCCAACCAAAAGGACTTTTGCTTGATTCATTTTCACTCCGATCCGCTGTCGAATATCAAGTCCAGGTTCAAACGACGAACCGCTGACCAATGATATAGAAGTACCACATATTGAAAAAAATACCTCTCCCTAAAAGGGGAGAGGCTTCGCAAAATTCAAATTTATTGTAGCTGGCCAAAATCTGTTGCCTGGCCGGCTCGCTACTATTAGACAGGCTGCGTTCTGCGACGTCGCAGTCCAGCTGCGCCCAATGCCAGCAACGACAAACCAACTGCCGATGAAGGCTCGGGAATAGCCGTTCCGACGTGAAGGGTTTCACCCGCGTTACCATATGAGCCGCCGAGGATCACATTATCACCACCGGCGCCGCCCAAATTGACGCTAAACCAACCGACGTTTCCACCGGTCGTTTGAAACCCGATGAAGACGGTGCCAGTAGCGGTGGAAGCGAAGTTCGCCACATTACCATTCAATCCACCCGGTGAAATGAAACTGCTGAACCCAACCTGTTGCAAGTTGCTGAGGCCAAACGCATTAAATCCGGGTCCATAAAAGTTCTTACCCCAACTTGAGTTGTTGTCGACTGCAAATGCCGCCGACAGACCTGCGGCTGTCATGCCTACTGTGAAATTCGTCGCCGTCCAACCCCAAGGAATTGCATCAGGGCTAAAATTGATTGCGACAACGTCAGCTTGCAGATCCGGTGCCGCATACAACGCAGACATAGCTACGCCGAATGTACCAGCAACCGCCGCTCGTTTCTTCATCATCACCATGGTGTCTTCTCCAATAAAAACGAAGGAAGTGAGTCCCCGAAAGCTACCAGTAACCGAACCGATTATTAAACCGAGTCAATTAGTACAATCAATCGGATTTGTACAACCGTGGGGGGTTAAACGGTTATTTTAATTGGTAATTTGAGGCGTGCAACTGTGTCGCACGCCTTATTATGGATTTTTATTAAATTCCCGGAATTCGCGGCTGCGCCATCGTCTTGATGGCGCTCTTGATCGCTGGTGGACGCGGGAACCAGGGGGGATCCGATGGTCGCGTTCCGCTGGATCTGTCAGGGAACGCGTGAACTGGCGAAACAACTTCAACACCAGACCATATCACCAGAGGATATCACGTCAGCAGCACCAAATTCGACCAGTTGCTGCGGCCGCGGGGATACAGCTTGCAGGCGAACGGCAAGACGATGGAAGGGAACAGCTTCCCGATCGCGACGCTCCTTTCCGGCACATCGCGGCTTGGGAGATGGCGTTTCAACGCGCGGGACAACCGGCCATTCGGGGGATACAAAAAAGAAAGAACCCTTGGGAAACATGAAAAACCCCAGTCAAACGTACCGGAAGAAGGAGGAGCCCCGACGAGTCAAAACACATGACTTTCCTAATAAAGAACTTGGGAAAGCCGCTCCCTATGGCGTTTACGACATCGCGTCCAATGAAGCCGGTGTTTCGATCGGCGTCAGTATGGAACAAAGTGGAACATCGCCTGTTCTGCCACATTACGCGTACGTGGCAGGGAGTCCCCCCGGAGACGCTCGATATCGTTGTCATTCTGATTGGATCGACAACGACAGACACCGGGTTGCACGTTCATGTCTGGCTCTTCCAACTCGAATATGAAAAGTACAATAAAGGTGAGTGGCGTTCAACTCGAGGAAGTCATTTTCAAACGAGATCGTTTCCACGGCGAATGGAACTACCAAATACGGCCAGTTGTGTAGCTGCTATTTCGGTAGTCAATTGTTTTACAGCGACTTAATCGCGAGCATCGGAACCAGAGGTATGCCAAACACTATCGCGTGATAAAAAGTTCACTTTCGGTCAATTGGAATTTTAAATCCGTTGATTCCAAGGTTGCCTTCAATAACTGTTCGTAAGTCACCTTTTGCAAATGGAGGCGAATTCGTTGGTGCAGGATCGGTTCCAACTCCGAGTCAAATCTAAACTCCACCTGTTTCATTCGAGCGACATTTTTTAGGATGGCTCCGATCGCTGCATCTCTGTCACCGGTTGTGAAATCGACAACGGTCTGGGCATCGGCCGTATTGCGATGACGTGTTCGTGGCCTGGTTGAATCCAGCAGACGGCGGATATCGTAATGCACGATTGCCGGCGCCGTAATTCGATTCGATGTTTCGTCATAGGTCACCTCAGCCGTTGGATGGGTTTCGAGCAGAAGCGAGCGATGTTCTTCCGTTAATCGCTTCGCGTGACGAAGTTCGAAACTCGGAAAAGGTTCCATCGGCAATAGCCTTGCGGCCGAGCTATCTTTGGATACGTCGATCCACAGTTCGAAGCCGTAACACAAAACAATCATGCGATCGAGCAACGACAATGGAGGCAGATCAATGTGTGGCCACAGGTCATAGGGAAGTGTCTGACCAAATGAGAGTTTTGCATCGGATCGTTGATCAAGGTCACGATAAACGGTTGCAGGTTCGTCGAGAAATTCGATGATCAAAGGTTCCTTGGCCAACCATTTTTGCTTCTTGTCACGGGGCAATGCGTTGATCGCATCGAACAATTCTTTCCGCCGAAACTCCAGCTCTGCAACCGATTCGCGCGGACCGAGATAGTAGTAGGATTCGGCGACACGAACTGCTCCCAAACCTAACTCATCAGCTAAATCCATCAGAGTCTGATCAAACGTGTTTTGACTTGATACGAAATCGACCGGTTGCATTGGGTCAATGCGTCGGTCAAGAAAAATGGGAATCCGTTGTCGTCGAGCAAAATTTTCAAGGGACTCGCGTAACGGCGACTGGCTCCAACTAATCCCCACGATTTGTTGGCGGGCTACGCTAAAGGCGCGACCGGTGGCCCAGTCATGCTGGGCGATTGCCGAGGGAGCGGTCATAAACGCTAAAACCATGCAAAACAGTCTCACGTTGATTTCAACTCTGATCATCTGCCAACATTCCTAATCGTCATATTCGATACCGTTTGCCGATGGTTGTAAAACTGGATATGACGCAACGATTCTACCTTGATAATTTCGGGGAGTTTTTCTTGAGTCGCCCGTGTTTCTTAATTACACTCAATAGTAGCAGCAAACCCTTGATTGAAAACAGACTTGTTTCGAATCTCTTGTTTGGAATCGGTCCCCAAGCCGCACTTGTTGACAACGTTTTGCCAAAAAAGTCGAGAGCTGGAGAACTCAAGTTGATGCTCACTTGTTGTTAGTCGTTATTTTTTTAGCTTGTGCGATCTTGCCCCTCAGGAGTGCACTCTATCGTGTCAAAAGCAACCCGGCAATCGAAGCTTGCGCAATTTTACAAAGACTATTTGGACTCCGAGAAGTCGGCGGATTTTGTTGCAGGCGTATCTCAACATTATACACTGGACACGTTGATCAAATTGTCAGTCGAGGGGAGTCGCGTCGTGCGACGTGCGTCGGTGCTGGCAATCGGGTTTTTGGGTGACTATCGTTCCACGGCAGCGTTAGGCCGCGCGCTTTTGGATAACGATCGCGCTGTACGACTGCTTGCCGATCATGGGATCCGACAATTGTGGTTCCGTGTACCGCAACCCTATATCGCTGCCAACCTGCGCCGGCTGGCTCGATTGAATCAACAATTGCGATACGAACAGGCCATTCAATTGGCTAATCGAATTATTCAGGCTACCCCCCTGACGGCAGAAGCATGGAATCAACGAGCCATCACCATGTTTGCTCAAGGGGACTATTGGCATGCCGTATGCGATTGTCGCGAGGCATTGGACCTCAACCCCTTTCATTTTGTTGCCGCTATGGGAATGGCAAACTGCTATATGCAACTCAAGGATGGACCCGCGGCCTTAGAGTCGTTTCGAATCGCGCTTTCGATCAATCCTGATCTCGATCGAGTGCGCCTACAAGTTGCCAATCTGGAACGTACGTTTGACCAAGGATAGACCGGGTCAAATGCTCTTGATCGTCGTTTGCTACCGTCCGCTTTTGGCGGAGCATATGAACTGGTAAACTGGAAGGAATAATGGGTTCCGGACCGGTGAGGATCATTCGTTCGTCCTCGATTTGTGTTGGTACGGCCATCGTGTTGGCATGGTCCTTGTTTCGAAAACGATTGACCAGTGTCTCGACTAGAATTCAGATGCATCAACTATGGGTTGCGTAATCGAACATGCCTGACCCAACACAACTCGATCCCGGTTTGCTCAGCCACTTTGGCCTACGTGACTTCCGCCCAGGACAACGGCAGGTCATCGAAACCGTTTTGCGTGGCGATGATTGTCTGTGCATTATGCCGACTGGGGGGGGCAAGAGTCTCT
>JBGTDM010000264.1:0-19050 GCA_041748315.1 Pirellulaceae bacterium
AACAAGGTTTAGGATAACAACAATCTGTTTGCCGGTTTCGGCAGACGGTTGATGCCGAGTCGGCTCGGATTTGATTGGGTGAAAACAACTATTTTAGGAAATGAAAATGGCTAGTTTGCCAGTTTATAACAAAACAGGGGAGCAGACCGGGACGTACGAAATCGATCCCGATCAAATCGCGCCGTCGATCAACAAGCAATTGTTGCACGATGCGGTGGTGATGTATCAGGCGAATTTGCGCCAGGGATCGCATCGCACGAAGAATCGTTCAGAAGTCGCTGGTTCGACCAAAAAAATGTATCGGCAAAAAGGGACTGGCAACGCTCGTGCCGGTTCGAAGCGAAGTGGTATCCGTCGGGGGGGTGGGCACATTTTTGCCCGGCGTCCCCGTGATTACTCGTATCGTTTACCGCGCAAAGCATTGCAAAGCGCAACACGCATGGCGATTGCTGCAAAGATTCGTAGTGAACAGGTCGTCGTTGTCGATGGCTTGACCATGGAAGCTCCAAAAACACGTGAAGTCGCGATCTTGTTGAATGGCATTGGAATCAATGGCCGCAGTATATTGATCACGACCAAAGATTATGACCAACTTGTATACAAAAGTGCTCGGAATATCGAGCGAGTCTCCGTTTCTCCTGTTTCGGAATTGAACGCGTATTCTGTGCTGCGTCAGCAACGACTGGTGGTGACCCGCGACGCGATGGATTCGATCAAGAGTATGGGATCGAGTGATGAGACCGAGTAACGCGTTTACAAAAGTCGGTGACGTCTTTGAATTTAATGGGACTTGGTCCAACGGAATTTTGATATGAGCGATCTGAGAACAATAAAACCGCAAGTTAAACGCGGTCCAGAACTGGAACATTATCAGGTGATCCTGAAACCGAGAGTCACGGAAAAGGGGATGTTTCAATCTCAAACCCATAATCAATATACGTTTGAAGTGAATCCGCTAGCCACCAAGACTCAGATCAAGGCTGCGGTTGAAGCATTGTTTGGTGTGAAAGTTGACAAGGTTGCGACTCAAACTCGCAAGGGGAAGACGCGTCGTTATCGTTTTCGGCTGGGACGAACAAAAGCCTGGAAAAAGGCGATTGTCAAGTTGGCCGAAGATAGCCGTATCGATTTCTTTTAGCCGCTGGTTCTGAGAATGGGTTGACGCGACCCGATGAGTCTTCCAGGAAGAAGATCATACGAAGGGTTGGATGTGTGCTTGGTTGTCGCACACCATAAAACTTAAAGCTGAAATTTGAAATAAACGACAATGGGAATTCGAAAATACAATCCGACCTCGCCTGGACGACGTGGGGCGACGGTAAGTGACTTTGCGGAGTTGACTCCCGGCTATAAGGTCGAGAAGAGTTTACTGATTCGCAAAAGGAAAAAAGGGGGACGTAATAACCAAGGCGTTATTACAAGCCGTCACCGCGGTGGGGGACATAAGCAGCAGTATCGCTTGATCGACTTCCGCCGCAACAAGGATGGAGTCAAGGCGAAAGTTGATTCGATTCAATATGATCCGAACCGAAGTGCTCGTGTTGCCCTGTTGTTTTACGTGGATGGTGAAAAGCGATACATCCTGGCACCGGATGGACTGAAAGCTGGGGATGTCGTGGAAAGCGGTGCGGAAGTCCCGCCAGATTTGGGTAATTGTCTGCCGTTGAAAAAAATCCCCTTAGGCAGCAGCATTCACAGCATTGAAATACGCCCGGGACAAGGTGCTACGTTATGTCGGAGCGCTGGAACCGGGGCGACGTTGATGGCACGCGAGGCAGATTGGGCTCAGATTTCTTTGCCCAGTGGTGAGATTCGCCGGGTCCCGGCCGCATGTCGCGCAACGATTGGAAAAGTTGGAAATGCCGATCATATGGCAATCGTGCTGGGCAAGGCTGGGCGAAGCCGATGGTTGGGACGTCGTCCGCACGTTCGTGGCACAGCTATGAATCCGATCGATCACCCTCACGGCGGTGGTGAAGGTCGTACCAAGGGGGGGCGCCATCCGGTGAGTCCGACGGGCAAACCGGCTAAGGGAGGCCCGACGAGAAAACGTGGCAAACCATCCAACTCCGCAATTGTTCGACGTCGACGAAGTCGCCGCTATGGTCAATTAAAGATCCGGTAGGTTTCATCGCACGATTTAATGGTGACTAGAAACGAATCCAATTTTATCACACAAGTATGAGTCGATCACAGAAAAAAGGACCGTTCGTTAGCGAGAAGCTATTTCGCAGGATCGAACGACTTGACAGCACAGGGAATAAAGAGCCGGTCAAAACATGGGCGAGAGCTTGCACCATTGTTCCAGAGTTCATTGGCCATACATTTATGGTACACAATGGAAAGCAGCATCTGAAAGTCTTTGTTACCGAAGATATGGTCGGTCACAAATTAGGTGAGTTTGCGCCGACACGAACGTTTCGAGGGCACAGTGGCAAGGGTAAAAAGTAGGCGGTTCAAGCCCGTGTTTATGACACGACTGACCAGTTGTCAATAATCAAGAATATCGAGTTGGATGATGGAATTTTTAGCAAGACATAGATTCGCCCGAATTAGTCCTCGCAAAGTCAGGCCGCTGGCAAAGTTAGTTCGAGGGAAATTTGTCGACGAGGCGTTGGATATCCTGAAGTATCAACCTCACCGCGGCGCCCGGCTCCTTGAGAAGGTGATTGGTAGCGCGATGGCAAACGCTCAAGATCCCGATCAAAACCCGGGCCGAATTGTGAATATGCAGGAGTTGTTCATTAAACAAATTCGAGTTGACGGTGGACCGATGTTTAAGCGGGTTCGACCACGTGCTCGAGGGATGGCATTTATGATCAAGAAGCGGATGTCACATATTGAAGTCGAAGTGGCTCAACTTTAGCGTGTCGGTCGTGTGGCGGTGGCCGGAGGGTGGCAGCCGACAACCGAATGGACTGTGAAACCGGCTGAATTTTACACCTAAGTAAGTTTCGAATATCAGAAGTATTTAGACAAGTGAATTGAAAAATGGGTCAAAAAGTTAATCCTGTAGGTTTTCGCACGGGCGTTATGATTGGCTGGAAAAGTCGTTGGTATGCGCCGAAGGAAGAATACGCGACCCTGTTGCTGGAAGACAAGAAGTTGCGCGACTTCATTAAGAAGCACCCCTCCAAAGATTATCAGAAAGCTGGAATTGATCGAATTGAGATCGAGCGAACTCGCGGAGAAGTCAAAGTTATTTTGTTTGTGGCACGTCCTGGGTTGATTATCGGAAAAAAAGGGCAGGAAGTCGAAATTTTGCAAGAGGAATTGCAGAATTTGATCGGTCGTCGAGTCAATCTGAAAATCGAGGAAATCTCGCGACCGGATATGCAGGCTCAACTGGTTGCCGAAAAGATTGCTGAACAGTTGTCGCGTCGCGCAAGCTTTCGTCGCACGATGAAGAAGGCGTTGGAAGAGTCGATGGATGCCGGTGCCAAAGGGATCAAGGTGCAATTGGCCGGGCGTTTAGGGGGAGCCGAAATGGCTCGACGGGAAAAGCAGATCGCCGGATCCATACCGCTCAGCACATTGCGGGCGAAAATCGATTACGGTTTTGTTGAGGCCTTGACGCCGCAGGGTCATATTGGCGTACAGGTTTGGATTAATCAAGGTTTACACGGAGACGATTCCGATGGCGCTAATGCCCAAACGGGTCAAGCATCGAAAGGTCCAAAGAGGTCGTATAAAAGGTAATGCGAGTCGAGGCAACCGAGTTGTCTTTGGTGAGTATGGCCTGCAGTCGCTTGAGCCAGGTTGGCTGAAAGCACAGACGATCGAAGCTGGACGTATTGCAGCCACACAGTATGTGCGCGGCGAGGGGAAGTTGTACATTCGCGTGTTTCCACATCGGTCGGTCACATCGACGCCATTGGAAACACGGATGGGGAAGGGAAAGGGGGAACCAGAATTCTGGGTCGCCACGATCCGACCGGGAACCATTTTATTTGAGTTGTCTGGTGTCAGTGAACAACAGGCCAAAATCTGTTTTGCGCGATTGGCTCACAAAATGCCGTTTCGCGTACGCATGGTTTCCCGTCGCCCGATGTAGCCAAAATAAAGGTTGAGGATTGAGACATGAGTGAAGATTCAACATCCACATTACGTGACATGAGCGACGAGCACCTGGCTGAAACCATGCAGGAGGCTTGCAAGGCGCTTTTTCGGTTTCGACTTCAAGCACAGGCCGAACGGCTTGATGTCCCTTCGGAACTCAAGCGAAACCGCCGGTTGATCGCCAGAATCAAAACCATTCAAACGGAGCGCGCTAATACCGCCAAAGTTCAAGCCACTGCACAAAAATAGTGTTACTTCAAAAAAATTCAAATTTTAAACGTTAGAGACCAAGCGATGCCAAAACGAACGGCAATTGGAAAAGTCAAAAGCGACAAAATGGCAAAGACCCGGGTTGTTGTCATTCCACGGAAAGTTCGCCACCCGGTTTACGGAAAATTCGTCCGAAGCAAAACAACCTGTTATGTTCACGACGAAAACAATGAATCGAACTTCGGCGATACTGTCGAGATCGTCGAATCTCGACCGATGTCTCGAACGAAGCGCTGGTCACTGATTCGAGTCCTCGAACGGAACCAGGAAGTCGATCTGGCTTCGCTGCGTGCCGCGCGCAAGCACGGTGACGACCTGGAATCGGAGGTTGAAGAGTTGGTTTCGAATGAGCATGATGAAATTTAATCAAAACAGCTTCCATGATCATGACGCACCAAGCGAACGTTAACCATTAAACTTGAACGTGAAACTTGACGGTCATTGTATATGGGGTCGTTTTAGCCTTGGTGAGCGGATGTGGACCAGAGGGTCGATTGCTAATCAAGAGTTGTTCAAAAAACAAGACTAAAAGCAACAGGCAGTATCAAACCAAAGACTCAATACAATGAGTTTGAAAAGACAGATTAGGGTCTGAGTCCAATGATTCAACAAGAGACAAGATTGAAGGTCGCCGACAATACCGGTGCGAAAGAGTTGATGTGCATCAAGGTCCTTGGTGGTTCGCGTCGTCGATTTGCCGGACTGGGAGACGTGATCGTATGCAGTGTCAAGAGTGTGATTCCGGGTAGCGAAGTCAAGAAAAAAGCGGTCGTCCAGGCGGTGATTGTGCGATGCAAGCAGCCGACGCGCCGGGCCGACGGGAGTTACATTCGCTTTGACAGTAATGCGGCCGTGATTATCGACAAAGACAAGAATCCACGGGGAACTCGCATCTTCGGTGCTGTGGCGAGAGAGTTGCGAGATCGCAATTTTATGAAAATCGTCAGCTTGGCAAATGAAGTCGTCTGATTTAACGCGTTCCGACCCCAAGCACAATTTTGAATCAATATAGAACTGACCGTTAGTAATTGAAAAGCATCGGGGCTCCCCGGCAGTAGGCGAGACATGGCAAACACACGATTAGGAAAACAATATCTCGAAACGATTCGACCAGCGTTGGCTGAGAAGCTAGGGCGGAGCAATGTCATGTCGTTGCCACGATTGGAAAAGATCGTTTGCAACATGGGGGTCGGCACGGCAATTCAGGATAAAAAAAATCTGGAAGATGCGAACCAGGCGATGGCATTAATTGCGGGCCAAAAACCGGTGATCACTCTCGCCAGGAGATCCATCGCCGGGTTCAAGTTGCGCGCCGGGATGCCAATCGGGTGCAAAGTCACGCTGCGAGGTGATCGAATGTATGAGTTTTTTGATCGGTTGCTATCGTTGGCATTGCCTCGAGTGCGCGACTTTCGAGGGGTCAATGACAAGGCATTTGACGGCAACGGAAATTATAGTTTGGGGCTTACCGAATATTTGGTTTTTCCCGAGCTTAACCCTGACAAGTTCACTCGGTCTCAGGGTTTGAACATCGTTTTTGTGACGTCCGCAAATAGTGATGATGAGGCTCGTGAGTTATTGAAGTTGTTTGGCATGCCATTTCGCAGTCGCAAGAACGCGGGAGAGGCAGCCTAAGGTTTTGTGGTGATTGAACTCGATCGAGTTTTCACCGAGGCAATGTTACAGGATCATGAACATGGTTTCAAAAAGGTAGTACTAGGTGGCACGCACATCCAAGATCGCGAAAGCTGACCGCAAGCCCAAATACTCGGTACGCAGCGAACGACGCTGCAAGCTTTGCGGACGGCCCAGAGCGGTTTATCGTAAGTTTGGTATTTGTCGGATATGTTTTCGCAAATTGGCCGATCAAGGCCTGATTCCTGGTGTTCGTAAAGCGAGTTGGTAGGGGAATTTTTTAATTATGATGACAGACCCAATTGCCGACATGCTTACTCGAATTCGTAATGCTGTAAGCGTGGAACGGTTAGACGTAGAAATGCCAGTCTCCAAGGTTAAGCGAGGAGTCGCAGAAGTGCTCAAACGCGAGGGCTTCATCTGGGACTGGGCCGAATCCGAACAGGATCCAATTAACCAACTGCGGCTGGTGCTAAAGTATGGTCAAAGTGGCGAGCGTGTGATCCGACATATTAAACGAATCAGTAAGCCAGGTTGCCGTGTGTACTCGGGTGCTAGGGAATTGCGTCCAGTTTTGAATGGACTGGGGATTCGAATCCTGAGTACGAGCCGAGGGGTGATGAGTGACCGCGAGGCTCGCCAACAAAAGGTTGGGGGCGAAGTGTTATGTGAAGTTTGGTAGCGGATTGTGGCCTGATTGTGATTCAAGATCAGTCGACATCGCCAATCGCTCCACGGAGGGTTTCAGATCAGTCGAATCCCAACCAGATAAATTCAGGGCAGCCAGATTTTAGTTGACCGATACTTTTGCGTTTTGCAAAGTGGCCAGCCTTGACCTGCTCATTGGATGTCGATCGGATTCCTGCAGGTCGACAGTTTAAAAAAACGACCAAAACAAAATCCAGAATTAAACAAATTTATATCAAATAAGTAGATGCGAAGATGTCTCGAATAGGTAACAAACCGGTTCCACTCGTCGATGGCGTTAAAGTTAGCATGGACGGGCGAACGTTTATCGCGGAAGGTCCCGCCGGCAAGCTAACTTATGCAATCCGGCCTGAAGTTGACGTAACGATCGAAGAAAATGAAATTCTGGTTTCACGAAAAAATGAAGAACGTGAAACTCGCGCGTATCATGGCTTGACCCGTGCCCTGATCAACAACATGGTCCAGGGCGCTAAAACAAAATACGAGAAGAAGTTGGAATTGCATGGCGTTGGTTACGTTTGCAATACTGACGGCAAGCAGGTATCACTGCGGGTTGGGTTTGCGAATGAAGTGAAAAAGAAAATCCCGTCAGGCCTGGACGTTGTCTGTCCTGACAATACGCATATTAATATTCAGGGTTGTAACAAACAGTTAGTCGGTCAGTTTGCATCTGAGTTACGTGCGGTGAGAAAGCCGGAACCTTACAAAGGAAAAGGGATTCGCTACTTAGGAGAATATGTGAAGATCAAGCCGGGTAAATCGGCAAGCTGACCATTCGTATTTGAGAATGGCGTGATGACACGCGTTGAACTGATTGGAGCAGGGCGTTTCGATCGTGAGCCATGGAGTGGTGTGAATGAGTTCGAACTGCTTGGTTCCCGGTTTAACAGGGGTTCCCGACAGGCAACAAACTTGGCGGACGAGTTCGACGGTCCTCTGCTTGAGATTTACTTTTTAAGTAAGGGTCCTTGGATAAATTACAAAAACATGTTCAACTTGTTGTACATGTTGCAGACGGTTGTAAGTCAGATCAGAGACAGAAAACGTGAAGAAGTTCAAAAAAACCAATTTGCAACGAGAACGGCGAGTCTTTCGGGTTCGTAAGAAGCTGCAAGGCACGGCTGAATGCCCTCGGCTAAGTGTGTTTCGGAGCAACAAGCACATCTATTGCCAGATGATTGATGACGACGCTGGCAAGACATTATGCTCGGCGAGTACTCGCGACAAAGCCGTGGCTAATGATATCAACAATGGCGGTAATGCCGATGCGGCTCGCTTAATCGGAAAGGCGATCGCTGAAAAGGCAACGGCCGCAGGAATCACTCAGGTTACGTTTGATCGTGGCCCCTACAAATACCATGGCCGCATCGCCGAGCTCGCTAATGCCGCTCGCGAAGCTGGCCTGAAATTCTAGTTCCAGGACTCCTAAACGACGGGGAAACAAAAACCGTGTCAAGTGACTCAAGCAATCAAACAATTGAACGAACTGTAAAAATTAAACGATGCGCGGCTGTCGTCAAAGGTGGTCGGCGTTTCAGTTTTGCAGCGATGGTTGTCGCTGGGGATGGCCACGGCAAAGTCGGCTGGGGCTACGGCAAAGCGAATGAAGTTGCGCCCAGCGTTGAAAAGGCCACAAAACAGGCGTTACGGTCACTTGTCAGCGTCCCGATCGTCGACGAAACCATTCCGCATCAGATCAAAGGACATTACGGTGCCGCCAAGGTTGTATTGATTCCAGCCATGGCTGGTACGGGTGTGATCGCCGGTTCTGCGGTGCGTGCGGTATGCGAGTCTGCAGGAATTAAAAACATTTTGACGAAGAGTTTCGGTAGTAATAACCCGGTGACGCTGGTTAAGGCAACAATCAGTGCTTTGCAGAATCTGCAAACCAAAGAGGACGTCGAGCGGTTGCGGGGTGTTCAACTATGAATTTGAACGAAGTCAACGAAGGTATTCAAAAAAACAAAAAGCGTAAGCGCATCGGCCGGGGCATCGGCAGCGGAACGGGTAAGACGTCCGCGCGCGGTCACAAAGGACAAAAAAGCCGTTCCGGTGCTTCGCGACACCCTGCCTTTCAGGGGGGTGCGATGCCGATGGTTCGGCGGATACCCAAGCGTGGATTTAATAATAAATTTGCATTGACCGTTGCATCGGTCAATGTCTCCGACCTCGAGTCGAATTTCGAGCACGGTGAGGAGGTCACACCTGAGACCCTATTGCAGCGCAATTTGGCTAACACGCGTTACGATGTGTTGAAAATCCTAGGCAATGGAAGTTTGACCAAAAAGCTCACCGTGACGGCGCATCGCTTCAGTGAATCGGCTCGCGAAAAAATTAGCCAGGCAGGGGGGCAAATCGTAGAACTCCCCGGCAAAAAGCCCGTGGTCAAAAATAAACAGAAATCAGCAAGAAAATAGCGCTAAACCGATCTTGTGGGAATACGATATTCCACACAGAATGGTCCGTTATTAAAAAAGGGATCCTGACGACCTTGGACGGTTGACATTATGTTGGAAAAACTACGAATTATTTTCACGATACCAGAGCTGCGTCAGAAAATATTTTTGACGCTGTTTTTGTTAGCCGTCTATCGAATCGGTTGGCAAATCCCTCTGCCCATGATCGATCAACAACAGATGGCGATGGCCAGCGGTGGTACGTTGGGTGCCTTTCTCAAGCAGGTTTCAGTATTCAGCGCGAGTCAATTGAACCAAGCGACTATTTTCGGCTTGGGTATTATGCCTTATATCTCGGCGTCGATCATTTTACAGCTTCTTGGTTCGGTTTATAAACCGCTCGAAGAGCTAAAAAAGGAAGGCGAGGCGGGACGCAAGAAAATTAACGAGTACACGCGCTATCTGACCGTCGTCCTTTGTTTGATTCAAAGTGCGGTCTTCCTGTGGGCCGTCGTGATGATGCGGTCGCCTGACGGAGTGAATATGACGGATACCCGTTTTGAAGGTACTGGCGGCGACTTGACGTGGGGATGGCAGATAACCGCGATTCTTATCATGACCGCCGGAAGTATTTTTCTGATGTGGTTGGGTGAACAGATCGATGAATTCGGAATCGGAAACGGAATCAGTCTGTTGATTATGGCTGGCATTGTCGCGCAAATGCCAGGTGCGTTAACCAACTTGCTCAGCAATGCCCAATTTGAACTGGCAGGCTGGGGCAATACCGGCATCGAAACGTTTGTGGCCTTGGGATTGTTGTTTGTTGGAGTCGTCCTGGGTATTGTGTATATCACATTGGCTCAACGTCGAATTCCGACGCAAAGCGCCAAACATGTTCGCGGTCGTCGTGTTTATGGCGGAACTCGACAGTATATGCCTCTGAAAATCAATCAGGCTGGCGTCATGCCAATTATTTTTGCAAGTAGCTTGTTAATGTTTCCTCCATTGTTACTCAAGAGCCTGGGACAATGGGTTGGCGGCAACTGGTTTGGCAACTTCATGGTCAATATCGGGACGGCATTTGGGTCACCCTGGTCGTTGCTGTACAATTTGACGTACATCGCAATGATTTACTTTTTCTGCTACTTCTGGACGGCAATTACCTTCAATCCCAAAGAGATTTCTGAGAATCTGAAAGACAGTGGAACGTTTATTCCTGGGTATCGTCCAGGTCGAAGAACGGCAGATTATTTGGAAAAGGTGATCGAGCGAATTACGTATGTCGGTGCCGGTTTCCTGGCGTTGGTTGCCGTGATTCCAACTTTGATTTCGGCCAGCATGAATGTTGATTTTTCGGTCGCCAGTTTTTACGGTGGAACTGGATTGCTAATCGCCGTGAGCGTCGGGTTTGATTTGGTCCAAAAGATCGACAGTCATCTGGTGATGCGAAATCACAAAGGACTTTTGGAGTAATCTCGCCGATTGCGACGTTTTCGAATACACTATTGGAGCCTGATATGAAGAATATCAGGCTTTTTAATTAGCAAGATTTGAGCCGAAAAATCTTACCGAGGCACACAAATGAGAATTGTATTCGTCGGTCCGCCTGGCGCCGGAAAGGGGACGCAAGCCCTTCGTCTGTGCAGCCATTTTGGCATTCCGCACGTATCCACGGGAGAGACGCTGCGCCGTGCTCGCGACCAAGGCGATGCGCTCGGACAACTTGTAGCGCCGTTAATGGATTCCGGGAAACTGGTTTGCGATGACCTGGTTGTGAAAGTTGTCGGCAATCGATTGCGCTTGCCCGATTGCCAGTCAGGTTTTTTGCTGGATGGCTTTCCACGAACGTTGCCTCAGGCAGAAGCGCTTGATTGCTTGCTTCAAGAATTTAACTGGAAACTTGATGGCGTTATTGAAATTCGCGTTCCTCGCGCAGACTTGATTCGCCGCCTCGTTGGACGGGCGACCGAAACTGATCGACCGCGAGCTGACGACTCTTTGGACGCGATTCCCAAGCGGCTTGAAGTGTACGAAGAGGAAACACGCCCATTGTTATCATTCTATGAATCCCGTGGTCAACTGACCACCATCAATGGTGTCGGCTCACCCGAGGATGTCTTCGATCGTATTGTCGCCCGCCTCAAGCAAACATGATTCGGTCTTTTGTCCATTAAGTCACGAATTCTGATGAAGCTCAACCACATTCGGTCAATTCACCTACCAGGTTTTGTTGAATGCGCGTGCGGATCTGTTCGACCGACAAATCCATGGTCAACAAGAACATCAACTTGGTAATCACGGCTTCAATGGTCATGTCGCGTCCCGACACGACACCGCACTCGGCAAGTAATTTTCCGGTGGCGTAGTCGTCCATTTCTACGCAGCCATGAACGCATTGGCTGCAGTTGACCAAAACGACGCCACGTTCCGTGGCCTCACTCAAAACCCTGACAAAATCCGGAGAAGCAGGTCCATTTCCCACACCGTAGGATTCTAAAACCAATGCCTGCAACGGATGTTTGAGCAAGTTCTCTAACACCATGGCAGAAACACCCGGGAATAACTGAAAGGTAGCGATACGTTGGACTTTCAACGGCTGAGCGTGAACACTTTCCGCGACTTGAGCTGGGCGCAGGAGATTTAAAAAGACCTCAATATCAGAACCGGCCAGGCCTAACGGGGGAAAATTCGGTGAATCAAACGCGGAGAAGCTGTTAGTACTGACCTTCGTCGCGCGACAACCGCGCAAAAGCTTGCCTCCGAAATATAAGCAAACTTCGGCGATAGGGTATTCACTGGCCAAAATCATGGCTGTGATCAGATTCTCGCGAGCATCGTTTCGGCGCAAGCCAAGTGGAATTTGTGAGCCAGTAAAGACAATGGGTTTCCCGTTTCCACTCAACATGAAGGTCAGCGCGGATGTGGTGTAAGCCATCGTGTCGGTACCGTGAACAACCACGAATCCATCGAACTCCGAATACAGCGCAGTAATTTGTTTGGCAATAACCTCCCAATCATCGGGAACCATGTTGCTGGAATCCAGCAGCCGTTCAAGCTCAACAACCTTGTAGTCCGGCATCGATGGATCGCTAAGTTCATTGATTTGAGCTAACTGTTTAGCTAGCAGACCCGGCACAGGTTCATAGCCCCTTGGGCCAGCCTGCATTCCAAGCGTCCCCCCGGAATTGATAATACAAACGCGTTTCTTGACCATCGAAGGACATTCTTTTAAATAACTGAACACTTGCGAGAATCAAGGTTGATCAAAACAGCCGTTTTATGCAAGACTGTTGTGACCAATATCTCGTAACACGATTCCAGAGATTGGAAAGACTGACTGCCAGCAACCATCTAAGGAGCCGATCGTACCCGATTTCGGGATTTTACCCTGTTAAACTCAAGCCAAGGAATACGTTTATGTCGACCCATGGAAATCAGAATAATCAGCCGCCCGGAATTAACGTCAACGATCGAAATGTTACCTGTTCCTACGCCAACTTTTGCCGCGTGACCGGATCACCCGAGGAGTTGATCATCGATTTTGGTCTGAACGCACAACCAATTGGAGCTAACGATCAACCGGTCGCAGTCAATCAGCGCATCGTTCTGAACTTTTTCACCGCGAAGCGCCTGCTACACGCGCTTCACGTTTCGGTACAACGTCACGAAAAAGTATTTGGTGACATTGAAACCGACATTCAAAAGCGCGTGGTCGCTGAAAATCCGGTCCGAACCTAGCCCGCATTTCTCACAACGATGACTTTTGCGTTGGCGATCGCTCGATGGTTGGGCAAATGTCAGTGTTGTGGGCAACGGTGCGTTCAGGTCAAAGTGCCGGCCTGAGGATGTGTCGGCCTGAGGACAGGCCGACCTACTGTAGCTGCCGCTGTCCCCAGCGGCAGATGGACCCACTCGACGCTTTCCATGTGAGAAATGCGGGCTAGTCACGAAGCCGGAAGTCGAACCGACAATCCTACCCTGAAAATTGCTTAACCACTTGGTCATAATCCGCGCCAAATCTCAATCCAAACGGGAATCATTGGGATGGGTCCGAAACCATGGGGTTGACCGCTAAATACTGCAACTCGCTCGAAAATGGAAGCCGTTTCACGCTCTAAATCTGTGATTGGGACCAACGATGGGCCTTATTATTGCCCGCCGTAAGCTTTCACTTCACACCCGAAGAGTAAGTCCAATTTAATAAGTGGCGGAGTACCACCCCGGCGGGAAAGTTGATTTCTAGGATCTGTGTAGCCAAATAACATAAACGTCTTGCCTGGGGGCAACACGATCGAATCATCGCTAAGGGTTACAAAGAAAAGCATCGCCGCCCCATTGGCTCGTAGCGTAACCGTCTCTTTATCAAGATATCTAGGGCTGGTCGCCGCACCCGATTCAACCGTGCAAATCAAACCGACGGGAATCGGTTTTCGTTCGTCGAAATCAAGGAGCATCATCTCGTTCATATCCTTGATTCGTCGCGTTAATTCGCCCCCAAATCGACTAATCACCGACTTTGTTAATTCGAGTAATTGGTCGATCTCTTCTGTCAAGTTCTCTCGGTCTTCCCAGGAAATCGAGGCATCTACCGAGTAATCGATTGCAATTTTGAGTCGTTCCACAAATTGGCCAACTTGATCAATCTCCTCCACATCTCGTCCTACAAATTCAAAGGCTTGGCAAACCTGAAATGATTCCCGTAAATCGTTAATTTCAGCGAATCGACTTACCGCTACCCCACCGTCAGCAACTTTACCTGGTGATGCAGCATTAGCTGCCGACTTGGCCATTTCTTCCGCGGCGTCGCGTCCAAAAATGGCCGGATTCGAAATTCCAAATGCTGTGACCGTATCGCCTACTCGTTTTTTTAGCTCGATCAAATGAATGATTGGAACCAGGTAACTATTATCATTTGGCGTGTTTAATGCAAATGACGTATTCAGCGCTACGACTTGACCTTTGTCGTTTAAAATCGGAGCGCCGCAAAAAGTATCCTCCGTCCGATGAGAATTGACGATCCAGCGTTCATCGGGATCGACATTGCGACCACTTGCGGCATCAACATTGAACTCCAAATCATCCATGAGATTTCCGATTCTGGTTCGATGATCGACCCGGCTTTCATACAACCACAATCGCCTTCCAGAGGGTGGTGTCCGTGCGACAATTAGCCGTTGTCCCGTAACGATTGTAAAATCAGTATCAAATTCAACCTCAGTAAAATTCAAAACCAAGTCTCGATTAATGCTGATTATCGCCAAATCTCTGACCCGATCCCGAGCAATGACCCCTCGCGACAGATCAGAATGTTCGCGCCAAGGTGTTCCTTTGTCGAATGAGCGCGATGCCAAAATGACTTTGACTTCCATGGCATTCTCGATGGCGCTTGCACTAGTCGCAACCCAACCGCGAGAATCAATGATCAGGCCACTGGCCTGGCGTGTCCCCGTCGGAGTTGTAATGTCCAGTCGCACGACGTACGAATTAAGTTTGTCCCACAACGCACTAAAATGGGCCATCGTATAAGTCTGCGGAAACTCTTCGGGCTTTGGTTTGGTTGCCCATGTCTTGTCCTGATCATTCTGGTCCTTTTTGATGTCGACGCGTGAATTGCCATCCTTCCGAGAATTATGCACCCGAGCAACCCGTTCCGGACTATCGCCTTGCTGAAGGCCACCAAGTCCACTCGACCGTTCAGTGATCGTTTGATCATCAAGCGACCTGTGAGTGTCTGTTGACAAAGCCGCCTTCTCCAAAGTTTCAGAATTTAAGGCGAGATGATCGCGATCAGCTTCTTGCTCACTCAATCGTGACGAAACAACATGAATCGCGATGAACAGCACACCCAACGTGGCCACTAAACCCACCAAACTAACCACTCCCGTGATCATCGGGCTGTGTCGATTTCGGCCGTTAATGCGACCCGTGAATGATTGAGGCTCAGATCCTTGAAAAACCACAAGATCAGGGTGACTTTGAACCCGCGGTGACTGGCCTGCCGCCCCCAGCGGTAAGGGAATTCGAGGTAAGCTAATGCCTTTTCGATAATCCGAACCAATCTCGGAATCCGGTGAAGTTCGGGGTGCCTCCGCTTGCGTATACGGTTCCTGATCGTGAGTTCGCTTGGAAACATCCTTGCGAAACTTCGTCGTCGCTGGTTCGAGAGACCGAGAAACCGTTTCCGAAATCTGGCCAATTTCGTCAAGCTCGGAATTTTGGCGCAGGGCGGTAACCGCTGTTTGCGGTTTAAAAGAACGATCGCACGCTGGACAAATTTGTGATCGCCCAAGTTGATGTACTGGAATTCGAAACTGGTCTTCGCAAGCTGGGCATTCAACGAATATCAACGCTCATCCCCCTTCACTCCCATCAACGACAGCCTTTCCAGTTGAATCGTCAATTCAAATAGCCCGCACTTTGAGAAGCCACCGAATCGAGCCTATTCGGACATGGATCGTCTTGTACGGTTGCGAGTCTGTTCCTGTTTTTCCCGTAAACCCCAACGACCCAGCCGACCCCCAGACTTGAATACCGGCACTCCAAGTCATCTTACGTTCAGGGAATCAAGCGCCATATCGCCAATCCAATTGTACGTCACCGCTGCAGGCTGTGTCTACGCTTTTTTGGTCTTTTTGGGGTGATAGCGCCGAGGAAAACAGGTGCTGCAAATCTCACATATCGTACCATCGCATCCTCGCGCGGTACAGTGTTCGCGGCCATAGTAGATGATTTGAAGATGCAATCGATTCCATGAGTTTTCCGGAAAGACTCGTTTTAAGTCGAGCTCAGTTTGTTTGACGCTACGACCCGAACTCAATCCCCATCGTTGCGCCAGTCGATGAATATGCGTGTCAACGGGAAACGCAGGAATTCCAAATGCCTGAGCCATCACCACGCTGGCGGTCTTGTGTCCGACACCGGGCAATCGCTCCAACTCCTCAAACGAACGCGGTACGCACCCGCCGTGTCTTTCCATCAGATCAAGAGACAGTTGTTTAATTGCTCGGGCTTTCCGTGGTGCTAAACCACAGGACTGGATTTGCTCTTGAATCGCATTGATCGTGAGTTGACCCATTTTATCAGGCGTGTTTGCCAAGCCAAACAGCTTAGGCGTTACCAGATTTACGCGTTGGTCGGTGCATTGAGCGCTCAGTAGCACGGCAATCAATAACGTGAACGAGTCGGAATGAAGCAACGGAATCGGCGGATTCGGATACAATTCATTTAAGCGTCGCGCGATATATTCAACTCGTTCCGACTTTCGCATATCAGGACTTAAACAACGAAGTGAAAACTCATGCCCGCCAAAAGCCGCCAAACGAAACCGACCGGATCAAAAATATCACGTAATCGATGGACACGTAATAATTTATCCAGGGTCCGGCTGATTAACCTGTAAACGGTCGCTCGGCCTCATCCGGCGAACGTTCGAATCGTTGAGTAACCTGTAGTCAAATTAGAAATGAAATGACGATGTGGTTACAACCGGTCGCGTTGGTAACCTGCCGGAGAAAGCCTACTGGTCTGATTCGGTTTCGGAACCTGGAACGATATTGGGTTTATATTCTTTGCCCTCTGTTTTTCGCAAGACTTCCATTTTGATAATTTTGTCAGGGTCAGGCTTGTTTGGATCTTCGGGATCAATGCGTTGGAGTTTTTCTAAGACGTCCATCCCTTCGACAACACGTCCAAACACGGTATGTCCGCCATCCAAATGTTGGGTACGATTGCGACCAAAACACAGAAAAAACTGTGATCCCCCCGTGTTCTTCCCAGCGTGGGCCATGCTCATTGATCCAGCAAAATGATGCCGCGCTCCATCTTTATCGGTCTCACAGAAGATCTTGTATCCAGGACCACTGGACCCATCGCCTTTGGGACAGCCACCTTGAGCCATAAACTCGTCGAGCACTCGGTGGAAACTGAGACCATCGTAAAAGCCTTTTTCAACCAGGCTGATGAAATTGCCTACGGTTTCAGGAGCTTCAACTTCGAACAATTCGACAACAACTTCGCCTTTAGAGGTTTCGATTTTAACCTGTGGAAGTTCCATATCCTTTTGTTCAAGCCTCGCAATAAGCTCTTGGAAATAGGCGCGAGACGAAAGCGGAAGTCGGTTGACCAGTTGTGCCTTCTCCAGGTAATCGCGCTCGACGCCATGATTGATTAAGACTTCTCCGACCCGCATGATCTCAGAATCCCGGCCGAAACTTGCGTCATTGATCATAATGCCCAACAAGGTTTTCAATGCTTCGTCGTTTTCATCCGGTTTCGATAATTCTTCAATCGCCGCCTCTTTAATTTGCTCAACTAACGCATTGGCTTGAGAAATCAATTCTTCATACTTTGCTCGAATCTCGTCCCGATCATGTTCATTTGCTTCATCAAAGGCAACCTGTTGGGTATCGAGTTCCCGATTCAGTTCAATCCATTGTCGTTTCAATTCAGTAAGCGGACCGGCGGGGGGCAACGTGGCATCATCTGGTTGCTGGTCCTGCTGATCGGACTCTTCAGTCTCAGACTTACCGGATTCGTCTTGTCGCGAATCCTCGTCTTGCGTCTGCTCCTGAGTCGTCTCAGCTTGGTTCTCCTCCTGGCCGTATAATTCTGCCGAATTGACGACGCAAAGCCATACCACCAAAGCTGCCAATGGACCTAAGAACCGCTGTAGCGTTTTCATCATTATGATTCCTGTTTTATGCTTAATTCGAAGTTATTGAAAATGCAATTGACTAATAATTACTAATTACCGAGACCAGCGAGGTAACCGTGAACCGGTTCGACTCTGTTTATTTTCGTTAACAACGGAGACGAGCACCTTGGTCGGCTCACGCCCAATTCCCGTTTCCGTCGTTGTTTCGACGACAAGCCAACCAGGTCCGGCGACATGAACCCTACTCCAAACTCACGAGACACGTCTCCGCGAATCGTTCGACGTTATCGAGTCTACCGTTCCTGCCTAGTTTCCGCTACGACCATCAGGCGTATCCGAATCAGGATCCTTCGCAGCATCGCCTCCCCGAGACTGGCCGACCTGAACTCGAACGACTTCTTTTGGATTCCGGGATTTGCGGATTATTTCGGCGGAAAGGATACGGTCTGGATCAAAATTAGGATTGTCTTCCCATTGCCCATTGTCCTTCAAAATTTGTGATTTGTTCAAGTAGTCCAATATTTCCTGGCCGGAGACGACTCGTCCGATTACCGTATGGATGCCATCCAGATTCAAGTTTGCAACACGACAAAAACCAAACACTGAACCCGAGTGGTCTCCTTGATGAGCGGCGACCAATGTGACACACCCGCGATAATGGCTTCGCGCGGTCTCGGCTCGACTTTCGGTTTCGATGATATGGTTCAGATCAGATTGTCCGTTATTTGATGGACTCCCGGTTAGGGCCCATCCCTGTTGAATCACCTCGTAGAATGCCAACCCATTGTATTTTCCGCGACTCACCAAATCCAGAAAGTGTGCAACCGAGTTTGGCGCATGATTTTCAAATAACTCAATAATCACCTCACCCTTTGTCGTATTAAGGCGAACCTGGGGCAAAAACCCAGATTCTTCTTCGATTTCACGCAACCGACGTTCGGCTTCCCAGGCAGCCGTTAATTGGGGCTCCTTTTCCAGAAACTCCTCCATCTGCGGTGTGAGCGAACCAGCAATGTCCTTAGCTCGACGAAGCAAGTCGGCAGCAACCTTATATTCATTGCAAAAATTGGCGACCAAGACCAACATATCCAGTCGACCGATTTCAACAAGTTCGCTGGTTTCCACATGTTCCAATAATGCTAACTCGACGTCCAAAATATGGTCAAACAACCCCGCGTTGGTTATCCTCTCTCGGGATGACTGCAAGAACTCGTACAGGTCGGCCTCCGGAGCCTCTCGGAATAACGCGGCGGCCTGACGCACCGCTTTAAGAAAAAGTGAAGTCCCCTTATTGATGATGTCAAGCCTTTTCTGAATCAACGCCGGTGC
>JBGTDM010000265.1:0-20253 GCA_041748315.1 Pirellulaceae bacterium
TCGAGCGAGATGGAATGCGGCTCGATCTCTTGGGTGAGGTTCCGATCATTTACGGCGGACGGGTGCAACCCTTGGACTCCCTTGCCCGGAACGTAGTTAAGAAGTTGACCAAGAGCGGCAATGTCAGCCTCAAGCAGGATGGCGAGTATGCAGCTTCCAAGGAAAAACCGATACGTTGGTTGGCCGATTTGATATTAACGGACGACGATTACGGCGAATATTTTGTCTTCAAAATCGTACATCCGGAATTACAGCAGGCCTTGGGATTGGATCGACGAAAAGGGCATCGTTACACGTATAACGAAGTGATGGCTGGCGAGTCGGTGATCAACGAAAACTATCGCCTGGCGTCTCAGCAGCGACAACGAGATCCCGATCAACTGACCAATTTTCAACAACAAGTACTCGATCTGGGCGACACGATTTCCCTGTTGCGGCAAGTCATCATTGCGTTTGATGACCCTCGGTTCGACGGCCAGTCGCCAGATCCTCTCCCGGAGTATGAACTGCTGGCTCGCGCGGAATTCTTCGAGCGAAATAATCTGCCATTGCTGGCAGGCCCCGATAGTTCGGAAGCAAACTGGCAGTCGCTCACAGCCGGGCTTGCCACCAATCGCCTATGGGAAGTCTCGAAACAACATGGATTCACTCGCGCCGACGAGTTGGCCGAGTTTTTGACTCGGCAATACGTTAACGAGCAACGTCGCCCCGATTTAATCAAGCAGATGGCGGCTAGATTCGCACCGGAGTTTCGCGAACAATTTCCAGAACTCGATGAAGGTCAATTGCGGCAGTGGATCGAAAGTCGGTTAAGCGATTCCACGAGCGATGACGGTTCCGAGTTGGCTGGACTGCGGCAAAAAGTGGATGAAATGATCGACTCGCTGTTGAGTGTCGATCGCGATCGACTTTTTCCGTCCTTCGAAGCACAGGTTTACAGTGTGTTTCGATTAATCGAACCGCCCGATTCGACGCAGGGAGCTTTGTTAACTGAGGGTATTCCATATAAGCCTGAACTTGAAAATCTGCGGAGTCTGCGACAGGCATATATGGAGAAGGATAGTCATCAATTTAACTTGGCATTAAGTGAATATGTCGCCTTGGTTCACGAGCAGCCTCCTCAGGACTATTCTAAGGGAAGATTGAAAACTGAGTCCTGGCTCAATCGCTCAACACCGTTTTTTCTCGCCAGCGCTGCCTACTTGATGGCGTTTGTGTTCTCCGTGGTTGGCTGGCTGGGTTGGCGAGAAAATTTCAATCGGATCGCATTCTCGTTCGTGATCATCGCCGTGTTGATCCATTCGGCTGGTTTGATCGCACGTTGCTATATTTCAGGTCGTCCCCCCGTGACAAATTTGTATTCATCGGCGCTGCTGATCGGATTGGGTAGCGTCCTGTTCTATCTGGTCGTGGAACGAATTCTGCGAATTGGCGTGGGAAATCTGATGGCAGGCTGCACTGGCTTTTTGTCATTGCTAATCGCCATGAACTTGTCCAATGACCAAATGGATACGATGTCGGTTTTGCGAGCGGTTCTCGACACCCAATTCTGGTTGTCAACGCATGTTGTGATCATCTCATTGGGCTATAGTGCGACTTATGCCGCTGGATTTCTGGGTGTTGCCTATATTCTTGGCAGTATTTTCTCGAAGACTTTTTCCGCTAACGTTCAGAAAAACATGATTCGGATGATCTATGGGATCACCTGTTTCTCGCTATTTTTTAGCTTTGTCGGAACCGTGTTAGGTGGCTTATGGGCCGATGACTCCTGGGGTCGATTCTGGGGCTGGGACGTCAAGGAGAACGGGGCACTGATGATCGTTTTGGTCAATGCATTACTGCTTCACGCTCGCTGGGGAGGGATAGCACGAGATCGCGGCCTGGCGGCGATCGCCATATTCGGAACGATGGTCGTCACGTGGTCCTGGTTTGCCGTGAACGAATTAGGGGTAGGACTGCATTCATACGGAGGATCCGATCTCGATCCCCTCGAAATCAAATTTTGGCAGACCAAGGTCTTTTGGTTCTTCCTGTTTTGGGGGATTCAATCGGCCGTGATTGCGCTGGCGGTATTTGTTCCTAAACATTTGTGGCGAAGCTTGCATTCGCAACGATCCTAATCCACCGCTTGGTTTGTTGATCCTCGTTGGTCTTCGGACAAAAAGACGATTGATTAATGCAGATACGAGTCTGACCAACGGTTCGCGCCGCCACGATCGACAGCATGCTCAGGGGAATATTCCGAGAATTCGAGATCGGTTGGTTGTTTCGTCGGGCAAAGCCTCTTGAGGTTGTACCGATTCAAGTGGTTACGGCTCCAGCATGTGTCAAAAGAATGGGAGACACTGCTGTTTATTTTGACATTGTTAATGCCTTGCAATTCCAATGGCTGCCTTGGGTTTTCTGCAATAACGTCAATTGATTTGTCAATCTGGTGGTAATCGGGACAGGCAAAAACTGTAGCTGAAGATCTAACTTGCCGTAATCGTACCATGGGGCGACCCCCGCAGCAGAAACGAGTCCAGCAAGCCGCTTGTTCAAGTCGTGCGTTTCGCCAATGTACAGATATTTGCTCAATTCGGATTCGGACTTTACTGCGTATACCCCTGCTGCCTGCCTGATTTTCTCGATGTCAAAATTTTTGAAGCTGATTTTTTTCTGCTTTAGTAACGATTCGACAGCCGGAGCTACATTGCGCAAATTCTTCCGTCGAACTCCCGTTTCCTTTCTTAGTTTAAGCGCTGACCAACGATATTCCAGCGAGGAGCGCCCTGGCATGAATTGTGAAGCAATGCGATCAAACTCTCTCGCGATTCTTGGGTCACAGAAAATGTCGTCCAAGCTTGCGCTGTAAAGGTGGCTAATCCGGTTCCAGGCAATTTCGCTGGCATGAAGAAATTCGTCGATTTGTTGCCAGCCGAGATCGGTTCGAACCGTCGTCAGAACGCCGGCTCGTTTGAGGCGTCCTGACTTTCGCATGCGAAAAAGAAATCGATTGCGATCGGATTCCGAACCTGGAATCGAAAGTCGTTCACAGTGCGTTTGGAAGTCTTCATTCAGGATTGGATCGGCGATGATTCGATCAACCGAAAACCCACGATGTGTATTAACAAACGCTTCGACCAATCCGGTTGCTTCTCGGTTTAATTCGGTTTCAATCAGCGTCGGTTCCTGAAGCCGCGTTTTCGTCAGATGTGCATAGGTACCTGGAGCGGATGCTCGAGGTTGTTCTGCGCCTTCTAGTTGATCGTTCTCCACGGCGTTTTTAATCCGCTGTGTACCTCGATCGACATAATCTTTGGATAGCTCGAATCCAAAGAACTTCCGCCCCAGTTTTTTGGCAACGGTTAGTGTGGTCGCACTCCCTGAAAAGGGATCGACAACAACATCACCGACGTTGGTGCAGGCTTCGATGATGCGTCCAAGCAGTTGCTCTGGCATTTGGCATCCATGGAAGCCTGCCCGTTCCTTGAACGTACCGGCGACACGGGGTAGATACCACGTGTCCTCATCTGCCTGGAAGCCATCGATGCAGTCTTGAGGTCGAAGAATCCACGTATCGTCGGGTGATCGCCCTTCGGGGTTGGCGCGCTTGTCGTTATAAACGAGTTGCCTGGCCGATGGGACGGCCACCTGAGGAAAATGGAATGTAAATTCTTTAGGGTGTTTTAGGAAGTAAAACAAGTGAACATGCGATCGCGTAAATTTTGAATGGCAATGCACCCCAAAGGTGTAATACCATACGACCCAGTTGCGCATATGAAACCCGATCTTTTTGGCTTCCACCTTCAGTTCAGCTGCATACTCATCGCCGATAGCTAACCAGAATGCCCCCTTGCGATCGAGGATGCGATGGACCTCCTTCATCCATTCAGCGCTCCAGTTCAGGTATTTTGAATCCTCGAGCTGGTCCTCATACACGTCATATTGATAGCCGATGTTAAATGGCGGGTCTGCAAATACGAGGTCGACACTATTGCTGGGGACTTTACCGAGACATTCGATACAGTCTCCATGATGGATTTTTCCCAGGAAGGGTTCCAGTTCAGTTTGCATTTTCACTCGTACAGTTGGAAAGTCAGAAACATTGAATCACTGCTGATTGTTCTGAAGCCATGGCTCCGGGTCGTCAAGTTGTATTCAAAGTCTATGACAGCTCTGTAATTTGCGCAAGGTGTCGTGGGGAATATTTTGAGCGCAAAAGAGGTGAGATACAAGTGTGCTTCCGACGAAAACACCAAGCGCCGGTCCAGGGAGTCGATACTGTATACGGCGGAGTTAACTTACGTACGTTGTGAATTCTGGCAGAAGCAAAGCAGATCCCTGCTGCAATCTAAGACTGTTTGGAGGGGATTAAGAAGATACCGAAACACGGGATCGTGACTGAACGTTCGATTGGAACACAAGCGATCGACGTTCGATTGAAAACGGGTGCCGTCGGACTGCGCAACTACCGAGCGCGTTCCTGAATCGTGACAAAGATTTGCTTGCGTTCACCGCTGCGAAAGACTTCGACGGGTACTTGAGCCCCAATTTCAGTCAGGCTGACCGCATTTACCAAATGAGAATCGTTTTGAATCCTTGACCCGTTATAGATCAAGACGACATCACCGTCGCGGAGCTCACTTTTTTCCGCGGGTGTATTGGGATTGATTTTCATGATGCGAGCACCGTAGATCGAGTTCAATCCCAGCGATCGTGCCGTTTCATGCGTGAAGTTAGGATCCAGCGATACACCCAAAAACCCTCGTCGCACGTAGCCAAAGTCGATTAAATCTTCGGCGATCCGCCTTACCATGTTGGATGGAATCGTAAAGCCGATACCGTCACTTCCTCCAGAATTGCTGGCGATTGCGGTATTAATTCCGACGACTTCGCCACGTAAATTGAACAGCGGGCCACCGCTATTTCCTGGATTGATTGCGGCATCGGTTTGAATGAAATCCTGAAACACAACACCTTCGGATCCGAGATCTAAATCTCGACGCCCTCGTGCGCTGACGATCCCAAAGCTGGCCGAATGACTGAGTCCAAACGGGCTGCCGATTGCGACCACGAAATCACCAAGTTCAACAGTGTCGCTATCTCCAAACCGCGCCACTTGCACATCCGCTTCCTCCAAAAACAAGACGGCCAAGTCCGTGCCACGATCCATGCGGATTTCAGTTGGATGGAAGAATCGCCCGTCATCCAATTGAATGCGAACTTCGAATGAGGCTGTCCGATCGCGGCGTCGATCGATAAACCGACCCGAACTAAGCGTCACTGCATTTTGGTTGAGGTCTGAGTCGACGACGACATGACGATTGGTGATCACGAAGAGTCGGCCCCGATGCTCGAAAATAGCGCCAGCTCCGGCCTCTTCGATTGACGCCAACTGTTTGTCGCTGGCATTTCGTTCTTCCCGAAAGGCCTGAATATGTGCGACCGTTGGTGCCGTGACTCGCACCACCTTTTTTAACAAACCATAATGACGAGCTAAAAATTCGGCTTCGTCACCAAGTTGCTGATACAGTGATTCCCGATCGACCGACTGTGCCGTAATGGGCGTGACGAACGCGGCGACCAAAACCATAAGCAATAGATGATTCAACGCTGGTCGTGGGATGAACTTTTGCATAGGTGGTTGCGGCTGCGTCGTAAAATGTGTGGATTGAAACTCAAAGGTGAATGTCGCATCGTCCATCGCAACTCTTTAGGCTACCATCCCGAGCCTAAAATGAAAATTGTTTAGTTGACCAAATTTCCAAAAATTCAATAGAGGTTCGATTCAAAGTCCAGGGATGAGGCAAAAGTTTATCGTAAAAGTCGTTATTTTCGTTACCGTTCCATTTCACACACTCACCCTCAGACACCCTCAGACATTAAAGCCCGGCTGATTTGTAGCGATGATGGATTCGGCCATGATTCATGGTTGAGACTGTTCGAGTTTTTTTCGATCGAGATTCCAGGAGTCTAAGAATGTTAGGAGACATTAAAATCCAAATCGTTCAGGCGAAGGTCTTCCAACGAGGAGTCCGTGATCGGCAATACCCCGTTGCCTTGTTCGGCCAGTCGCTGACATTGAATACAATAGGGGGCATACGGCAAGGCCTGTAATCGAGCTAAAGGGATATTGCATTCACACGACTGGCAGTTTCCATAAGATCCATTTTCGTGACGTTGCAGGGCGATCTCGATTTGGACTAACTCGCGCGATGCCAATTCGGCCAATTGCGAGCTAATCTCATCATTGGTAGCGTCCAACGCAAAGTCCGCAGCATCGCCGCTGGATTCGTGCTGAATCTCTCTAAGCAAACTCATGTCGCCTTCCAACGCCAAGCGGATTGCTTTACGTCGAGTCAGCAAAACGTCCTTCATTTTTTTGAGCGAATCTTTTCGGGCCATCTTTTGTTCTTCTCTTGCTACGGTTCTACGATTCCCAGACGCTTTTTGATCAGTTTTATCGGCCATCGATCCAACATGGTTCGGTTCCGGTCGAACCAAGTCAGTTCGTCAATCAAATCCATACGTAACGGTTCATGCAGTTGTTGCCATTCGGTCATCGATGGCCGTTTCGTGCTTGCACTTGACTGCAATATGTCGTTTTCACCATCACCCGAAGCATTCATTACGCCGTTGTGAATGCTCTGCTTTTGCCGAAAAACGATTCTGTCGGCGGCGGTTGATACTTGAACGGATTTGCTTTTCGCCCACTCACGCCCACTTGGACGATGGCAATCGTGCCGAGTGATAACGCAGGCATTGAACTATAGTACGCAATCCAGCCGGATGATTACGCAAATACTGATATTTGATGTTTTGCGAACATATTTCCGGACCGAGATATTAGGAAGAAATTCTTGGTTTTGAAGGTTTGTGTGGGTGTTTGGCTCAAGAAATTTGCGAGCAGATTTCGGACTTCGACACTTAGTTGAACCGAGGTGTCACTGCAATGGTTTGATTATTCGGGTTGTACCTGTTGGTCAAAATGCGCAGGCAGCATGAGGCTCAAATTATTCAACGTTTAAATTTGGTGGACTTCTGGAATCTCAGTAAGAGCTAAAAACTTTCATGGGACTTTAACCGTGTGAGCACCTTCAGGTCCGTTGCGGAACGGTCGCGGTCAACTTCGGTCGCTTTCACCAAACACAAGTGATTTGATACAACTCCTCTTGCTCAACATAAGACAGGATGATGACACCTCTTTCAAAACGACTCGAACCAGCCCAAGCCTCGCCCATCGTGTTTCGCTGGCTGGACCTCGACAATTCAACTGAAGAGCCAGAAGTCAGGATCGCGGGGAATAGTTTCTTAATCGCTAACGGCAAGATGGATCATTCAAAACGGGGGGTCGTTGAACGAACTTCGGCAGGAGTGATTTTGTATCGCAACGAATCCGAATTGCATCTGAACGGTGAACAAGTCGACCAGGCCTGGCTCAAAGTTGGTGACATTCTGGAACTGGGCGGACGGTCGCTGCAACTTGTTTCACTTGGAGAAGTCTCACCTAAAAAGAAATCTCATCGCCGAAGCATGACCCGTCACACTTCGCTCAAATTTCAGCTTATGAATGCGGTGCAAGCTCGATCCATTGCCCGAGACCGAATGAAAAAGGCAATTACGACCATTCGTCAACAACGATCGAAGCAGGAGTCCCTGGAGGAGAAACTGGAGGTCATTTGCGCACATCAAACTTCGATCGAACGTCTTGACCAGATCGTATGTGATTTGCAAGCCAAGATTGAATCGCTTGCAACAAAGTTGTCTTCAAGAAGCGAACCGCAACCCGTTTCCGAGGTCCTGCAAGTTCACGAAAAGATTGTTCTCAGCGATGTTCCCTCCGATGAAGCGACTGACCAATCTCGATCGGCGGACTCAGCGACTGGTGATGAAAATTCTGGACCGAACGACACTCAAGCAAATGTGTCGACGCTAGACCATTGTTCCGCAACATCGCCGATTGAAGCATCCGATCGACCGCAGCAGGAACTTGTTCGGTTCCGACCCATTCATGCGTTTGACTGGGACTCCGAAGAGGAACCTGAAGCCGATGATACTTCGCCGATTGATCACGATAAACAAGTGTTCAAAAGCACGCCGTGCGAAGGGACGTTCAAAAGCGATACGACTCCTTTGGAAGCTGGAACTGAGGCCACGCCAAAACCATCAGAAATATTTGCGGTAGCGGTCATACCGATTCAGAAATGCGCCGCCACAACCTGCGACCAGCAAGTTGCTCCTCCAAAAGACAAGCACGATACTAACATGGAATTATGCCACAAACTGTCGGCAGCTCTGGATTGGGCACGACAGATCGGAACAGCGCCCCTGGACTCGGGTTGCCCTTCTGAACTCAAGTCCTTAGTTGCGGAACCGACCCCCGTATTCGAAACACCAAACAGCAACCAGAGCGATCTCGACATTTCCACACTTTCAGAACCAAAATGCGCTGTCGACGCGCAATCGCCAAACATGGCACACGATTTCGGCTCGAATATCGATTCGAAAAATGCGACGCCGTTGAACATCGATGGGCTGAGAGATTTTATCCACAAGGAGATATCTCAAGCCCACACAAACCATATGACTGCCGACGAGCGGTTGTCGAGTGACAGCCCACCGAACTCTAGCCCATCTGCTGGATATCCACAACATTTGAATGAGGGGGACGTTACACCCAATGACCATGGATTTGCGTCGATTCAACGAATTGAATTGGATTGCGACGTGAAGTCTGGAATTGCGAGCCCCGCACCTGCCGGTGAAATCGACGAATCATTGGCACTTGCCCAAAAGTGGATCGAGCAGTATGGATCCGAATCAACCGAGCCGTCATCGACGGCAGACCCACAGCCTGTATCCGTTTCAATTGATTCGGCAAACCCACGTCCTGAGGTATCGAACGAACCCCTCTCGTTCGACTTGCCCCAGACGTTCCACGACGAACCCCAGGAATTCGTTCAAGCGGAAGATGACGGTTCTTGCGTGTTTTCAGACAGATCGGGCGCAACGCCAGAACTCGATCAATTCCAGAACGATGGAGCGGATGAACTGAATACTTATCGACAGGAATCGGTTGCCGATATTTTGGCGAAAATGAGAAGCACGGGGCAGCTTGACCCTTTTGACACAGTCTCAGAAGACGTCAGCAATTCGGAAACATTTGAGCAGTACAACCCTGACAACTCAGCTCAAAACGAGGAGTCCGAGGTGAACGGTTTACCGACTGATCCGAGCGTCCAGGAGTACATGAGTCAGTTGCTAGATCGATTGAAATCGGGTTCAAGTAATCCTGAGAATTCAGCTACGATTCAAGAAGGTAAGCAAACGAAGTCAAAGAGCAGTGCTTCGCGTGGCCACTCACCGCGCGAACAACAACATGACTCTTTGGATCCACTCAAGTCTGATGAGTTCAAACCAAGACAATCTGCTTCTGAACAGAGTGAGGTATTGGAAAACCTGCGTCAAGTTGCCAATCAATCGACTCGCTCCGCAGTTAACACCAGTATCAGAAAGAAAAACCTGGACTTGGCCCTGTATTATTTGGCGGGCGCTGGCGTCTCTTTGGGATTGGCGATCATCGTCATTTTTCAAGCGAAGTCTCTATTGGACCCAATGATGCTTGGTGCATTCGCAGGCATCCTGGCGAGTGCATTTTGCTGCTACAAGTATTTGATAACTCGTGGCGTTATTTCAATCGCTGAGTTCGAATGGATCAAGCCGATAAGTACAACGCCACCTCAACAACACGACGAGGTTCAAACCGAAGCTCAAGCGGACTTGGTAGAAGCCCAGTTACCCCAAGTCGTGTTGGACAATGTGACCTCATGCGATGAGCAAACTACAGGCGAGAACACGGAAGTCATGGAAACACTCATGCCGCAAACTTACGTGGAAATCGATCCAGCATTTCAACCGCTGAATTCAGCGGACGAACACACGCTCTCGCCGGAAGAAATCGTAAAAGCGGCAATGTTTACGACGAAATACGGGAAGCAAACGGACTGCGGTTGATGACACCAGAACTGGCGTAAGACCGAGTACCGTCACGCCTCGATATCCTGCAACTCCAACATTGTTCAATCGATTGTTCTGGAAGCCAGGCCAGCGTGCGACGAGCCCAGCGCGAGGGACTACGATTTCTCGTGAATGGTTGTCATGTCACGCAGTTGGTATCGCAAGCCAGATTGGTCGAGTTGTTCTAGGAGTGACCGGAAAGCAACACCGAAGCCATCCGCACCACTAAATCCACCGAATTGGCCGCCAGCCCTAAGGTGCGGTTCCAAATCGACAAAAAGCCCCGGCAGCCCGAGGTCTCGAATCCGATCAAAGACGGAGTCTCCATCGCGCGCCAAGTCGAGCAACACTTGATCATACGCCGAATCACCTGAACCAACCGGAACGAATCGCGCGAGTGCTGCCTCATTGACATAGCTTCCCACCTGTTGGGACTGATCTCTCGAATAATCCTTGATATGAATGCAGCCTAAACCCGGCTTCATCAACAGATATTGTTGGAAAACTTGTTGCGAATCAAATCCCTGCGTGACCAGATTTGCTCCATCGAAAATGAGCACCAATTTCGGATGGTTAACTCCCCGATAAATGTCAGCCAGTATTTCAGCGGTGTGGCCCACAAGGTTAGCCTCGACCTCCAAACCGAGTATCAGGCCGTATTGATCGACCATCGTCGTCATTTCTCCGAGCTGATCGGTGGCTTGGGCAAGGCATCGTCTGGCGTCTGTGCCTTGAGGGTGATAAAAAGAAAACGCTCGAATCAGTTTCGTCTCCAGTTGACAAGCGATCTCGCAGGCGCGGCGAACATTATCTGACAAGTAACTCGACCAGGGGACGAACCGATTAGCCGAACCATCATCGGTATCCAGCAATTTTACCTTGCCAATCGGCGAGCCGAGTGACGAAACGTGAACCCCATACTCAGCCATTTTGGACTTCACTAGAACAACTTCTGCATCTGTTAAGTCGACGGTGTTCTTGACGATTCCATTAATCGACAGGAACCGTATCGAGAAATATTGCATTCCCAATGCCGCGATGACCGACAACTGTTGATCCAGATCTTTGCCGACAGAAATCTCGTCAGCAAACCCGCTGATGATCACGCTGGGAATATTGCTTTCCATGCTCGCATTTGTCCAAAAATTCGGCCGATCAAGGCTATTCAGGCTGTTCGTAGTCCACTAAAATTTCTGATGTCATCCCTCCGCGCGCGTTGAACTGGGCCAACAGGCTGACGCTACGAGGTTGCAGAACGCTGACGAAGTCATCCAAAATAAAATTCGTTACGTGTTCATAAAAGATTCCCTCGTTACGAAACCGCTGCAGGTAGAGTTTTAAGCTCTTGAGCTCGACGCATTTCTGGTCCGGCACATAATCAAAAACCAAAGTTCCGAAATCGGGCTGTCCCGTTTTAGGGCAAAGCGATGTAAATTCCGGGTAGACAATTTGGATCGAATAATCCCGACCTGGGAACTGATTATCGAAGGTCTCTAACTCTTGTTTGAATTGTTGCATTTGACGTTTTTCTCCTGTTTTTGTTATTCATTCTGACAACAACCACCAGTTTTTGAAAGGACTGTTGGCAAGGGTCTTCGATGCCCCGTCCACCGTAGCCTAACAAACGTATTTGACACTTTCGCACGACATCCCTACGTTCAGCCTCGAATCGCCGCCATTGTCGAGAATCCGAATTTCCGAAATTTATAAATCGCTTCAGGGCGAAGGGTTTTTAACAGGAACCACGAGCTGGTTTGTGCGAACTAGTGGTTGTAACCTGCGCTGTTGGTTTTGTGATACCCCATTCGCCTCATGGGATCCTGTTGGCGAATTGCTGACCCACGAGGAAATCGTCGAACAGCTTGATCACCTTCAGGCTCAGCATGTGGTGTTGACGGGTGGCGAGCCGCTTCTCCCCAATTCGATTGTCGATTTAACCCAGAAGTTTTCGAGACAAAATTTCCATATAACGATCGAGACGGCGGGTACGGTGTATCGACCAGTTTTTTGTGATTTGATATCGATCAGCCCCAAACTCGCCAGTTCCACGCCCTCAAGCTATCGTCGGCCGCTTCCATACTCGCAAACGCCAGTTGCGGTAACCGGCTTACGCATCGACCCACATGGGTCAGCCGAAGCAATGATTCGTGGCCAGGATAAAGCTCACTCCTGGCAAGCGCGACACGATCATCAAAGACATCAACCCGACGTCATTCGCCAATGGGTTAAACAGTATTCGTATCAGATAAAGTTTGTCATCGACCAGCCCGCCGATTGCATCGAGGTCGAGCAATATTTGTTGGAATTCCCGGAAATTGCGCGGGATCGCGTTTTGCTAATGCCGCAAGGGATCGAGTTATCGGAGTTGGAAAAAAAAAGGAATTGGCTGGAGCCCTACTGCCAGCTTCACGGGTTGACGTTTTGCCCACGGAAACACATCGAATGGTACGGTAACAGGCGAGGGACATGATTCCGTCTTCGTCGGATCGGACCCTCTTGAAGGAATTTTGAGGCGAAGCGGTCACGTTGTTCTGCAACGGACAACCGCTGTTACTTGGGTTCCAGTCGCAACATATACCTTTGGAAGAACTCTTTGTGCAAATCGAGCATGTCGATTTCGCGCCCTTGGATAAATGCCTGTTCGATTTCCGTTGAGTATTCGACCGGGCTTCCAGTCGTAATCAACAACGTGGCATCTTTGCCGACCTGCAACGATCCGACTCGATCATCGATTCCCAGAAACTCAGCGGGATGAATGGTCAGGGACTTGATCGCTACGTCTTCGGGCAGGCCAAAGGCGACTGCGGCGCCCGCTTCGAAAGGAGTTCGATTGACATACTGAGCCGTTGAACCGCCGGTAATCGCAAAACGCACACCTGCTTGATGCAACTTAGACGGCAGCGAGTAGACTTCATCATACGGTTGCCAGCCCAACGACGGCGAGTCTAATACGGAGGTCAGGATCAAAGGGATGTTTTTTTCAGCCAATTGTTCAGCGATCATTCCGGCATTGGCTCCGCCGCGCAGCACCAAACGTAAATTTTCTTGCTCAGCAAAGCGAATCACATCCTGCATTTGCCGCAATTCGCCGGCGCTCACGATGACAGGGACTTCGCGATCAAGCACGAGTTGCATGGATTCCCATCGCGCATCGGTATCGTGGTGGATTGCTTCATTGTCAGCCGCCGCCTGTTGCGCTGTTTGGTAGGCGCGAGCATCGGCAAACAGTTCGCGTAGACGCTTGATCGACTGATTGTAATTCGATTCATTGGAGGTTGCCGGCCAGTTGACAATGAGCGCCGCGCGGCCCTTCAAGGACATCTGCTCCCAAGTCCAGCCATCGAGATTCATCGCCGAGGCGTAACCCGAAACGAGTCCGCCAGCAGGTGAAGAGACCGAAACCAGAACTCCCGCAGACCGGGCCACTCCAATGTGTCGGCTCGCAGGATGGAAGGCCACCTCGGCTCTTACGTTGGGGTTAAACGTCCCCTCTTCATTGGTGTCGGTGGCTTCTGCAATTCTGCTATTCTCAAACAATCCTAGATTGGTAAATGCGTCGATCAGCCCCGGGTAAATATGCTTGCCCGTCATATCGATGACTTTCGAGTTGGCGGGAACTTCCACGTCGCTTCCAATCGCTTTGATGACCCCCCCCTCGAACACGATTGTCCCGTTCTCGATCGCCTCGCTCGTCACCGGATGAATCATTCCCCCGACAAGTGCGATCGTCCCCTGTTGAGACTGAGCGGGAAACTGAGCAAGGAGTTCTTGAGCCGGCAAAAGGCCAATCATTGCGACGCCATAACCGCAGAACCGAAGGAACAACGAACTACAAACTGAATTGTACATGGTTACAAACCTTAATCAGGTTACTCGTGAAATATCAACTTTTACCGCCGCGTTTTTGGCATCAATTGTTCAGTAATTCCTGAATCAATTTGGCCCGTTCGCTGACAACCTGCTTGCGCAGCTCGCGATCTTCATCTAGGTCAAAGTATCTCGTACCATCGATCCAAGTCTGCTGAGCTCGGGTACGAGTCGACAGCGGATGCCCAGACCAAATCACGAAATCCGCGTCTTTACCAGGTTCCAGCGAGCCAATTTGATCGTTCACGCCCAAGACCGTCGCTGTGTTTATCGTGACAAGCGCCAGCGCCTGTTCCTCGGTCAAGCCAGTGCGAAGCAATTTGGCCGCTTCCCAGTTCATTCGCGACGCTATCTGACTATTATCCGAGTGGAGTGAAGTGACAACACCTGCCTCGGTCAACAGGCGGGCATTGTACGTGGTGGCGTTGAACGACTCGATTTTAAACGAGGACCAATCACTCCACACGACGGCACCTGCCCCATGCGCCTTGAGTTCCGGTGCGACTCGATATGCCTCAACCCCATGATGAAACACGTCAATTTTGGCGCCGAATTCCTCGGCTAGACGAATCAACATCAGGATCTCATCCTGGCGATAGCTGTGCGTTTGAATCAAGATGTCACCACGAACAATGTCAACGAGCGCCTCCAATCGCAAATTGCGCCGAGGTGGAATTCCCTGTTTGGTCTCCTTCCATTCGTCATGGAGGCGCTGATACTCCAAAGCGGCTTGGAAGTTGTCGCGGATGATCTGTTCAACTCCCATACGACTGCTGGGATAACGCCCCTCACGACGAATGACATTTTCCCCCAATGCGAATTTTACCGTTCGCGGCGCATTTGCTATTTTCAAGTCCTCAGGGAGCAGGCCCCAACGGAGTTTCAATGTTTGATTTTGCCCGCCGATCGGATTTGCCGAACCATGCATCACATGGGCCGCTGTCAAACCTCCTGCGAGTTGCCGATAGGTCCAAATCGTGTTGATGTCCAGCACATCACCGATTCGAACTTCTGGGACAATCGCATGGCCGGTCTCGTTAACGCCCCCTAAAATCCCCGAGTGCAAATGGGCGTCGATCAACCCAGGTGTGATATGCAAGCCCGTCGCATCAATAATTGTCACGGATCCAGCAGGTGGGGCCAAGCTCGAACCGACTTCGATCACTTTTCCACGGTGCACCAGCAAATCAGCGTTTTCCAGCTTGCCAAGAGGTCCCATCGTCCAAATCGTGGCGTTGCGCACCAACAGATGCTCGACTTGAACCGGCGGAGTCGTCCGTCCAAAATCATTGAACGGTCGAACCTCAGACCCGCGGACATCGCTACCGCTAACCCCAGTCCGCGCTCCACCCGGCCATTCGCCGATCGAAGGGGTCGCGTTGGAATTTTCCGAAAGACCAATTTCGAAAGCAGACTCGGCGCCAGTCGGAGTCATCGCCCTTGGGCCAACCTCAATGTCACCACTCGTCATCGCGTCGTGACCCAAATAATCCGGGCTGTCGGGGCGTCGCCGCCGCCGCGGTGGCTCGTCCGAGTCACCTTCGCTGACCTCCCCATCAGCGGCTTCAGTTTCTGGATCGGAGTCTTCCTCGTCTTCGTCGGCTGACTCCTCGGGAGCATCTTTTAGTCGCTTGGCTTTCCAGTTGATGTGCCGACCGTCCGGAAGCTCACCCCACCCGAACATTTCGTCGTGTGAAACAGATGCAGACATTCGCAGCTTGCCGGGAAGCTCCATCGAGTCTCCCTTAAGTGTAAATCTCAGACGCCCCGCTTCATTAAGGAAATTAATCGATTCCAGAGACTCGGTTTTCCACGTACCAGTGAGTCGGCCAGAGCGGCGTCCAATCGTAAGTTTGCCGTCAAGTTGCGGCTCGCCTGACGATTCCACGTCCCATTCTCCTCGAGGGTCCAACGGTACTGGCGCACTGATTTCGAATCGGTTTCCATCCACCCAAACGTCGTAAATACGACCACGTCCCTCAAAAAGCTTGCCTTCGACAACGACTAAATTCGCGACTTTGCCAGCCTCTACCGAGCCATGAGTCGCATCGATTCCCAACAGTTTGGCTGGTCGAGTTGTCAAAGCCGCCAGCGCAACATCCGGGTCCAGTCCACGGGTAACCGCTTGCCGTACATTTCGCAACAAATTACTGGGGGAACCGTCCGAGGTGATCACGAACTCAATGCCCATTGCGGCCAGCTTTGCCGGGTTTTCAGGGGCGACTTGCCAATGACGAAGCGCCGACAAGCTGACTTGCAGTGATTCTTCGGGGTGGCTAACGTTTGGTGAACTGGGGAAATTGACAGGGACGATCAACGGCAGTTCGATTTGGCCGACGACATCCAGGATGCGGTATTCATTGCCGCTTCCACGAATCCACGGCTTTAAAGAGAATTCTTCCGAGATACGCAGAGCACGTAATAACTCCAGTTCGTTTCGCGACTCGAACAGCAACGGTTGCTCGCCAGCGATGACCGCCTGCAATGCAGCGAGGGAATCGTTGCGCTCCGGTCGGGCTGATTGGTTTGGATTTCCCTCATAGATTTGGTGCGCCTCGCCATACCATTGTGCATCCAGAAGCACTTGCCGCATCAAGGCAATGGCGCCCATTCCCGAAGTGGGATAGGAGCCGCCCAACGCCCCGCTTCTTGAGAACGAGATCGATTGGACATTGCCCGAATTCAAAATCAAATCGCGTGGATTACCACTTGCCAAACTGACGACGGCCGTCTGGCCACGGAAGATTCCTAATCGCGGGATGACCATGGCAACCGTCACGCCCTGTGAGCGAAGCGCCTGGGACGCATTGTTGCTACCGCTGAATTCCTTGGACACCAACAACTCCGGGCGAACTTGTGGATTCCAATAGGCAGCACCTCCTCCTGAATTGGTCGTCGATTCTTCCAATCCAATATCTGCATGAGCATCTATCAAACCCGGATAGATCGATCGCCCCTCCAAATCCCAAACACGAGCGTCCGCCGGAATTTCGAGATTCACACCAACTCCTGCGATCAAGCCGTCACGAATGATCAGCGTCCCCTGCTCTATCAGTTCGCCTGGAGCCGTTATGATTCTGGCATTAGTGAGAGCGTGAACCGAAGGCGTATTCGCTCGCAAACCTACCAGCGGCTCGGTTTGAGCATGGACCATCGATCCAATCAAACCCATCAATGCCCAAAACAAACAATTTAGCCCTAACAAAAAACGCCGAATCATAATTTCTCCCACGCATGTCTTTCGAGGTTGCTATTCATACACAGCCATGCCGTCGATTTCAAATTACCGGAATCAATGCAAGCTTGCTGTTGGCAGTCCAAGTCACAAATCGAATCAGTTGATCACGTATTGGATTTAGGCTTTCATCTGAACATCGCACTGGAACTAACCGCGCCGATACCGCCAGAGGTTAGCGCCAATGATTAAGAACAATTGGTATCGATCAACGATAAGTCCGTGCTCTCAAAGCAACAGGAACCGTTATCCAGAATTAGCTTGCGAGACTCTTAGTATAACACCGGTTGCGGATTGTTCAGCGACGTAGATTGGCGCAATGGCCCCAGTAGCAGCCATTGACCGTTTTGTATCTTACATTAACGCTAAGAAACTGTTTGGTATTTGCCTCAATCAGCCATCGCGCAATTCTTCGATGAACTGTCGAAGGAAAATTTGCTGGAAAAATCCCAATCCCTCCATGGTCCTCCATGGTCCTCCATGGTTTTGGTCCATTTCACGTTGCAACACATTATCAGTATCCAATCCACGTCCCCGATCTCCAACGGATCAGATTTTTCGATCAATCTCAAATGAAAATGATTTCAACGCGTTCACAAAATTTTGGGAGAAGTCGTCGTTTCGTCTGAAGCCCGTAGGATCAATTCGATGATGGCCCAATGTTTCTTGGCTCTCGTGGTTTTTTTGCCAAAATTCTTCGAGTAGAATCATCGTTTAGAATCATCGTTTATTCGTTTACTGTCGCGAGATGACATGTCACAGTTACTCCTTTATGACCCCTTTCCAAAGAATCCGTACGCCCAACCGATGAGACAACCCGGGTTTGGTCAACACCAGATGCGGCCATCGTCAACGAAAATCGTTGCCCCGGGAATTGCTTTGATCGTCGTGGGAGTGTTGGGTCTAATCATGTCGTCGATCAGCATTGTGGTCGCATTGGTGGTGGCCAGCCTCGACTCGATCCAAATATGCCAGATTGGTTGAACGAAATGGAACGCGGCAGTCGGGGGATCGTTGCTGCCTTGGTACAGGTCGCATTTGTCATCGTGAACGGTGTTATCATTTTTGGCGGTGCCATGATGATACGAGTCAAACTATGGGGATTGGCCTTTGCCGCTGCGATCTTGGCGATGATTAACTTCGGAAATTGTTGTTGTGTTATTGGGATGCCGATTGGGATTTGGTCGGTTATCATTCTGAATATGGTTGACGTGCGTCAGGCATTCGCGAACAACCAATGATCATTTAAAGGGGGCGAGATCGATGCGATTGCCCCAGTCTTCGTCCGACAGCGCCAGGTATGTACGTCAGCCTTTCCAGGCTGACCCAATCCTCCCGGTTTGGCACAAACCAGGTATACGGCGTCAGCCTGGAAAGGCTGGCCTATAGCTTTGCATCGAGCCGGCGCTGTAGGACTAAACGCCCGGAATCGCGTTTGTTTTAACGATGGTGTCGCCGCGACGGGATTTTTGAGTACGCACCACAACGCGAATTTTGGAGTTGCGCTGCAAAAACGTCAAATCCGTTTACCACCGCTTCGCGCTGCCAACAAAGTCGGTTGGTTCGATAAAGCGTCAGTATCCTCGCCTTTCAATTTTCAATGTTTTAGTCATCAAATTGGCTAGACAAGGCTCTTTGACGCTGTTTTTACAGGTTTCAAGCTCAATTTCCGCTCGTACTGGATACGAATTGTCCAGCGGTGTTGCCCCAATGCATCGCCTGTCCTTGGCACCAGCATTTTTTTCATGCCCCCCAAAGTAGGGTATTCAGGAAGTTTTTTTCTTGTAAATTGGCAAATTGCGTTACAAGTGATTTGTGGCCAGATCGTTCCAGTCCCCCATGGAGTGGCGAATGACGGATCGAGACTTGCGAACTCGGGCGACCGTCAGATCTCGCATTGTGCAGCCAGAAAGGAATTCCACAAGATTTGCTCTGTAATCGTGCCATCAACGTTGAGCGGGAGTGTCCCACTCAGTTGACATTAGCGTTGCTGCATGGTTGTCGCGCGACTTGATGAGGTTTCCTTGACTTTTTTGAGGCTGCTGGCCAAGATCCGTAGTTTTTCACCTTTGTCTCGGAATTTGAATCCATGAGCCTATTGGCAGTTTTATATCGACTTGTTCCTGATTCTCCTATTTTGGTCGCGGGCAATCGGGAAGAGTGCTTTGACCGCAAATGCCCGACCCCAACCATTCAATCAGGAAAACCGCGTATTCTAGCCAGCGTTGACAACTCAACCGGCGGGACTTACTTGGGCGTAAACCAGCACGGCATGTTTTGTGGGGCAATTCCACGTCGTAAGCCCGTGGACCCGATCAGTCCGAAATCCAGAGGGAGTTTATGCCGTGATATGTTGAAAACGGGATCAGCGCGGCAATCTGTTGATTTGGCATTGGAAGCCCTGCATTCCGGGCAATACCGAGGGGTGAATTATGTGGTGGCCGACTCGGAATCCGGGTGGGTGATCCACGCTGGCAACGAAATTAATGTGGTCGAATTGGAGGATGGTTTGAGCATCATTGGCTCGAATGATTTGGATGATCCCCGAGACGAAAGGGTTTCGCTTGCTCGCCGCCTGTTGACGTTGCAGATGTTGGACTCGCCGGTCAAATTCCTGGCGGTTGCCAGCAAAGTGTTCTCACGTGCCCCGATGGGATCGAATCGACCCAGCATGGTCATCCGTAACCGTGATTTTGGAACGGTGAGTTCGACGCTGATTGCACTTGGTAAAAAGCCGCGTGATGCGATTTATCAATATGCGAATGGCTCTCCAGACCAGGTCAAGTACGAAGATTTTTCGCCGATGTTGCGTGATATCCTCAGTCGTGGGTTGCGGGAGTCTCGAGCCAGAGCGACCGCTTGATTTTGAGTCAAAACTCGTGGTTTCGTCGAAAGATGGACTTGTCTTTCGATTTAGAAGCTGCGCAGGATTTGCTGTAAGAGTCAGCGTCTGAAAAAAAATCTTTGTCAATATTAAGAGTTCGGTTGCTGAAGATCAGCCGGAACGCACTAGCCCGCATTTCTCCCATGGAAAGCGTCGAGAGGGGCCATCTGCCGCTGGGGACAGCGGCAGCTACAGTAGGTCGGCCTGTCCTCAGGCCGACACATCCTCAGGCCGACATTTTGACCTGAACGCACCGTTGCCCACAACA
>JBGTDM010000266.1:0-2680 GCA_041748315.1 Pirellulaceae bacterium
CTCAGGCCGACACTTTGACCTGAACGCACCGTTGCCCACAACACTGACATTTGCCCAACAATCGAGCGATCGCCAACGCAAAAGTCATCGTTGTGAGAAATGCGGGTTAGCCGTTTAATTCGGTGCACTCTATCGATATCCAACAAGGCAGCCGCGCCACCGGCATGCTGTCAATCCATGGGCTTCAGGCCGATTTTTCCGGCAATTTGCTGATTCCTGTCCCCTCGACCGCCTCCCTTTCGTTTGGTGAAGCAGGTGAGTTATTTCAATTCACAAAACCAAACGCAATTTTCCAAACCAATTTAAACAAGGAATCTAAGATGAAAAAGATCGCATTATCCTGGTCATTGTTGACCGCCATGGGAATCGCCAGTTTCGCTCAAGCGCAAAACGAAGAAGGATCGGCCGGCGTGCCGGTCCAGCGACAAGCCCAAGCTGCTGCCGTAATTGAGCAAGAAACTGATTTAGCAGGACCGATCATCGACGATCAAGACATCGACGAAGGTCAGGCGGAACTGCAACTGGGTCTCGAACCATCGGGTGGTCCGATTTCGAACGCTGTAATCGAAGGCGGTGGAGTTCCGATAGGTGCATTTCAAAAACTCTCGATCGGCCTGCTCGCTGAGTCAATCCCTGATGTCGGTATGCAGATCGTTCAAGTGATCCCCGGCAGCAAAGCGGATTTGGTTGGCTTACGCAAAGGCGACTTGATTCGCAGAGTAAACAATATTCCCGTTTCCTCAGCACTTCAATTCGAAGCGTTGCTGGAGCAAGCGATCGAGTGGCGAAATGGGCATGTGTCGCTACTGGTTCGAAATGGTGCCTACGGACTCGACCCACATGCACCACAATTTTCATTGCTCGATTTACACCTGATTCAAGTTCATCATAAAGTCGTAATCGAGGAACCCGAATACCATATCGAAGAGGAACTGGTTGACTATGGTCACGAAGAGGTCTACGACTACGGCCATCAATACAACCATGGGCACATTTATGATCATGGCCATAACTACGGCCATAACTATGGGCATAACTATGGGCACTCCCATGTGATCAAGAAGTACCACCAGCCTAAAAAGTTTTATGGAAATGGAGGTGGCTGCCACAAAAAATAACAACGACAAAAACGAAAAGCAAAAACGACAAAGCAACCCTGACTTGGAAGACGCTTGAGTTCAAATCTGATTTGGCTCAAGCGTTTTCCTCGTTCTTGTCTATTGCGTGGCAACAATCAGGGTGTTCTCACCGTATCTGGCTCAGCACTGCCACTCACAATATCAAGGGCGTCACGCAAATGGTTGGTCGACGCGCTTTCCAAGGGCCCTCCGTAAACGTATCAAAATAAACGGTCAAATCGGACCCGGACGCCACGTCTTGAATCGAGCTAAAAAACCAACGGAATGCTTCGATTCTAGCCAAGAATCTGCATTGCTTGTCGAATCAACGGCGACTTAATCGCATCCACCATTGAGAGGTCTGGAAATGTTGGCCGATGAATGACACATGGACTAACAACCGCGAGCCGTACCGTCAAAAGCAGTGCCGATTTCATTTCGCGCTGATGCCCGGCGTCGCCGGGTAAGTTGCGACTGGATTAGCAGCGGAATTCCTCTGCGCATGGTTTGGTTCAAAATATTGGATTTTTGTGGCAGGCAGTGACACCAACTTATTGGGGTCGACTGACTCTTGAACCGATTACAATGATTGGACACACTGTAGCGAGTCATATCGTAGAAACATCGTCGTTTCGTGCATTAGAAATCCGCCATGATCGAATTCTTAAACGAAATTTTCATGCCAGTAAATTTGCCAGCCACGCTCCTGCTGGGGATCGTGTTACTGTATTGGTTGTTGGTGATTGTCGGCGTCTTCGGCTTGGACATGTTAGATTTCGATACCAACCTCGACGCCGCAGGTGACATCAAGGCTGGCGCGGGCGAAGGGTTATTCGGTTGGGTCTACGCGTTTTTCCAGTTGGGAGAAATTCCCTTGACCGTGGCCGGATCATTTTTTGCACTTTGCTTTTGGATCGTTACGATTGGAACAAACCACTATTTTAACCCTGAATTCTCGTGGCTGATGACGTTGACGTTCATGGTTCCATTGATCGGGCTCAGTTTGATCGCGACACGATTTATTTTAATGCCGCTCACACCGTTGTTTCGGCGCGAGAATTCTGAGTTTGATCGGCGTCAGGCCTTGATCGGCCGTCAGGCGATTGTCAATACGAACGAGCTCAATGACAAGTTTGGTGAAATAAGAATCGAACTCAAAGGCCCGCCGTTGGTGCTCAACGCGCGGAATGAAAAGGGTCAACGACTGACCAAAGGGGAATTCGTCACAATCGTCGGCTATGACGCCGAACGAGATATCTGCATCGTTGAGCTTACTAAACCGGAGAAAACCTAATGCTGACTTCTTACGTTTCGAGTTTTCAACTGCTGGGCCAGTTTGAATTCCTTTACCCAGCCGCCATCGCCCTGATACTCTTCGTGATCGGGCTGGGACTCGCTGCTCTGTTGATTCGTTGCTGGCGCAAGGTCAACCAGGGGACGGCGATCGTCCGCAATGGGATGGGGGGGACCAGTGTCAGTTTTGCCGGCATGTTCGTGCTGCCCGTGTTGCACAAAGCTGAATTGATGGATATTTCAGTGAAGCGCATCGAGATTGACCGTCA
>JBGTDM010000267.1:0-10584 GCA_041748315.1 Pirellulaceae bacterium
CCCCTTATTCGAGCAGAATCATTGTCTGGGGCAGTCGTTGCAGCGTCCATGTCGCATTTCCTTTGCGGGATTGGGTTTAGGGAACACAATCATGCAGGGAAATGCGATTTTTTCATATCTCGATTTAGCGGTATTGGGCGCAGGCGCGGGAGCGACGGGCGGCTTCGATGAGGTCGGTGCGTTTGTATTGGCCGTAGTGGAATTGAATGTGATTGGGGTAGAATTCGGCCAGGTGTTCCAGCAGGCCGGGGCGATGGCCGTTTTTGGCGTAGATGAGGAGATCGTAGTCAGCCGGAAGCGGGCCCTCAGGCATCGGGTCGATGGGGTAGGGCCACATGACGATTTCGGATTTGTTGTTCGGACCACGATTGGCGAGGATGAGGTCGCGATACCACTCGCTGTGACAGAACATCATCAGACAGTTCGGGGAATCGAGCAGAGCGCACTCCTCGCGGTCGATGCGGGGCGTGGCTGAGTTGATGAAGAGCATGTTGGGACCTTGGATAAACGGCAGGCCTTCTGCGTCCCACCACATAGCATAGCGTCGGTCTTGCCAGTTCCAGAACCAAGGAATGGCCCCTTTGCTGACGGGTAATGGTTTGATGGATAGCCAATCGAGGCCCGCGTCGATACGTTTGCGCAGTTCTTTCTGCAGCGCGTACATTCCGTTTTGGGGACCGTTGGTTCCGGGCTCAAATACCGGCCCGATCAGCTCAATTGGGGTGCGGTCCGATTTAGGATTCACGTGGAGACCGAACGTGAATCGACGAATGACGGGCAGGCTTGACCAGTCCTTCTTCCAGCCCACGTCGATTGATTCTCGATTTCGTTGCCGATCGTTGCCCAAGTCGCGATAGCCTTGGTCGTCCATGTAGCTCAAATGATAACTCGCGTTATCGTAGCGGTAGACGTAGAAGGGTGGGGCGAAGGTGCAGGGGTCGATCTCGCTGGCGTAGGAATCGTGAAGCGGACGTGCCAGCTCTTGGTCTTCCCCATTGTTGTTCGGCCCGTAACCCCGATGGCGTTTAATCCTTGTCGTCGTGGTCGGTTTCGACGCGACGGTGGGGTTGAGACACAGAGAGCCTCAGATCAGAGGAAACACCAAGGCATGTTTTGCCAGAGTTGGGAGAGTTTTTCGTTTTTGTTTCAGCACTCGCCGGACGCCGATTCCGAGCAGTGCCGCGATTCGTTCTCGACGCTCGCTTGGCGCGTGATCGGAAAAAGAGCGGTTGGGCATTGATGGGTTCTATGGGCCGTTGATTTCGCGGGCTGAAAACAGTTCAGTTCGCCCATGGGTTATCTATGCTGTTACTCTTTCCCCATATACTCGGGACAGAACGCTTTCCTGAAACGGTGAGTTTTCTAAACAGACGATTAGACATGGGCCGTAAACGACCTTTCATTCCGTCAACGATCGGAAAAGTCCAATTTCGGACATGCGGCCTCAACGCTTCCCAACGGGGCTCAATTGAAAATGCGAGTCTTCAGAGTTCTAAACGATCGGCCAAAGTCCTCGATCTCGTCGATTCGACCTTGGGCTCCAAAATCAATTGCTCTTTCGTTTCGTTACTCCCGCTTCAAAAAAATTGCCTTAAAGTGTCAAACTCAGACTTGACGATAGTAACACATATGTTACCATTAAGCGATGGGGAAAACGAGCACGACTCAATACGAAACGTCAACTGGAATAATCCCGTTCGACAGATGGTTTTCATCGCTCGGCGCCAAAGCCGCAGCCAAAGTCACCAGTGCCATAGCTCAAATGGAGCTTGGCAATTTTGGAGATCACAAATCTGTGGGCGGTGGCGTTTTCGAGCGTCGAATTAATTTCGAGAAAGGCTACCGATTATATTATGCAAAGGATGGCAATGAGATCGTGCTGCTGTTGTGCGGCGGATCGAAGTCACGCCAGCAGTCGGATATCGACGATGCTAGAAAATATTTGCAGGATTACAAATTGCGGAAAAAGAAATTAATGACGGATCAAGCCCGTAAATCGAAAGTTAAGGAACATCCAAGAAAGAAGAAGTAATGGCACTTTCACGCGAATTCAAAGAAACAGTAAAAGCTCGAGTTGACCGCGATCGCGAGTTTCGCGATGAACTCTTAACGGAAGCACACGAAGCCATTGTCCGCGGAGACTTCGATGTCGCCAGGATCCTCCTTCGAGATTATGTTAACGCCACAGTAGGATTTGAGGAGGTTGGCAAAGCAATTCAAAAATCGCCAAAAAGCCTCATGAGAATGTTTGGCCGTAACGGAAATCCAAACGTAAAGAACCTCTTTGGCGTTATGCAATACCTTCAAGAAACGGCTGGTATGCGGTTTACTGTCGTATCGACTTCGACGACGAAGAAGAAGAAAAAGAAGATTGTGCTGGAACATGTTCGCTGAGCTTTGGGCCTGTCGTTTTTCTTTGCTCTGCAACACCTTTCGGCAATCTCTCCACCGCTAGAGGGATTCGTCCGGAAGCGTGAAAGTAAAACATTTAAAGAGTCTGGGAAAGATGTGGTTTGGTGGAACCAAGACAAGCGAATTAGTTAAACGCGGGGAAGAAATCAATCGAGGAAATTGATTTTCGCAAATTTGGTGAGTCGCTGGTCGCTACTTCCCCAACTCCAGATCGAAAGTAGCCCCGTCGATCATTGTTCGCCTCACGACAAAATCGTCGAAACTCGTCGCCCAGGTTCATACCTCGGGGTCGTAGTTTTATGAAATCGCCCGGGTTATGGAGTTAGAGACATTTTTATAACCTGCCGGTCGAGAGAGTTGGAGAGTGCCGAGAGTTGGGGCGAGAAGGGGCGAGAAGTCTCCTTAGATTCCGGAACCCGATCATCGAAAAATAGTCGGGGCAGGGAAAGTTCGAGAGGGGGCGATGGGAACGGTTGGAGAGGGGCGGACGACAGTTTTGCTCGCAGAGCCTCGCAAAATGGCGTCAGACCCGTGGCCATGAAACGCGAACAGGCCGACGTTTTGATGCGTCGGCCTGCCAGTGTATTTACCAGTTTTTATCGTAAAACCGGAGGGTCTCGAAACTTCGAAACCCCTTAAAGTAGTGGCGGGGGCAGGATTTGAACCTTCGACCTCGCGGAAACGAAAGTCAACCAGTTGATTTGGGCGCAATTCCATTTCGACGAATCTTAAACAACATTCTGTCAGTTACAGGGATGTTCAATTGACGTAAATCACGTAGCACCTCCGCGCCGATTTGCGTTGTCTGGACAAATAGGATTATTTAAAAACCTGGTGAACAAAAGCGTCCAAACTCTTTCCCAGCGGCTCCGTTGGCACGCTCAGAGTACTAATGGTCATGTCCGTGGGGCTCTTCTTTGAAGTCGCCTGTATAGGGTGTGCCATCCACAACGCCACTGACCGTTCCTGAAAACTCCCGCACGATTCCAATCGTTTCATGTTTGCCCACGAAGCGCGACGTCATTCCATCGACTTGGCCGTCAAGCGGTGAGGCCGTCAGTTCCAGTTCGGTTGCAGGTTCGTCGATGACCAATTGCAGCTTGTCGGCTTTGATTGGTGCGGGTGTTTTGGCATCACCGCCAAGGATGTAAACGGTCACTTCTTGCTGATCGTGGTCGACAGTGAACTCGACATGATAAGCGCCACCCCCCCAATCGAATAGAGTTCCTCCATGGGGTGCGTCGCCATGGCTGTGGCCGTCATCGTGGTCATCGTCGCCATCGTCGTGCGAATGTCCGTGATCGTTGGTCGCCTGGTTTTGCCCAGACTGATCTTCGCCCGTCGGATTACAGCCAATCAAGCCGACAAACGTCAACATACAAACTAATAGCGTAAAAACTTTCTTCATTTCATATTCCTCTCAAAAAAAGGTTCAACTGGAAAACTCGACTGGCCCATCGGGTTCAGCCGAAGCGGTAACAGATAAAGTGACTTTCGAGTCACTGAGTAGGTGATTTTCGTCGTTTTGTCCGGAATTGACAATCCGCTTGGCATCCTGGCCGCTGAACGACAAGAACAAACCAGGGTGGATCAAGAACTCACAAAATGTTGACGTCAGCAATCCGCCGAGAATGACAGTGGCGACAGGATAGAGAATCTCGCGACCGGGCTCCTGGCCACCCCATACCAGCGGCGTTAACCCAATTCCTGCCGTCAACGCGGTCATCAGCACCGGTGCCAATCGTTCCAAGCTGCCTCGCATAATCATGGCCGGTCCAAATGTCTCGTTCTCTTTTCGCATCAAATGAAAATAATGAGTCACCAGCAGAATTCCATTGCGAACCGCGATTCCACCCAAGGAGATAAAGCCGACCAAGCTGGCAACAGTCAATGTTTGATCGGTGACGACAAGTGCCAACACACCGCCAATGAAGGCTGTCGGCAACGCATTCAAGATCTGCAATACGATCCGCACCGAAGGGAACAACAACAACAGAACGACGAACATGCCGACGAAAGAGATTCCGGCCAAGACAAGAATCGTCGTCGTCGCCCTTTGTTGGCTCTCGAATTGCCCCGCGTATTCGACAAAGTAACCGCTTGGTAACGAGACATCGCTTCGGATTCGTTGTTTGATCTCATTGACGGCGCTGGCCAAGTCTCGGTCTTGAGTGTTGCAACGAATAACGACCCGCCGTCGTGCATTCTCCCGGTTCAGCGCGTTTGGGCCAACGCCGTCCTCAATTTCTGCTAATGAGCCCAGTTCAACTTGCCCGCGACCATCGGGGAGATCGATTCGTAGACGACCCAAGTTGGCATAGTCGGTCCGGTAGGCTTGTTCCAAACGAACCAATAGATCAAATCGCCGTTGTCCTTCCAGAACTTGAGAAACGACTTCACCTTGAAGTGCTGTTTGCAAAATGCGCCCGACATATTCGCGAGTCACACCATAGCGAGCAAGTTCATTTGGCAGCAACCGGATATGGAGTTCAGGCGTAAGTTGAATCGGCTCTGTGACAGGCGGGGTCACACCGGGAATTCCCTGGACGACATTCTTGATTTTTTCCGCCGAGCTTAGAAGAATGTCGAGATCGTCTCCGACGACTTTAATCGCAATCTGGGCATAAACGCCCGAAACCATATGGCTAATCAAGTGCGCAAGCGGCTGTTCCACTTCAATATCGACACCGGGAACCTCCTCCCGCAACTCTTCCAATATTTCCCGGATAATCTCGCTGCGGCTGTGATGAATCTCAGGATTCATGCTCAAGATGTACTCGCCTGAGTTTACCGGTGCCGCGTGTTCGTCCATTTCCGCACGCCCCGTTCGTCGGACAAAATGCAGAATTTCACCATCGGGATTGTCGGAAGAAACCTGTCGTTGTATTAATTTCTTGTCGATCAAACTCGACACCTGATTGGATGCTTCCAGCGACGAACCAGGTGGGAGTGTCACATTGACCAAAATGCTCCCCTCGTCGAACTGAGGTAAAAAATTCCGGCCTAGGTTGGAGAATTCCCATGCAGCGAGCAAAACAAACACCCAAGTGATAGCTAGTAGCCAACCAGGGACTGCCATGCTCAATCGAATCAGTGGGGAAGCGACCGATTTGAGCATTCGCAGCAACGGCCCATCTCCAGCGCGTTGGGTTGCTCTGGCCTGTGGCAGCAAATAAAAACTCAGCACGGGTGTCACCGTTAGCGAAACAAGCAGCGAAGCCAGGATCGAAACGATATAAGCGATTCCGAGAGGCATGAACAAGCGCCCCTCGATCCCCGTCAATGCGAACAACGGCAAGAAGACTAGAATCACAACGGCCGTGCCAAAGACGATGGCGCTGCGGATTTCTTTGCTCGCCTCGTAAACCACCACGATGGCTGGACGCGGATTGGATCGTGTGTTGTTTTCCTTCAGCCTTCGGAAAATATTCTCAACATCGACAATTGCATCATCGACCAATTCTCCCATGGCAACGGCAATTCCACCCAGCGTCATTACGTTGATCGATAGCTGCGAACTTGTGAACGTATCAAGTATTCGGAATACGAGCGTCGTAATCACTAATGAAAGTGGTATGGCCGTCAGCGTGATAAATGTCGTGCGAAAGTTCAGCAGAAACAGAAACAAGATCGCAATGACCAGGACTGCACCAATGACCAATGCTTCGCCGACATTGAACACGCCACGATCAATGAAATTCTTTAAGCGAAACAATTCCGAGTTGATCACGATATCCGGTGGCAGCGACTCTTCGATGTCTGCCAGAGCGCCTGCGATTTGCTCGGTCAATTGGCGTGTGTCAACATGTGGCTGTTTGACGATCGTGAAAACCGTCCCCAACTGGCCATTGATACTTCCGTCCCCACGCTTGAATTGCGTTCCCGCTGTGACCCGCGCGACGTCTTCGAGCAATACATGTCGTGTTTCACTGGACTTGATCGGTATTTTCGCAAGGTCACTTATCACTCGTGTTTCGCCTGGGCCCAACCGTCCGAGAATACGAATCGGACGCTCGCTTTCACCGGTAACCGCATAGCCGCCACTGGTATTGATATTGCTTTCGGCGAGAGCCTGCTCGACTTGTTGCAACGTGACACCGTAATCAATCAATGCGACTGGGTTCACAAGCACATGAAATTGCTTTTGATCGCCGCCTTGAATAAAGACTTCAGCAAGTCCTGGGATTTTGAGCAATCGTGGGCGCACCACCCAATCGGCCAGCGTTCTCAAGGCCATGGAATGATCGATTGACGATTTTAGGTTTTCGATTGTTAAATCGAACGACGCTTTGCCCTCGTCGATCAGTAGCCTGGAATCGACCATTTCAAACGAAACGGGATTCCATCTATCAACACGATGACGATCAGTCACGCGATAAGCAAGGAGATTTTTGATTTTTGATTGCTGCTCGTCGCTGGACTGTGTTGCAATCATTATTCGAAATTCATCGATCGAAAACCCATTCAGTTCAATGACATACGCACTATTAGGTATCGCCATCAGTTCGCCGCCATTGGGCCCACGTTGTCGGTACATCCCGGCGATCACAATTTGGCCCATGATTGAAGCGGGTGGGGTCATTTGAGGCCTAATCCCGTCGGGTAAATTCAGAGATACCAGTCGCTCTTGGATCGTCTGTCGAGCGGCACGAATCTCCGTCTCCCAAGAAAACTCAACGTAAATGACGTTTAATCCAGCGGTACTTTGACTGCGAACTGCTTGGACGCCCGAAGCGCCTAAAACGGCTACCTCAATCGGCTGTGTTACCAGCGTTTCGACTTCCTCGGTCGCGAGACCAGGGCACTCCGTGATGATGACCACACGAGGTCGGTCTAAATCAGGAAAAACATCGATCGGCATTAGCGAAGCCAAATAACTTCCGTAAAACAACAGCACGAGGCTGAGGGAAATGACCAGCACGCGGTAACGCAACGAAACTCGGATAATCGCATTTATCATCGCATTGCTCCTAGTGTGCAGCGTGTACGGTGCCGTCGGCATGCACATGTAAATTCGTTGGTTGTCCGCTGGACATTTGGGCTTTCAAAATGCGATTCAAAGAGGCTGCCGCATTTTGCGCAATGTACGAAGTGCGTCGTAGTTTTTCATCATTGGCGATCACCACCGATTGGCTGTCCTCGTAAATGACATGGACTCCAATTCGATCAAACAAGTCTCCGTTTTGCCTGAAAACGAACGCTTCAGCGCCATCCCGCACGACCGCTGCGGTCGGCAACACGATGACATTGTCCAACGATTCTACCGCGACAAAAATGCGAACGCGGTCTCCTGGGCGAAATCGCCAAATCAGGCGCCGCTGCTCGTTTTGCGGAAACGAATCCCATTGGTTTTCAAGGGGCATGAAGAATGCAAACGTGCGAGTGCTGGGATCGATTGAGTTGCCTATATGCTCAATTGAAAAATGGTGACTTGGCTGCTGCCAATGTTCTGCATCGTTCGATTCAAATACCACATCAATGGGCAGTTGTTCAATTGCCGCCCTTTGAATGGCCGTCAGATCTTTCTTGAAGCCGCGACCCTCAATCATCAATTCTCGATGGTCGGCCAGGACACAAAGAACCGTGCCGGCATCGACCTGTTGACCCAATGTCACATTCAGCGAGTGCAATTCGAAAGTAAATGCGTCTTGTGAGGTGTCTTCAACATCGCCACTGGAATTCAAAACATCTGATGACGCTCGTGGTAAAACACGAGGGGCGGATACCGTAATTTCGGTGACAAAGGTACCTTGCGCAGCAGCGTTGATTTGATCATCCGATAGTCCGCGTGCGGATAAATTCTGACGAAATGCAAGAACATTCACTTCCATCCGTTGGATTTCATTATCGAGTTCAATAATACGCGAACCAGGTACACCTCCGCTTGAGGCCAATCCATCCAGTCGCTGCTTTTGATTTCGCGCAATCTCGATTTCTCTCATTGCCTTGAATAGTTCAAGTTGGGAATTGTGAATGGAATCGCTAACCAGACGTAATGTGAACAGGGGCGAATTGGGGAGAACAGCCGAGCCAGGATAAGCATGAATTTTAGCAATGACCCCCGCAATCGGAGCTGCCACTCCGCGATCGCTGACACCTGGTCGATCCACTACGATTCCCGGAATCTCTATCCGGCGATAATACTGGGTTGGATGCATGGCCTGCGTAATGACACCCAGATTCTTACGCGCTTCCGCATTGAGTCGTGCGGGCATCGTACCGCCTTGCATTGGAGAGGCCGATTCGCCTTCTGTTGTTTGCTGATTTGAGGCGGTTTGTTTTTGCCACTGGTTGTAGATATAAACTACAACAACTGCCGCAATCGCAATGCCCAGAGCGGCAATAGCGGTGTGGACTAGCAACCTTTGAAACAAGGCTTTTGTGATTTTCATGGGAATAGTGATTGACTCTGTAGAAAGAATGGAACTAAATAAAGTTCGAGAAATCTACGAGTGCGAACCGGAAAATCCTTCGTAACCCGGGCACACGCAAACAGCGGCACAATGAATGCGTTTAGAGTCGCAGCTTGAGAGTCGTCAGATAGATTTGTGAGCCGTCGATCACCTTATCGGGCGGGCGTTCGAACACCAACCCATTGGCAAGTCGTTGCGGTGCCAATTGCCAATCGCGACAACAGATGCGTTGAAGCTGAAATTCCGTGGTAACGCAACGCGATTTTTGCTGCTGGTTGATACCGACAACGGCGAACTCACAGTCGATGAAAATCGCATTATCATCGTGATCGTGCTGCGGATTGCTGTCGTGATGATGAGTGGAACAACAGTGACGATGGCGATGAAATCTGTCCTGATGGCCGTGTGAGTGGCGAAGCTGCGTATGCGCATGACGACCGATGTGAATATGAGGAACGGCATCGTGGGACGCTCGCTCCTCGGGCGACATGCCGGCATGCGAATGGGGCATCAGGCTCGCCATTTGGCTGGCTAGTAGAGCGAAAATCAAAAGCAACGAAATTGCCCGCCGAATCAACAAAGCACCTGAATTACTGAGCATTTACCCAAGTATCAGGATACTTCGCTTTCGGTCGAAACACAACCCCCAGAGCCTTGGGGTTACCGCACCGCCAAATCGGATTGTTCTACTTGGTTTTATCGATATCCTCGGCTCAATGGATGACGAGTATTTCGAGCTTGAATCCGATTGCAGAAAGCTGATTGCGTGCTCCTGACGTGCTCAACCTGCATTTCTCACAACGATGACTTTTGCGTTGGCGATCGCTCGATTGTTGGGCAAATGTCAGTGTTGTGGGCAACGGTGCGTTCAGGTCAAAGTGTCGTGAGGATGTGTCGGCCTGAGGACTGGCCGACCTACTGTAGCTGCCGCTGTCCCCAGCGGCAGATGGCGCCTCTCGACGCTTTACATGTGAGAAATGCGGGCTCAACCCGGTAAAAACAGACCGATTGAGCGGTCGCAACACGGTCGTAACCCAAGCGCCGAGAGAGTTAGAATGTGGCGAGAGTTTGGGGTGCAAGGAGAGAGACAGCCCCCGCAGTATTGGTATTTCGAACATCGGAAAGTTGCAAAGGGCGCGAGAGTTCGAGCGGGGCGGTGAGGGCGATTGGGGAGGGTCGGACAACAGTTTTGCTCACAAAGCCGCGCAAAATGGCGTCAGACCCGTGGCCATGAAACGCAAACAGGCCGACGTTATGAGGCGTCGGCCTGCCAGTGTATTTTCCGGGTTTTATCGTAAAACCGGAGGGTCTCGAAATTTCGAAACCCCTTAACGTAGTGGCGGGGGCAGGATTTGAACCTACGACCTCGAGGTTATGAGCCTCGCGAGCTACCGGGCTGCTCCACCCCGCGTCATTTTCTATATTCTAGAATGATCCCGCTATCTTGGGAAGGCCTAATGTGCGATTAACCCTATTTGTCGACCGCAACGGTTCAAACCGTTTAACTTTTTTCATTAAGATAAGACACGGCCTGCCCATCCACCCAAGAAATCGAAAAATCAGACCACGCGAATTAACGATTGATCAAAGCTCGCGCGGCACTAGCACTCACGACATCCTAACCCGCATTTCTCACAACGATGACTTTTGCGTTGGCGATCGCTCGATTGTTGGGCAAATGTCAGTGTTGTGGGCAACGGTGCGTTCAGGTCAAAGTGTCGGCCTGAGGATGTGTCGGCCTGAGGACAGCGACGGTCTT
>JBGTDM010000268.1:0-2333 GCA_041748315.1 Pirellulaceae bacterium
CTGCGCCACATCCGGAGCCATTACGCGGCGATGCGTTGTCGTTGGACGCACTTGTTCGGCAACCTGCGTCGGTCCGACACGCCTCTGTCAATGTGACCGACGCAGGTTCGCGAACTGGGCGCAATGGCACAGGTCGGTTCGTCCTTGCGCAGTTCGCGAGATGTGTTCGACCGAGGTGACGGAATCGAATTCGTGATAGTGTGGCGACCCTTGCGATCCATTTTTGTGGAACGCATCATCTCGGTCCGCTGCTGGCGGTCCCTTGTCGGCGGATACCCCGGGGCGGCGACAAAATCGTCGTAATCCGTCAAAAAGTTTGCCCGGCAGCGTGGCAAGCCGTTACAATAGGGCACAGCCGGAGCATCTTGGCTGAAACAAAACGCATACCGGCTCCGTGGTTCAGTTCAACTTGGTTCTATGCCGGCAGTTGCCGGTCCCGCTTTGTCGCAGTGGCTCGTCCGACAACATCGACGATGCTTCAATGCCGCTCAAGCTGTCGAATTCATCGAGGTCGCCGATGAGACCAGTGGAGCCAGTGATCTCCCCGGCCTTTCTTCCGCTGAGTTCCTGGACTCACTTCAAGACTTCGCTAGCCGTTTCAACTGCTTCTTGCTTTTTCATGCCGATACTCCCGTGATTTACGGTATGGTAAGAATGTCTTACCACTCAGGCCAGGTGCGTCAACTCCATGAAATCCAAACGACTCCATAGGTGCAGATTGGTGCAGATTGGGATTCTCGGCCTAAGGCCCATGCGTTAAACTGTGGCAACAAGGACACGACAGGGAGGTTGTGATGGATCAGAGCAAGTCGTACACGATCGAAGCGGAAGCTGCTCAGGCGTTGGCCGGATGGAAGGCATTTTTTGCCGAGCAGGTTGCCTTGAAGGCCAAGGAGTTGGCAGAGAAAAGCGGCTCCACGGGCGTCATTACACTTGGTCACTACCGCCAGGCTGCGAGTATCGCCGTGCAGATGTTGGCGACCGCAGTTCAGGACACAGAATCAAACGATGGCCGTCAAGAAGCAGCCTGACGCTGACGCCGGGACACTTTCTGAAGGTGCGAACGACTGGTTTCGTCAATTCCTGAAGCACGTCGAAATCTTCATGGCTGAGACGGGGCAAGGGCTTCCATCCGATGCCGGTAACGCAGACTACAGCCTCGCCGCAATGCGGGCTGTGAAGTTGACCCTGCTCGATTCTGGTCTCGACGGCGAGCAGATTCTCGGTCTCTTTGGACGTGTGGCGTTGGAACACGCCGACGTGTCGAAGAAGCTTGAATGGACTGCCGAAGCCAACAAGCGCCGGTTTGAACTCATCGATGGTAACATTCAAGGGACGCTCAGTCGCGAGGAGCAACTTGAGTTGGCCGGATTGACGCACATCATGCGCGAGCAAGTGGATTCGGGGGTCAACCTACCACTTGAAGGTGCAAAGCAGCTGCACCGATATCTCACCGATCTGGAGTCAAGGTCGACTGAGTCGGAACAATGATCTTTGCCTATCCCGAACCACGTTCGGAACGCACGCACGGGCCAGGCGGGTACTCGTCGTACGAATCATTTCGGCCATGGCTGCGCGATGAATTCACGTTTCGTTGCGTCTATTGCCTCAAACGCGAAAGGTGGGGGCAAGTCACGGGCGAGTTCGAGTTGGATCACTTCGAACCACAATCGCTGGCACCGGAGCACACGCTCGACTACTTCAATCTGGTGTATGCCTGCAGGCGTTGCAATTCGGTCAAACTTGATCAACCGATCGGTGATCCATTGACCGTTCTGTCGTCTGATGTTGTGGTCGTATTGCCAGACGGCGTTCTTTTCAGCGACCGCCTCGACGCAGGGCGGCTCATCGAACAACTTGACCTGAATTCGCCCACCCTGCGGCGCTGGCGTGTCATGTGGATGCGGATCGTCGATCTGGCAAAGGAACGTGATGCTTCCCTATATCATCAACTGACAGGTTTCCCAGAGGACTTGCCTGATCTTGGACGTTTGCGACCTCCCACCAATTCTCGTCCGGACGGTATCGAAATCAGTTGGCACGCTAAGCGGCAGAGAGGCCAACTCCCTGAAAGCTACTGATTCCAGAAAACTCTGAACTCGCTAGTTGCAGGCGGTGTACAAGACCGCTCCACCATCAGACTGACGCACAAACGGCTTAGTCACGTCGTGCAAGCGCGCCACTCGTGGCACAGGAGGGCGTGACCTGAGCGCGATGCCGTCTACCAAGAAGAGCGACGCCCGATTGAACTTTCGGCTGCCTGCCGAACTCAAGCAGACCATCGAAGAAGCCGCCACTCTGGCCGGGCAAACCGTCAGTGATTTTGCGATTTC
>JBGTDM010000269.1:0-5269 GCA_041748315.1 Pirellulaceae bacterium
AGGGCAAGCCAAGGTCGCGCCGGGCTAACGAGGTGTACCGGCCCCGGCATCAGGTGCGAGTTCAACGGATTGCAGATCGGTAACGTTCGGCAAATCATGAAATGGGGAAACCGCAGTCGATAGTTCTTCCGGCAGGACATACCGCCACGGTCCGTTATCGTGTTCCCGCTCCGCCGATACCAGCTTTGCGCTATGCAGCCGGTCAAAATGAGTCCGTACTTGCTTCGGCGACCAAGTTATGAGCTGCGGAAGGACAACCTCTGCGCCAGACGTTCGCCATTCATTTCGCGTCGGCGCGTGTCGACAATAACCCATGCGCTGAATCGCCCTATACCCGTCGGCTTGGCCATGCAGATGTTCAACCAAACGACGAACCGTTCTCGACCTAGGATTGCCGAGATCAGCGATTTCTCGCCGAGTTATCAGTTCGCGCGGTGTCCGTCGAGAAATTACCGTAACAGAATCTGAATAGAACGGATTGCGGTTTGTTGCGTGAGGGTCGTGTTTAACCTCCAGGTAGACGTTGGCTCGGTCCACCATCACTATGGCGAGCGGATCGCAAACCTCCTGGCCCGGACTGACGATGCGTGATTGAAGGAGCCGCCGGACGAGATTGTAGTCTTCGAGTTCGATCGAAGTTGAATCGGCCGACCTTCCATCGGTGAAGGTGGTCCGACGCGCGCAGGCTCCGGCCACGAGTCCTCGAAGAACGAGGTAGTGCCGAAGTAGGACATCGCCGGAACAGGATGACTCAAGTTGCTCTCGCAAGACTGAGTCGAGCTGTGGGTCCATACAACTACCCGCTGGCCAGTTTTCGTCCTGTCGTTCGACACGTCGTTCGGACACACTCAGCAGCCAGCCCTGAATCCGGTTGATTTCGGTCGGATCGCCTTGAAGGACCAGCGTCGCACCGGGATCATCGTCGATATTCTCGGATGCGAATGTTGTTAGCACGGCCGGTACGGATTCGGTGCTTTCACGCCGACCGAATTGAAGCGTCCAGTTGACCTGAGTCAGAAGGCGAGCGGCATGCACGATTACGACCCGCACTTCTGGGGTAAAGTCACGCACGTCCTTTGGCGTGCGCACGTGGTAGATCTGCTCGGCGTCGAAGGCCGCAGTCAGCCGTTTCCACAGCGCGCACAGCAAAGGCGCCGGATAGTCCCGGAAACAAACTGCCAGACTGTGTCCCATCGCTCCCGCCGCGATCGCAAGCGAACTGATGGCGACCGTGTCCGGCACCGGCGTGGCGTTGTTCGTGGGTCTAGTCATCGAAGCACCTGCTTGGGGTGCTCATTGGGGCCGATTGACCGGCTCACATTCGGTCGAGGGGCTTCGAAGCGACAGTGGCGACTATATGCTTGGCAATTGGAATTACTGCAACCTGAGTGACAGCAACGAGATGCGTCGAGCACGCTGGAACAGTAAAGGTTTTCGCATCCCGCCAGGTACAAGGTCATATACATGGTGGGATACGAAACGGCTTTCTGATTGACGTGACTGCGATAGGTTGGGGCTCGGGGCTGTCGTCAAGATCAGCCCACCGCCAACCATGAGGCGGTTCGAACTGGTCGGATTGGCTCTACTAAAGCTAGGCCGGGAGCAATGGCATATTAAAACGATCAGTATTATCTATCTCAACTTCTCCACATCGTCGAAACGTTTGCTTTAACTGCGACTGATTTGGCCTACAACAAATAGCTGGCGCTTTTCGTGGCTAGATGCGCTGCCGTGTCATCACGTTGACCAGATTGTGAATGAAGGGCAGGACGGCATGGTTTCCAATATCAAGATTTAAGTTCCTGTCCGACGCCGCCATCAGGGCGACCGCGACCAGTCACGATCATGCCAGGCGCGCTAACGTTCAACGTCGCGGACGCGCCGGTGGCCGAGGTCAGGAGCGGTCGCTTTCTTTGTCCCCACGAGGAGATGAGCGATGACGCAGAATGACCAAAACCAGGCCGTTTCTGTCGCGACTGGCGAATCCGTCAGCGAGATTAATCGCCGAGGCTTCAGTCTGGCGATTCCCGAAGAACCGGGTTACGACCCGGAACCGAGTCCCTGGCTCGACTGGGATGAGGATGATGCCATGCGGCCCCGCGTGCTGCCCTGCTGAGGCAGACCGGCTTGGCCGGCAGCAGGAAGGCTGCCGGCTTTTTTCGCCACGAGGGCCGGGACCAAGGCGAAGGGCATCTGCAGCGCCAAAGTCCTGCTCGCCGAGCCGTTTGCCGTCGTCTACGACATCGGCGGTTTTGCTCAAGAGCGACTGGGCCTGTACACGGAGATGGTGGGCTTGCACCGCTTTGTGTGGCACGGAGACACGTCGACCAGCGCCCGCAAGCAGTTTCTGGCGGAGCCCGCCGAGTTGCTGATGACGACGACCGAATCGCTGGAAGTGATGCTGGTTTCGCCGCGCGTTGACGAAAGAGCGTTGTTCAACGACCTGAGAATGATCGTGATTGACGAAGTGTGTGCCATCGCCGGCCCCGACCGCGGCGCCCACTTGATGAGCGTGATCGAGCGTCTCGGTCAAGTTTCCCGTCACGACGTTCAACGAGCCGGGCTGAGCGCAACGGTGGGAAATCCAGAGGCTATTCTCAAATGGCTGCGTGGAACGTCCCAACGGGAAGGCGTCGTGATCGATCCACCGAAGCAGCCAACGCGACGACAACTCTTGATCGCGCACGAATCGGGTCAGACGCAGATTGCAGTCGCTGCTGCACAGGTGGCCCGGAGAGGCAAAAGCCTGTTTTTCTGCCAGTCGCGCGCCACGTCGGAAGCCGTTGCGGAAACCATGCGCCGAGCAGGCACAACCGTGTTTGTGCATCACATCGCCCTATCCAAGGAAGAGCGACTGCTTGCCGAGCAGAAGTTTCATCACGGGACCGAGGCGTACATTGTCTGCACCTCGACACTGGAGCTTGGGATCGACGTGGGCGATCTCGCAAGGTGCTGCAGGCCAACGCCCCCGAGACCGGTGGTTCGTTCCTGCAACGGATGGGACGAACCGGCCGACGAGACGGGCAGGCTGCCAACACGACGTTGTTTTGCGAGGACGTGGACACTGTATTGCAGGCAATCGCACTCATTGAACTGGCCAGGGACGGCTGGGTGGAGGAGGTTGCGGTAAATTGGCGTTGCTGGCCGGTGCTGATCCACCAATTGCTGGCGATGTCGTTGGCCAGCAATGGCATCCCCGTGGAGGAGGCCTGGTCCCATCTTTCGGCCGTGCCCGACTTCCGAGAAATCACGCGAGACGAATTCGATCAGCTCATCAAGTGGATGTTACAGGACGAATCGTTGGTGCTCGTTGGTGGTCGTCTAGTATTGGGATCCAAGGTAGAACGACAGTTTGGCCGGCGGAACTTCATGGAGTTGTACGCCGTTTTTTCAAGCCCTCAGTCGTACACGGTTGAAACAGCCAATAAGCAGGTCATCGGCACCCTGAATCAGGACTTTGTGGACGGACTCGTCGACGGCGTGAGCTGCTTTCTACTGCACCCATCTCTACGCGATCAACACGCCGACGGACCAAAAAACAACTTTGCAGGTCTCCTGCATCACACGGCCGCCCCACCGAACCCAGACGGAATCGGGCTAGAGGTAGACTTCCGCCTAACTCGCCGCGATGGCCCAGAAATGCCCGCCCAACCGTTACGATCAGTCCTGATCTTACGTCGCTAAAGTGATCGCGCCACGAGACACGCTATTTCCGAATTGGTATCATACAACTGTCGACTCTACGCGTTATCCTGGTGGCTGGGAAAGGTGCGAAGTGAAACTCGAACGCCTCGTTTCCTTCTTTTCTGTAAATCCAAGTGCGACGTTGCTGCGCTCGCAGCACGCAGCCTACATCGTTTACTTCCTATACACACAGTTCAAACTCGCTGGCAGCATCACGATCCCACACTCCGACTTGACGCAGAACCTGTCAGAGTTTCTCGACGACATTCATGCTACCAATCCAGAGACGCTATGTGACAAGCCTGAAACCTATGTCACGAATTGGTCTACCGGCAACAGCAGGTGGTTGCGGCGATTCCATGAAGCAGGACGCGCCGAACCCGTCTACGAACTGACGCCAAGTACCGAAGACGTACTGAAGTTTTTGATGTCCGTGCTTGAACGTAATCTCGCGTTTGTCGGAACCGAGTCCCGACTCAAACGAATAATTGACAATCTGTCAGACATCGTCGTTCGTGGCTCCTCGGACCCGGATCGTCGACTGCGACATCTGTGTGACGAGCGCGACCGCATCAATCGTGAAATCGAGGCCATACATGCCGGTGGAGCGGTGGAAACATACGGCCCGACGGCGATTCGCGAGCGTTTTGCGGACGCCGTGGCAGATCTAGCGTCATTGCAGGGAGACTTTCGCGCTGTGGAAGAGTCATTCAAGAGCATCACGCGCGATGTACAAAAGCGTCAGTCAGAGGCTTCCGACTCGCGCGGCAACATTCTGGGTTTCGCGCTTGATGCGGAAGGGGCTCTGAAAGAGCAAGATCAAGGTATTAGCTTTGACGAATTTGTTCGCCTCGTGCTTTCGCCAAGCAAACAGGATGAGTTGGACGCAATTGTTGCTCGTCTCATCGAAATCGAGTGCCTGGTAGAGCAGGTCGAAGGGGTGGAACGAGTCCGCGGCATGATGGGACACCTGTCTGAAGAAGCGGAGAAGGTGCTGCGAACGACTCGGCGGCTTAGTTCCACTCACTACGGCGATCACCCCCTCGTCCGGCGCTGCCGCCCCGTTCACGTTTCCAGAGCGCCGGGCGGCCGGCCGTCCACCGGCGCCTGATTCAATTTGACGATCGCGTAGTTGCTCTCTCAGCCAGGCGTCATACTGAGCCTTGCGTGCCGGATTCATCAGGCAGGTCTTCGCTGCCGTCACTTCACTCAGAAGTCTTTGCGAATCCTGCATTCGGCCACCAGACTGAAACGTCCGCAGAAAGGCCATTTGCCGATCCGCGGCATTCGCGATCACATCCACATCGGACTCGAACAGTTCCACGGCCAACAAGCGGTAGTGATAGGGCGGACGCACGGCGTCACGTATACCCAGCCACTCCACATACGGGTCAAATTGCGACATCGGAGCCGTTACCTGATTTGCATGTAAGGATTTCGAGCGCCGATCAACATATGATGGAACTGAATGACTCATCGGAATACCTCTACGAATTACCCTTGAACGTCGACTCCAAGCTCTTCCAGGCCGCTGAAAAAGTACGACTTGATGGCAGGCCAGGCGAATCGGTAGAGCACGATCAGC
>JBGTDM010000270.1:0-5876 GCA_041748315.1 Pirellulaceae bacterium
TTTGCTTGATCCTTAGGGATACGCGGCCGAGCAGCCTGCGACAAAAAGCTGATGGGGCAAACTTAGTCATCTTCAAGATCCTCAAGCAGCTTGTCCAGGTATTCTTGCGGAAATGGGTTATTCTCTGCGGGCAAATCCGCAGCGATTCGATTAACGGGAGGTTGTTTCGATATGGGAATTTCTTCATCAGATATCTGATCGGTTGTTTCTTGCTCGAATTCGTCGAACATCGAAACCACGTCACCCTCCGAGAGGTTAAACGTTTCAAGCCAGGCGTGTGTTTCTTCGCTGGATATCGGGGGATCAAGAAAGCCGTCAATCGGTGGCGTCTCCGCGGTCGAAGATTCCTGGGAATGACGATGAAGCTGATCAAACCAGTCCTCGCTATTGATCGATTTCGCGCCGCGTTTCGTCGCGGCGGCTTTGAGTCGTTGATCACTGGAAACGACGGTCAATTGCTTGGGTGCTGAATGATGTTTGATCAGTCTTTCAATTAACTCGTCCGCTTCGTTATACTGGGTTGCGAACAGCACTTCAATTCCGAACGTCGTTTCGCGATTCGGTAAGTCGCCGAGTTGGGTTTTGGAATCAAAGACCAGGGTTGTGCGTACTCGCAGTGCTTCGGGTTGATGCTGTTTAAGAAACCCGATCAATGCTCGCCGAGCTCGCAGCAAAGCGCCTGGTCCGAAATCCTTGGCTGCCGACCTCAGGAAGCCCACGCTCCGCAACAAATTATAGCCATCGATAATTGTAAATTCGACAGGCACAGTTCTCGTCTCTCCTCACTGATTAACTTGTGGGAACCACTGGATGCTCATTGGCCGTGGCTCCCGTTTTCGCGTCATTCACTTATTATACGCTTGGGGTTACGCGTTAAGCCGATCGGGGGTGATAACGGTTCGACACGAAGAAAATGTTTCGGTGCGAATGCAACTAGAGTTCGCTGGAACACCGTAGCACACTTGGTTGAAATCGGCTACAACGTTGCGAGTAACCGGTTTATGAAAGGCTGCCATGGTGCAATTCCCCAGATTGGATAAATTATCTCGAACAAAAACGATCGCGACAATCGGACCTGCTTCCATCTCAATCGAAATGTTGAAAATGCTGATCGATGAAGGGGTCGATGTTTTTCGACTGAATATGGCGCACGGAACTCGGAGCGACCATAATCTGGCTGTCGAGCGAATTCGAGCAGCAAGCGACCAAATGGGTTGGCCCGTCGCGATTTTGATCGATTTAGCTGGCCCGAAAATACGTCTGGGACAACTGTTTTCCGACCCAGTTTGCCTGATGCCAGGCGCGAAGGTCGAGTTTGTAAGGGGAGATCAAGCGGCGCATCCCTTGCAATTCACTTCCTCATACGCCGGTCTGGTCGATGAGGTCGGCGTTGGTGACGCCATCGTTTTGTGTGACGGCCTGGTACGTTTACTCGCGACCGCAAATGATGGCCAATCCGTTCAATGTGAGGTGGTCGACGGCGGCGAGATACGGTCTCGTCAAGGCGTCAATTTGCCGGGTGCCAAGCTCAAAGTCACGGCACTGAGCGACATCGATCGAGACAATGCGATCTGGGCAGCCCAATCCGGGATCGATTTTGTGGGCCTGAGTTTCGTGCGAGCGGCCGAGGAAATTATCGTGTTGAAGTCGCTGTTGCGTGAATACAACAGCCATGCCATGGTCATCGGAAAAATCGAGAAACGCGAGGCGCTCGATCAACTCGAAGACATTGTCCGAGCTGCAGATGGAATCATGGTGGCGCGAGGCGACCTGGGAGTGGAAATCCGAATCGAAAAGACGCCGATCGCACAAAAACGGATTATTGAGACCTGCCAACGCTTGGCCAAACCAGTGATCGTGGCGACACAAATGCTCGAGAGCATGCACACCAATCGACAGCCAACTCGCGCTGAAGTATCCGATGTGGCCAATGCAATCCTCGATGGCGCCGACGCCTGCATGTTGTCGGGTGAAACGGCGATCGGGCAGTACCCTCGCGATGCGGTGAGCATGATGCACAAGATCATGCGCGAGACCGAACCGCTGTTGGCAAACCGGGCCTCCTGGACCGTCGACGACGAAATCCTCAGCCAACATGGTGTCACTGAGGCCGTTGTTTTTGGCGCTGCGCAAATCGCAAAACGTGTTAATGCAAAAGCCGTAGCGATTGCCACCGCAACGGGTCAAGCGGCTCTGGTGAAATCAAAGCAACGAGATTTTATCCCCACGCTGGCGGTCACCGATCGCGCTGAGGTCGCGCGGCAAATGGGTTTGTTGTGGGGGATTTGTCCAATCGTTTGTGACGAGTTGAAGGACATTCAAATGTTGAGCCAGCTTATTAACGATTGGGCATCACAGGACAATAGCCTGGTGGACGGTGATCGGATCGTGATTGTCATGGAAACCAAGGTCTGGCGTGGAACGCACGATTCGTTGGTTGTGATGCGAGTGACGAAGCCTGAGGTTTGAATTGCGGCTTGGCACATGGGCACAAAGACGCTGGCCGGGCAGTCGAGATTCGAACTTGATGAATCTGAATCGGCCGAAAATCGGAACCTGAATGCCTGGGATTGCACAAAAACCGTCTGAACAAGCTCAAATGATTCGGTCAAGAACGGACGTTCGCGACGCAATCATCCGAACCTTCGTCCGATGGTGGCCCACGACGCATGGACCGGCGTTTGTCTGAAATCCTACAAAAGATTTATCAATCTCATGTTGTGCTGGCGCCCAAAATCTGTGATTTATCTTGGAAAACGGGGGCGTCGGTTAATCAATGGTCGAGGGGACGTTGCGATGAAAAAAACGGTCAACCAAAATTAATGGAAATTTAACCCGTTCGTAACCTGCTGCCGACGCCACCCATGTACAATAGCGGCTGTTTGATGCATTGAGGATGTCGTAACAAAGTGCCTTATCGGTCTTGGACGCAGCAACGCGAATTGAATAAAGTCAGATAGAGGATTCAGTATTTGCAGATCAGCGGCTTCGACTTTTGAAGTTGAGTTTGATTTACTGCAAGCTATATTCTCTCGATCATCGGTTCCTTCCGAATAGCAAGTTCGCTGGTTTTACGTGATACCGAATTAGCTTGGTGGGGCTTCCGAAATATGCAACAGTTTTTAGCGCCGTGATATACTTGGAGAGTATTATGAGAAAGACACTATTATTTTTTATGTCGTTGGTTTTTTTCCCGATTGCGGTACAAGGTGACTTGATCATCACGGGTGTTGTTGATGGTCCTCGAACTGGCGGACTTCCGAAAGCAATCGAATTATTTGCACTCGCCGACATTCCCGATTTGTCCATTTACAATGTGGAAACTCCGAACAACGGCGGGACGGCAACGGGCGGGGAATTTGAGCTTTCTGGATCCGCTTCAAAGGGGGACTTTATTTGGGTTGCCAGCGAAAGTACTGGCTTCTCAGCATACTTCGGCTTCGCACCGAGTCTAGTACATTCAGTCGCAAACATCAACGGTGACGACAATGTCATCCTTTACCAGAATGGACTGACGATCGACCAATTTGGTGTTAACGGGCAGGACGGTACGGGATTTCCTTGGGAGTATCTTGATGGTTTCGCCTATCGAATCAATGATACCGGTCCCGATCCATTGTTTGTATTGGGAAATTGGACATTTAGTGGAGTCGATTTTCTGGACTCGCAAGGAACTTCTGGCGTTAACGGAGACGACGGCAAGTTTGTCCCATTTGGAACGTATTCAGTGAGCGTCATTCCAGAGCCCGGTTCAATCGTTGTTCTTTCGCTGTTTGGATTGGCCATGGTCGCAGCAAGCCGACGACGCAAGGTCTGCTAGATTTCGGAACTTCGCCGTACATCCTGCCTATGGCAGCCGGGTTTTGCAAACTCTGAAGAATTAAGAATCCAGGGGTCGCATGGAAACATACGACCCTTTTTTCATTTCATTCGTTCAAATTCAATGCATCTCAAACCAACACTCAGGGTTTTGAGCTCTCACCCGTTTTTGCAACTGCGGATTGAAATTCGATCGCATCAATCAATTCTTGTTCAAACCCGACGAATTCGCGATATGCGTCCTCTTCCAACGTGAACAACAATTGAACTCGCCGCAGATCAGGTGAGGTGACAGTACAGTAAATCCACCGCATTGGGATATCGTTGGACTTGCCAGTCGCATCAACACGCATCCACTTCCGCTGCGAAAGGGAAGGGGATTGCTTGCTGTCAATCACGTCGCCGCCATTGTTCATCACTGCTTTCTTGACAGTCATTTTGAACTGTTCCAGCGAAACGGGCATATCCGCAGGTTGATTCGACATTGGCACGATATCGCATTGTGCTAACACAATCCCGTCGCGAATGCACCGCAATACAACTCGGTCTGAACGGTTGCCAATGAGCCGCCAATGCCGTTGATACAACATTTCGTAAGGACCGCACTCGGCATCCACGAAAAACTGGTCCGCTCGGCTAAACGGACTCATTTTGAGTTCGTTCAATGCGGCATTAGTGAGTCGAGTCTGGTTGGTCGGAGCAATATTGTTTTCCAGCCAGATGTTTGCCTCGAAACCCGGAGCAACCAATCCAGCGTCACGATTCTCGGATATTTTGAGCTGGATTCGCGAAACATACCCTTCGGCGAGGTTGAATGTACAAGTCCCCTGAACGCTTGCTTCACATGCTGCGCCGTCAACAATCCCCTTGGCCCTTCCCGAAAGTTGGATTCGCGCCTCCTGACCTGAGATGCCCATCAGTTTGGCCTGAATCTGGTTATCCTCGATCAAGTCCCACGTTAAGACGTCAGCCAACAGGTCGTTTTCCGTCGTCCACGATTCGTCCATCTTCTTGTTGGAAGCTTGAAGCCATTGGCTAAGCAACATCGTATTCCCCTGGACATTGACCAGACTGAACTCCAGTTCCGTCAATTTAGGCTGTGGACTTTGAAAGCGAATTCGTTTCCCATCATGAACATTTGACTTGCGCTCAAGAATGAGATAATGATTTTCCGGTTGCAAATTGACTTGCGTGGTCCCCGTTGCCAATTGGATTTTGGACTCCGCATTCTCGTAATAGCGGACGGACTTGATGATTCCAGGCTTGATCGCCAGTCGCTCGCCGTATCGGTAGTTGGCTTTCACGTCCATCGAGACCGATCGAGTTTCCGTTGTTGGATCGAGAAACAAGGTACCCTTGACTTCCATCCGCGACTCAACCTGAAAACTCGTCAGGTTGCCTGGCTTCAAATCGACAGCCCTATCCTGTCCCGAGATCACGAGGGCCTGAGTGAAAAGGAACGCGATAAGGAAAAAACTGCGAGTGAGATGCATCGAATTATTCCGTAATACCGAACAAGATTTGAGCAGAGTTTAATATCGGTTCTCCTCCCAGATCAGTTGGGACCGGAAAACCGTTGGCAAGTTTGAAAACCGTATTCCCTGCGGCCATTGCGAGCGACTCGCCGATTCAAAGTCGAAGCATGTGAATGAAACAGTTTCGGACTAGTACTTTGCCCAGGTTAGAGATTAGGGTTAGCCGGCGTGCGCTAGCACCCGGTTCAGGCCGTAAAAACCGGACGCTGATACTCAGCAATCCGAACTCTTAATATTGACAAAGCACTAGTGTTCTTTCCATGCTTTTTTAGGGGTCGGAGTTCAAACTTCAGCTTGTTTTTTGCAGCCTGCAGACTGAATTCCAACCCCTGCTTTTTTGGCCTAAACAGAGCACTAATACAGACATCCGGTTAGCGATATCGGATTTAGGATGAGCGGCCGAGCTTTTGCATTTCGACTCGATCAGCCAAACGATACTTATGATCTGGCTAGGCAATCAGTTCGTGGGAAATGGGTGTCCAAAATTTATATTGCACGAAATGAATGATCGGCAGAACACAA
>JBGTDM010000271.1:0-2955 GCA_041748315.1 Pirellulaceae bacterium
CTTCGTTGCGTTTCTGTCAACGCGCTACGCGGAACGATGTATTCCGGGGGACACGTTGTTGAAGGATTGAAAACCAATCGCCCAACCCATTAGTGGTTGACAGTTCGTTCAACAACCGATCAATCCGGGAATCAATTGGATCGATTGATAGCGCCCCTGGAATGAGAGACCTGATCGAAATATCGCTCATTGGCAATCCGTATGGGGGATCGAGTCCCGCTTACTGATCGCGCCAGAATCGTGGAAAGAACAATACGATAATTGGAAAGATCTCCAGCCGACCCAGCATCATCAACCACACAAACAACATTTTTGTCATGCCGCTGAAGTTGCCAAAATTCTGATTCGGCCCGACGGCTCCCAGCCCAGGACCCACATTATTGAGCGTCGCTGCAATTGCACTCGCCGAATCAAAAATCTGATGAGATTGATTGGGGGCGAATGTTGTTCGTGGCTCAAATGCCAAAATGAATAATGTCCCCCCAATAAACAGGGCCAGAATAAGTCCGACATACACCAGGATGCTCAAACGCAATTGTTGATCATCCACGGTTTGACCTCCAACTTTCAATACTCGGACCAGTCTTGGAGAGAAGGTGCGGCCAATTTCCAGGCTCAATATTTTCGCAAACAGCACGTGTCGAATGATTTTCATGCCACCTGCAGTGCTTCCAGCGCATCCTCCCGAAAAAATCAGGACCAGGATCAGCCCTCGGCTAAATTGATTCCACTGGTCAAAATCGGTCGTGGAGTATCCTGTCGTCGTGATGATGGACACGACTTGAAAAAGAGAGTAACGGATCGCCGAAATCACCGTTTCGTATCCAGTGTCACGGTTGATCATGCCAGCCAGAACCACGACCGTTGCGACGACAAATATAATCCCCAGATAGGCACGCCATTCAATATCATTAAACAATTTCCAAGGTTGCTTTAACAAACATAGGTAAAACAATAGAAAATTAGTTCCACCGAGAACCATGAACAGCGTAATGATCGTTTCAATCGCCGCACCTCGTGCGGGATCCCAGCCAGCGAAATGCCCAATGCTTGCATTGTAGGTGCTGAATCCTCCGGTCGACACAGTGGTAAATGCATGACAGATCGCGTCAAACGCAGTGATCCCGATCACCATCAGGCACACGATCAAAATCATGGTCAATGCAGCGTATATTCCCGCAAAGACCCATGCGGTGTGCTGCATCCGCGCTGACATCCCTTCTTGGGAGTACGCCGTATACTCGTTGCGCATCAGCGCCTTTCCCGCCGAGCCTTGACCGAGTATGACGACGAATAATACGATGATGCCCAGGCCGCCCAAAAATTGCGTGCTGCTTCGCCAGAACAAAATGCAATATGGCACTAGATGGTCATCTTCAAGTTCCGCCAGAACCGTCGCTCCGGTGGTGCTAAATCCTGACTGCGCTTCAAACAGTGCATCCATCACCGTCATTGGCACCCAGCGAATTCGGTAGTGATTGTCGCGATCGGATGGGACCAACCGACGACTTTCGCCAGCTGCCACCAGAACTCGAGACCAATCCGGGAGTAACTGAAGCTCGCGAAAAATCTGGACGGCATCGAGGCGATCCGACAAGGCGATCAAGCGACGTCGATTCAATCCTTTGGCTTTCGCTTCGTCACTACATAGTGCAGCGATGACCTGGTATTGTTCGGGAGACAATGGTTCTACTTCTTGCCAGGTCGTAAGAAATCGCCAGTTGGCAAGCGCCACGACTTGCGGTCGCTCATCCGCCGAAAATACCCTCGCTGCCGGTCCGCGGTACGTGGTGCTCAGCAGATACGGCATGGCGCCCAACACCGTCGCCAGGATCCAACTGAGACCTACAATCGCCATCGCCTCTTTGCGAAACATCGTACCACTAGCATATCGACCGATTCGGTACAGCACCCCCCCAACCACTGCACAAATGGCAGCGCTGATTATCAAGGCCCAAAATCCGCGTTGCTCAAAACTATAATGATCATCGATTCCATACCGTCGTCCCCAAGCAGGCCAAGCCCACGGCAGACTCAACAGCATGAAGATGCCGATCAAAAAACAAAGGACGCTCAGTTGTTTGCACAGTAAACGTATATTCATGCATAAGTCCCGAAGCCGCAATCGACAACTCGCCGTGAACGCCCGACGATCCCGGCTAAAATTGCGATCCGCTTTCGTATTCCATTCAAATCAATCCCGTCGACGGGTTCGAATCTTGCCACCCAAAACAATCCCCAACGGAAACAAAATCATACAACTCATCAACAACCAAGAAGGGGCTGCTGGTTTGGAAATCGCCAACTGGAGGACCGTTATAAATGTTACCAATGCTAGAAAGATCGCATGACTCATCTGTCCGAATCTCGCCAGGCTGGCCACACAATAGCCGACAAACGCAGCTAATAATGTACCCATAACGCAAAACAACAGGGTGACATTCGATGGAAATATCACCAACGGATTTTCGGCCAACGCCTTGTTCAGTTGCTCGGGCTCGCCCGTGATCAACCCAAATGCCACCGGTGAGAAGTAAGCCAACAACGCGACATAACTTGCAACCAGGCCTACGAAGAGCGTGATGAACGCACCAGCCATCAATAGAAAACTCAAAAACAGACTGCCCGTGCGATTGCCGGTCGACTCGAACTGCTCCGACGTTTGATTCATGTTTACTCAATTTGATCAAGAAAAAAATGCCCGCGAAGTCGGAAGTTGTGGGCGATCCGTCGTTGCCCACAGGTCATTGGGCGGTCTCATTTCCCGCCTGGTCTTTTTAACGCAAGCGTTGAAACAACAATTCCTTTTCCAGGACAGTGATGTTGGGAGGAATCATGTGAATGACATCGTCGGTGATAAACCGAACCTTCACGATTACTGGATCTTCACGGCCAACTTGGCATTCCAAGGTAACCGTTTGATCGGCTTCGGAAAAGCCTCGAAAATACCAGGTC
>JBGTDM010000272.1:0-8605 GCA_041748315.1 Pirellulaceae bacterium
TTGGCGAACGATATTCGTCGAGAGATTTCGGCATTGCTAATCCTATCAAAATAGCGGACAATTTCTTCCGAGGTAACAGAATAAAATCACCCGGATCAAAATCCGTGTCAACCCCAACTTTTTGACAGCCCACCGCTAGCCACGGTTCCCGGGGCAGAAACCGGGGGTTGGCGCCCCACGGCCAATTTTCTCCAACCCTAGCTTCCAGCTGTCACCGTGCCCTAGTTTCTGCTTCCTTTCCTTCCTTTCCGCCACAACTGCTTTCCATTCCGCAGAAGCAAAGCAACGATGACGACCAAAATCATGCCGGTGATTGAGACATACAACCAATAGGGAGGCGGCGGACGATACCATTCAGGTTCTGGCAAACCGAAATCCGACATATAGTATCTACGATCACTCGGTTTTGCATCAATTTCGTATTCGTAGTAGATTGTTTCTCGTTCCAGTCACTGTGTTTCTGGATTTTCAACGTATCTTTGTGTTCGAACGAGTCTCGGCAAATTGTTGCTACTATCGAATTCATAATTTTGATGCGTCGCGAATCGTTCTTCTTCACCATTCGCGTTCCTCGCGTTCAACACGGACAGTAAATTGATCCCAAAATAGCTATCGAATATCAGGACAAAGGAAAATCCTTTATAGGTACCAGTTACTTCGATCGCTTCCCTTCCTTCATACACCAAACTCCTCAATTCAGTGAAACTGACTGATTCGTTATTTGCAAAATCTATGTAGTTCATTCTAAATGGGAATGACGAGATCGGTTCCTTTGCAAAAATGACATAGTGGGAATCGAGTTGAGAGCGTATCGAACCAGGTACATACGTACCACCTGACACTTCGTTTAATTCAGCCCAATACTGTGGATTGACAATCAGAAACTGGGGCTGAACCATCTCATAACTTTTTGCGTGCGCCAAAGCGTCATCGATATCCATTTCATGGAATGACGTGGGTATGGGCGATGACCGCATGATAGCTTCATCTCTGCATGCTTCGCCTTTTAAAATATAGCCTGAACCGATTCGGTTATTGTTGGACGTATCAACTCGCAACGCGCCAAATCGCACGGATTCGTACTTTGAAAAGTTGCCACGATGGTCATGTAGGAAACGCTTGAAATTCTCGCGAGCGTTTGAATGATTCTCGGCATCACGAAATGCTTCTTGGGCCTTGCCAACGAATGCAACCGAAATGAGAACCGTCATGATCGTCGATTTAATTCCAATTTCGATAAGTCGCATAAATTTCCTATCTTGAATGGGATTTTCGGACACCGATTGGGTAGATTGAAATCCACCCGCAGCGTATCCGCAAATTCAACAAATACTAAGGGACTCTAACAAAACTGGCAAACGCGGTTCCAGCAGATCATACAACAACCAAGCATCCGAAACGCATCGTGGATGTCGTCGCGCTTTTCGTACCTAAGCCGTAGACGACGCCAGTTGAACAACCAATCAACACACGCTTCAACCACGTACCGGTATTTTCCGAAGCCACTACCATGTTCTGTGCGACGGTTGGCCACATGGGGCTTGATCCCTCGACGCAGCTGTTCACGGACTTTTTTTCCTGCCGTCGTAGGCACGATCAGCCAAGGCTTCGTACGCCGATGAGTCATTCAAGCAACGTCACCCCGCGCTGGCTGTGCCAATCTAGCCTGTCATTCTTTTTCTTCGTCGTTCCCATTCTTCGCCCGTTTGGCTGCTGGGGACTCGAAATAGAGTCGGACGCTGGAGACGACGGAAATCTCGGGATGCATCGGCAGCTCCCGGGCTTGAATGTCGCCGTCGGAGTAGAGTCCGCGGTAATAAGTATTGCGTGGGCGAAAGGCGCGAATGAATGGCGTGTCGCGCCGCCAACCGCTTTGAACGACTTCATCATACGTGTTGACGAACGAGTGGTAAAGCGATTCAGGGTAGCGAACCGTTGTTTGCTCCTGAACGTTGATGACAGGTGGGACGGCATCGAATAAGGCGGTGAGCAGCAGGTCGGACTTGCTACGGGCCGCATTGACTGCTAGTTCGCGAGCCTTGAGTTTAAATTCGTTTAACTCCTTGCTCCAATAGTCGAATGCGATGATGTCGGTGACCCCGTGTTCAAATGCCACGGTGAATGCCTTTGCTGCGTTGGCATCGTTGGGAACAGCCAAGTGAACGTTGGTCTGCATACGATAACCAGCTTTCCTTTCCACGCCGATGTCACTGCCGCCTCGTTTCTCGAGGTTCCATTCATACATTGGCAACACTGCAATAAAATCTTCCACGATGCTTTCGGCGGGAATTCCCATCTCCGACCATGATTTTTTCAGTTTGCTCATTGTTTCGTCGATCAACGCATGGCATTCCCGCGCCGTCGGGCCTTCGCTGGTAACAGCCAACACGATTCTGATCTCGGTAGGCCGCACTCGAACTTCCGCACGTCCGTCGATGATAATGAAGCCTTCAACCATTTCACGATCCAATATCGGCAGGCCTGCCACCTCACCAGTGTGTGACTCGACACCAGCTCGGGAGCCTCCCATCTGAGCCCACGTCATTGACTCCAACAGACATGATGACAGCAACAATAAGACAAAGCGAATCATCAGGCGGCACATATTTCAACTCCTGCTTAAAGATGGACGGTGCGTGGAATACACCTATCGACGAACAATTATTATGCCGCATTTCTTGCGGTCAACAATCGGACATTTCGCGGATGACATTCGAACGAGCGAAAATGGGGACGCAGCTCATGGTATTGTGCGTCCCCCTTTTGATTGTGCTTAGCAACAATGCAAGGAGGGGCAATTGCCCTTTTCCTTCCCTAAAATGAGCTGCGTCCACGTGTCTTCCGGACGTCACTTGCCTTTCTCCTGGGTCTTATTGTTCTGATCTGAAAACAAGGCGAAAACGATGCGGGTGTTTAGATCAGAATTGTATATTGTCGCTATTTGATTCCCAAACTCTTCAATCAACCGCTCCAAAATCAAGAATCCAAGTTTTGCCTTTAAATCCCGCACGCGCAAGAAAAGGTCCCGTGGACCGTTAGTTCGGACCGTTAGTTCCGTTCGGTCTACGTGGGTTTCATGAACTCGGGCACCGTGGCCCCCATGGAAACGTAAATACTGATGAGGTGGTCGACTGACATGTCGACCGGTTTCACCAGTTCCACGGGAAAGAAAACGAGCCCGCCGCCAAAGGGAATCGGCGAGGTCGGGATAATCACCACGTAGTATGCTTGCCCCTCGATCTTGATCGGCTCTGGAGAGGGCATTAGTGCCAGGACCCCGGCATTGCCCATACTTCCAAAATAACAGTATACAACACTCATCGACTTGAGTTTGGTTTCATCCGATTGATCGAACATAGCCACAAGCTGTTTTAAGCTTCCATACAAGCTGCCAATGATCGGCAGTTTTTTCAGGAGTGTGTCAAGCAGTTCTTGGAGAAATCGTTTTGCCCCCCACTCGACAAGTAATCCAAGCGTGAAGATCGCCGCGACGACCAGGGCAATTCCTATCAGATAACTAAGGATTCCATCCGATCCAAAATGCATGCCTACCGACGCCAGACCCCGGCCAAGAAAGGTCTCGGGACCCAAGAAACCGCGAAGGAACGTTGCCACCCAAACAATGATGGCGACCGTCAATACGACCGGTAACACGGCCAACAAACCAGCCATGAAATAGCCGACGGTGCCTCGCCAACTCTTTCTGATCAAACGCATCATGGTGGGGTGCTTCCACAAGGCTAAGAGAATGAATAACCAAAACGCATTGTTTCATACTTGCCCGGATTTCCCAAGAGGCGCGGCGCAATTCCGTGCCACTCGACAACTCACAAGAAACCGATTGGTCGCGAATTGTTACACAACCGAACAAGTCTCAAGAATGTTTGACCCGGCATCCGTTCCCTTAAAGTGTTTTAAGGATAGGGGACAGAAGCCCGGACGGGTCCAATTTACTGCTTTTTCCTGTTTAACGCCTTTTAGGTCGACCTACGAAGGTTTGTGTCGCCCTTTCAGGGCTTGCGGACCCATTGCCACTTCCACCCGGGGCGGCGCTGCGCTCTGCCCCGGGCTTATTTGTCCCGGCCCCTTCAGGGCGATCCACCGCGCTCCTGAAGATCTCGCCCTGAAGATCTCGAACGACGTTGTCATCGTTCCCACCGCATTCCCGCACCGAGAATTTCGGCCTTGTTTCGCGGCAGGATCCGCACGTTCGCTTCGCTTGGGTCGCCTCTGCCCTGAAAGGGCCGGACATATCAGCCCGGGGCAAGGCGACGTGAGTTTTGCGAACGTCTTCGTCGCCCTGGGAAGTATTTCGACACCCAAGGTCCTCCCTGGGTCAAAAATCTGGTCGCCTGAGCAACACCCGCGTCAAAAGACAACCTCGACCATCGACGATTTCCCAGACGAAATTCGCAGCGGAAAACTTGGTGGTTCCTTGTCGAACACAAGTATCAAAAACCCCAAAAATAACTCCAATCCGATTGACCCGATGACTCAGATTTCTCCCTGTGCAATGGATTGTTCGGCACGCTTGATTATGACCGTCCGCAAGCCATGCATCAACAATGCGAGGTGGAGAAGAAATCTAGTTGTTACACAACTGACATTAGCCGCGGCCGGGGGCGTGGGTCTTGATGATCGTATTCCACTCGTCCTCGGTCGTCATTCCAGCGGAGGGTTGTCTGAGCTCCAGTTCAACGAGAGCGCCGTCGGCGGGCTTAGTGGAAACGCCGGCTTTTACGTCATTGATAGGGTGAACTGCGCGGAAGCGAAACAGTTTGACAAAAACACCAACCACCAATGCGACTTCCATTTGACCGAGATGTTTACCGGGACAAACACGCGGACCGTGTCCGAAGCCGAAATGGAGATGTCCTTTGGAATCCGCTTTTTGCGCGGCCAGTTTTTCCCAACGGTCCGGTGCAAAGTCCGCGGCCGAAAACCCTGTGACGGCTTCCCCCCAATGGTCTTCGTGACGGTTAGCATGCCACACGTCCAATAAGATGTGTGTATCCCTGGGAATCAACATCTCGCGACCATCCGCAGTCTGGGTGCGAGTTGGTACCGTCGCTTTCCGTGGAAGGAAATAAAGTGACGGCGTCAACCGCAATGTTTCGTCGAGAACCGCTCCCAGGTGTCGAGCCCTATTGAGTTGATCGGGGGAGTAATCGGCTATCGTTTCGACCTCGCGGAAAACCTTTTTCTGCCAGACTTCGTTTCTTGCCAAATGGGAGATCGTCCAAGTCGCAAACGAGGTGGTCGCTTCCAAAGCGCCGGCCAGAAAGACTTTAATATTGTTTCGCAAGGCTGCGTCGGGGGCATCAGAACGGAATTTTTTCCACAAGCCCCGACCGCTTGATCGGGCAGCCAGCACCCGATCGGTCAGGTCTTCAAACGTCTCAAAATCAAGATTGGCCTGAGCATATCGGCGACTGAATCGTGCCAGAAACGAACGCGGCAGTCCCAGTCGATTAATTATCGTATCTCGCACGATGTGGTCGATGACTCGTTCCAGAGCCGGAACGTATCTCTCCCGGAGTTCATGGTAATCGATCGAAGTGCCGAAAAAACACTCAACCAACATCTCCAACATCAGTGTTTTGATCTCAGGTTCTAAAACGATTTGGAGCTGCCGCGAGCCCGTTTCCAACAAGTGCTGCCGGAGAACCGTGAGACGCTGTCGTACCGTGCTGCGGAACGTCTCCGCAAACTCGCCGAACACGTCGACATTGAAGATCGCCGTTTTGCCGAAGGGCGAAGCAGACGCCTTCCGGTGTCGCCGCCAAAGTGATCCATTACCGAAAAGCAGCGTATCTTCCCCCGTCGCCCGAGCGATTCCGATTGAGGGCAGAGAATCCCGATCAAACTGCCCGTCGCGATCGCCCGTGGCGGTGAGAATGGCGCGGATGACACTCGGATCGCGGGTGACGAACACGGGTGGGAAGCCGGGGACGTCCAGGTACCGATTGTGTCGCCCCGAGCCAGTCTCTTCATCAGCACGCCAGAAGTAGGCGTCCAGAATCTCAATGGGCCGCTGGAAATTCCAAGGATGCGGAAAGGGGAGACTTGGCCTTTTGGTTTGCAATAAAAGAGGCACGCGGGTCGGTTTGCAATCCCCGCCGAAAGGATTCATTCCAACCAACTGTTTTGGCAGCCGCGTCAGGATTCGAATTCCGGGTAGTTGAGCGAAGTATCGCGGCATTGAATTGAGCCTAACGCCCCGCGATAACCGAGTCGCGTGAGTTGATTGTCCATTTCAATGTCGCCCGGTTCCGCGACTTTTCGTAAACGTAACCCGAGATTAATTGGTCGGAGCGAGAGCCGCCTCCCAGCTCAAAGCGACGGCCAACATCCAAAATTGTGTGCGGGTGATTCCAATTCGCAACGATTCTGGATTGTAGCTTGTCGACGTCAACAAGCAATGACTTCGAATCCATCGCCGCCGCTTTTTGACCTCAGCTTTACCGCTGTACCCACGAATGACGACTTACCTGAGACCTTCGCAGCGAGGGGTTTGTCGTCTGAATACGAATACTCCGATGACGTTATTCTCGAAAAGACCATCGATAAGCAATTCGATTCGGACGACCGCTCGAATCCGTTTCTTAAACATCTCATTTCAATTCGAGTGGCATGTAAAGCCATGAGCAATCACAAGCTCTCAACTCAATTCGAAACAAACATCGGCCAAACTAACCGGCTCGAAATCCCCAATGACGTCAACCCGTCGCCGGTCACCATCACCATCGGCATCGACTGGGCCGACCAACAGCACGAATTCGCAGCGACCCTCCCAGACGGTTTCATCCAAACCGGATCCTTTCAACAAAAGCCCGCTGCCATCAAGCAATGGATCGACGGCTTCCGCTCACGCTTCCCTCAGACTCGGCTCGACATCGCGATCGAAACGTCACGCTGAGCACTGATCAATGCCCTGCTGGAGTAACCTGGCGTTAAGCAGTTCGCCATCAACACACATGCCATGGCTTGTTACTGAAAAGGCATCGCTCACGGAGGCGGCAAGAGCGATCCGGTCGATGCGCGGCTGATCATCAAGTACTTGGCCAACCATCCCTGACCACTACGGCAACGTCGCTTCAATAATCGCACCATCAACGGCATGACCGGAAAAGATGATAACGCCGTGAAGGGGCTTTGGCTTTTGGACGTGCCATGTGAGCGACTCCTGTAATTGAGACTACCAAGGGGTTTTTCGGCATTCAGTTCTCAAAACCGGGTCTGCTCGTCACTATGACGGTAACGCTTTAACGTGCGTTCCAGAAGGTAAATTGCGATTGTTATGATAATACACCCGGAGGGATTCGAACCCCCAACCCTCGGTTCCGAAGACCGATGCTCTATCCAGTTGAGCTACGGGTGCAACGACAAAATCAAATCGGATCAAAAAATAGCCATAGCTTCCCAAGCAGTTTAAAGCCTGGCGTTCGACAACAATTCGCCAACCTCAATTCTGCCTTCGCATTTCAACCCGTCAAGATCATTAATTCTAGTCGTATTTTGCATTTTCGCAAGTGATCATTGGTTGGCCAAATACCGACGATCGATGTGGCTTGAATCAAACGCCAAGCGTTATACTCATGGTTCACAAACCGATCAGGCCTTGCTACGGTTCGGTGGGATTCAACCCTGTTTCGGAATTGGCGTGATCCGCATTGACGTGATCCTCAGCGGTATGACAAGAAAGTCGAAAGATGCTCCAGGCCTTTCGGACTTCTTGGATGGTGGCATTTCATTTTTGGTTGGTGAATGCCCGATTCGGATTCGGATTCATTAATTTGAGTGTGGGAAATCGATTGCATCAAAGAAACGGGGGGGTTGGTTGGGGTGTGACTGTTTTTCTTTGATTTCTTTGATTTCGAATCGTTTATCCGCACAAATTCGCTTGTCAGGAAGCGGCATTGAAGTGAAAATAAGGGTAAGTTCCTTGTGCAACCAAACTTTGCGTCGCGTTTAGCCCAGCGGACTAAGGATCTGGCCTGATTTTAAAACTGAGATTTCTGGAACCGGATCGTCACGAATCGCAGAAGCCTCCTGGAGAAATTCCGTCAACGGTCCTTCAGGCACCCAACTTTTCGATTAAACAAATACTCGTACGGGACCAAAATCGTGGAGATTACTTTGAGAGTCCTTGATGGAGCCGACCGCGGTCGAGTATTTGAAAACATAGAGCTGCCGGTTACTTTGGGTCGTGAAGAAGGAAACGTGATTCAACTCAGCGACGAACGTGTCAGCAGGTTTCATGCTAGAATCCAGCTTGATCATGACGATTTCGTTATCACTGATCTGGATAGCACCAACGGGACCAAGATCAACGGTCAACAGACTCATTTAAAAATTCTGCATCACGGCGACACGATCACATTGGGAAGAAGCACGCTGCTGTTTGGATCGCGCGAGGATATTAAACAGCGACTTGGAAAAATCCATGACACCAATTCAGAGAATCGCCAACGAACCGAGAGTTCCATAATTGATCAGCTTGCGAACGTCAGCCAAATACAGGAGAACACCAATTTGCAACTTCAACTCCTGGAGGCATCACCGCCGGTTCTTCCTGAGCGGTTATCACCAGGTCAAGCCGCAC
>JBGTDM010000273.1:0-17734 GCA_041748315.1 Pirellulaceae bacterium
GTAGGTCGGCCTGTCCTCAGGCCGACACATCCTCAGGCCGACACTTTGACCTGAACGCACCGTTGCCCACAACACTGACATTTGCCCAACAATCGAGCGATCGCCAACGCAAAAGTCATCGTTGTGAGAAATGCGGGCTAGGTGTATCGAACGCCACGGTGTTGCGGCTCGAAGAATACAGGCAACATCGCGTCGACTTGTAGCAATCCTTGCCGGGACAGGACAATACGAGAATCGTCGATCGATTCCACGAGACCCTCATCCACATACTCGTCCCATTCTTGTTGCCAATGTCCGACGATATCGACTGAGAATTTGTTCAAAAAATATTGCGTGTTTAAATACCCTTTTTTCAGTTGTAATATCACCTCACGAATCAACGCTTCATGCTCGGTAGGTTGGTAGGCCCGGCCTAGAGGTAATTTTCCATGGTCCAACAAATCACCGGAATACTCGTTCCATTCAGCCTTATTCTGATAATGGACGCCGGAAATATGGCCAAAGCTGGCGATTCCTGTCGCCAACAAATCGGAGCCTTCCCACAAATTATCGCGATAACTGAAATTCACTTTTTCCGGGTGTTTGACCACGGTGTAAGCACTGCTCACGTGATATCCGGCCGCTAACAGTTCATCAAAAGCGTAGTTTACCCAGTCGCGTTTCAATGGCCAGTCTGCCACTTGTGTTTCGGTTTTGTTTCCCAAGATGTCTTGCGAATAAACGGTATTAAAAGGAAGTTCCATCTGATAAATTGTGACACTGTCAGGCGATAACTCGATCGTCTTACGAATGTTGTGCTTCCATGTCTCCCAAGTCTCCCCAACCATACCTGCAATCAAATCAATATTGACATTCGGGAAGTTCGCCGCAACGATCCAGTCCCATGAGCGGTAGACCTCTTTGGTCAAATGAGCACGTCCATTTTCTTCCAGTATGGAGTCAACAAAGTTCTCGACTCCCAAGCTAAGTCGCGTAACACCCAGTTCTTTCAAGGTCTTAATTTTGTTCTCTTGAAGCGTGCCGGGTTCGCATTCGAACGTTACTTCTTCAGCTTGATCCCAGTTGATGCTGGCGCGCAATCGATCAACAAGTGAAGTCAATTGGCGGGAACTCAGGAATGAAGGTGTTCCACCACCAAAATAGACAAATCGAAACGGACGTCCACCCATCGCTGGTTGCCGACTAACCATCTCAATCTCTTTACTGAGCGCCGAAACGTAGCGCTCGATCTCTTGAGCGTTCTTGTCGGTAAAGACCTTGAAATAACAGAACTTGCAACGCTTTCGACAAAACGGGATATGCAGGTATAATCCCAAAGGCACCTGCCGTGGAGCCTTCGCCAAAGCAGCGACGATCAAATCCAAATCATCACTCTTCCATTGTGAAAAAGGAGGATAGTTAGAAATGAAATAACTGCCAACTTCGGTCTTCTTGGTTTCGGTCATCGTGCAAATTTCTGAATACTAATCGTGTTTTCAATGAGCGAACAGTGATCGTTTTGGATCAAATCAACGAGGCAAGCTCTCCTGAAACCCAATGATTGCATTTCGCTCAATCGAGCTCAGGACTCGTACCACCGGCAGCATCATGCATCGCCCGATTGATTACGAAAACGGCCCGATCACAACCATGGATCGAGAACATCGCCAACTCATGGCTTACCTAAACAATAGACAACGCCCCTCATCGTGGCAACAATCAGACGTTGGTTTGCTGCTGAGGTCCCGAAAATTTCACCTCCAACTTCCTTTTCGGCCAACAATTCGCCACTCTTCAAAGCGAATACGTAGATTCGACCATCTTCCGAGCCGACATAGACCCGATCTTCCGAGATGATTGGCGAAGCGCTGATTTTTCCTCGCGTGCGATATTCCCAGATAATTTCTCCGGTGATCGCATCACAACCATAAACTGTTCGATTGTGACCGCCGAAAACGACAACCCCATCACGCACCGCCGGACTGGCCCGGATCGAATTGTTGACTTCTTGTGTCCATTCGATTTCCAAGTCTTGCCAATTAACGGCAATGAAACCTGCCCCTTCCGTGCCGAAATAAACGAGTTCTCCTGCGACTGCCGGAGTGACACCGGTTTGCGATTGAATGTCTACACTTCCCATTCCCGTGCCATCTCTCAGGTCAACCGCCTGAAGCTGGCTATCACAACCTGCCAAAAAGACTCGATCATCAACGACTGTTGGCGAGGATCGAATCTGATCCTGCGCTTCAAATTTCCAGACCTCATTTCCGGTTTTAGCATTGAGACAATACAAAATTGCATCTTGCGAGCCGAACACGACATGTTCACCGAAAAAGTTAGCGCTGGAGTTGATCTCACCCTTGGTTTCGTAGCGCCACTTCTGCTGTCCCTGGTCGTCAACGCAATAAAAGACACCTCCGATGTCACCAATGTAAACCAATTGATCATTCACCGCCGGTGCTGTGACGAATCCGAGTTTCTCATCGGTCAGAAACTCCCATTTCTTTACCCCGGTCTCGAGTTCGAGGGCAAACAGCTTGCCATCCAAATCTCCAATATAAACGACACCATTGTCGATCACAGCAGAACTCTCAAAGGCGCCTCGAGGGACCTCAAATTTCCAAAGCACCTCCAGATCGATTGGCAAATCAGTCAACGTAACGCCATTGCCATTTGCGCTGCCGCGAAATAACGGCCAAGCGTCGGCGGCAGCTTCCTGCGGTCGGACATCCAACCCATGGTTGGCGCGCTCGTTTGATTTTTCAGACTCATTTCGCGACTTGTGCTCAGGCTCAACGCCTGGCTCGACCACTAAATTCGGTATCGGTTCCTTTTGATTCGCGATCGACTCGGATCGTTGCTGGTCCTGCAACGCGTGAGATACGTCCGACAACCGTTCAGCGCGAGGCTTTTTGTCGCAGCCGGTAACCGCAAAAGAAATCAGAATCAGCAATAAATGGATGTTCTTCAAATTTCGGGTCGGTGTCATCATCGGATTGAGGTTGAAAAATCGAGATGGCCATGGTTGTCAATAGTTGGCGGATGGCGTGCGCGGCTCGGCGTCGCTGAGTGATCGGATGCCCAATACAACTATTGTGTTCCTTTGAGCTCCAGGCTGCAAGCGCTCCCTGCATCAATCGTGAAACTTCTAACCTTCGATCATTCGATTCAATACGCTTGCTCATAGAGTTCGAGCAAGCTTTGCGAATCGACTTCGCGTGGATTAAATTTCCCCGTCCACTGTTCGGCAGCCGATTGAGCCAATTGCGACAGTTGATCACGTGGGACCCCGCAAGCCTGCAAATCGGTTTTTAATCCCGCTGCAGCGACAAGCGATTTGATGTAATCGGAAAGTGCCGCTGACCCCCCTTCGGGCGAAGGAGATCCATTGGAACCGTGCGAGGCCTCCAGCAGGTTCCGATACCATGGCTCGATCTGCTCGCCATTGAATCGGATCACATGTGGCAACATCACACCTACTGCTTGACCGTGTGGGGTACCGAATGTTGCCGTAAGCGGGTTGGCCAAAGCATGGCTTGCTCCGAGCATCGAGTTTTCGATTGCGATTCCGGAAAAGGCCGCTCCCAATTGCATTCCAGCGCGTGCTTCCACATCCATCGGGTCGCCAAGCACTCGCTGAAAATTGGCGGAAAGCAATCGCCAGGCCTCGCGACTGTAATGCAGCGACACCGGATTCCTGGTCCGCGTCACAAATGTTTCCAGGGCGTGTGACAACGCGTCAATGCCTGAAAGCGCAGTGACTTCACGAGGCTGCGTCAGGGTCAATTTTGGGTCGAGGATTGCGATACGACAGGTCGCTCTCCAGTCCCCGCACGCCATCTTGACATGGGTGTGCTCATCAGAGATCAAGGCGAACGACTGCATCTCGCTGCCCGTTCCCGCAGTGGTTGGAACACCGATCATGGGCAGCATGTCCGCCGTCGCTTTGCCAACCCCCCAGTAATCGCGCATCTCGCGACCGCACGAAAATAGAAAATTGATCCCTTTCGCACAATCCATCGAGCTGCCCCCACCGAGGCCGACCAAGAGATCCGGTCGAAATTTCTGGGCGACCTGTAACCCCGTTGCAACATCCCTTGTGGTCGGGTTCTCGTTGGCGCCATCGAAAAGCGCAACTTCTAAGCCCTGTTGCTTTAGCGATTCCGACCCACGACTCACGTGCCCCGCATTCACAATCCCTGGGTCACTCACCACCAAAACGCGCGCTGCACCCAACTCCTTCGACAGCTCGCCTAACTGGTCGATCGCGTCGATGCCGAAAACGATGCGTGTCCGCAATTGAAAATCGAAGGGTGTCATCGGGCAGCAACCAATTGGCGAGTGGTTTGATAGGCACGTGACCGAAACAGGAAATCGATCAGATTGCCTTCATGTGGTTGTAACCAGTTCAGACGGTTGGTAGGAATCTCGCCGATATTCAGTCGATCGATATTTATGGCATCGCCTAACAGGTCAATCCATGACGCATCAGTGGTCAACGCAGTTCCGACCAACGTCGGGCCAATCCTTTTGATCATTTGATCCTGTGGGCATTTAACAACCGTAACAAACGGGAACATAAACTCTCTTTTTGCAATCGCAGGTTGAGCCGAGTCGCAATGTACGACCATCGGCCGCAAGTAAGCACAGCGTTCCTTTTCGACCAGCCGATCTCCGAACGAGTTGGTCATGTCTGTCACGCCATCTTCTTTCAAGTCTTCGTCGATCATATTCTTGACGGCCTGGGCAACCCCTTCAACGGTAAATGCCGCCAAGCCCGCTTGGGGGTCTTCTGGCGGAAGTACCTCCGTTGGGCCGAGTCGCTCAGCCAGTGCCTGGGCAATTTCACGCGTATGACGAGGTGCCCAGATTCCGCTGGCATTGATACAGCTCCGCCCACCATTGATAAACACACTTTCAACCATCAAATCAAGAAAATCCTCCCATCGGTCAACACAATCGTCACCAATCAGGATCTTGGAGAAACCTGGTCCGTGAACCTGAACTGCCGGATTCGAAGCATACTGTTCGACCGTCTGTTGGCTGCCAAAAATCATGCTACGTCGGCAGCTATTGAGGACTGCAGAACCGACATCATGTCCACCGGGATAAAGCGAAATCGCCTCGGCTGGAATTCCAGATTCCGTAAATGCTGCAAAAATACGGTAAGCCGTCCATGGCTCCGATGAGCCTGGCTTCAGTGACAAGCCGATTTGAAGCGGAATTACTGGCAACCATAAGGTATGAACCCCCGGGGAATTCGAAGGGAGCACCGCGCCAAGAACCGAGGCCTGTGCCTGGTAACTGACGACCACTCCACGTGTCTCGACCCCGTAGCCTTGGGTCAAAATGTCGGGATCGAGCCCGCGCGTCAACGCGTCAAGAATCTCCAGCATGTTTCGCAATACAAAACTGTTCTTTGTCATATTGGCACGACACATGTGCTGCGGCAAGCCTGTTGTTGCGGATTGCTGATACACAAACTCTTCCGCAGATTGCGATCCGTTACCCAAAGGCAGCGTGCCATGTTCGTAGAGCTCAGCGGCGCGAGCCAGTTTTTCCATCAGTTCACGGCAACTGAATTCACGCAAACAATGCCGAGCCTGGTCGGCCTGCCGCATGTCCCGTAAAACGAGACCGCCGTTCGCCTGGCTCACTGACGCCACGGGCTCGCCGGTCAAAAAATGTGCAACTTGCTGGGTTTCAAGCGACTCATACGGTTTACCCCAACGAATTACAGGTAAGTTTAACACTTCGGTTCCTCAAGATGACTCGGTGACTAGCATTGCGAAAACCGCAACTCATTGAATCGGCAGCTCTCCCGACGAGTGAGTTGCGCGTCAATAGACGCCAACCGTGGTCGACGAGGCAAGCTCATGAAACGGCCGAACCCCACTGACGCCATCCCACGGGTAGGTCTCAAACGGTGATTCCCGCTCTCCTTCATCGCGCTCCAGAAACCCTGGAACGAAAAATTCTTTGGTCAAGGTGGTTAACTTGATGCGCCCTGTTTCTCCATAACCCACAACCGTATTCGGATCATCGAACCGGACAACTTCAGTGACGGCCCGAGGCTGCGGCGCGAAGTAACTGATCTTGTAATTATCCGCAGCCGTCACCGGTTTGCTGCAAGCCAACCCCATCAGTGTGTTGCCATACGTGGGCGTCATGTAAATGCCACTCTCTTCTGGCGGACCGCCGAACAACTCTTCGACCGCGTAGCGAGTCCACTGCGGTGTGAACTCTGTCCCTCCCGAGAAAATTCCAGTCACGCCAAGCTCCGCCAATGTCGTACCTTGCTCTTCCAGCTCCAGACAAAGTGACTCTAACAATTTTGGCGTGGCAAACATGCACTTGATGTCATGTCCAGCAGTCAAAACCGTGATCGCCTGATCAATGCAGTGTTTCTTGTACGCCTCCAAGTGTTCCATCCAACCTTTTTTGATCAACTTGATGACCCACCGAGGATCAAGATCGATACAAAAACAGATCCCCCCTCGAAACTGACAAAGATGTTCGACCGCCAGTCGAAGTCGCCGCGGTCCTGATGGCCCAAGCATCAACCAATTTGAATTGCGAGGAAAATATTGGACTGGGAGCGTGTCACTAAACAACTCGTAATCGACACGGAAGTCGTCGATCACCACGCGACTTTTGGGAATACCCGTAGTTCCACCTGTTTCAAAAACATAGGTGGGACGATTATCGTACGCCTTGGGCCGCCAACGTTCTACCGGTCCACCGCGCAACCATTCATCTTCGAAGAGTGGAAATTTATTCAAGTCCGCAAAACTATGAATTTCGGTCAGCGGATCAAAATCCAATTCAGCCTTCTTCTGCAGCCAAAATGGACACCCCGTGTTTTCGTCAAAATGCCAGCGCACAATTTCAACCGTGTGCTCGTCCAGTTGAGCCTTGGCGGCGGCGATTCGTTGATCCAGATTCGTTATGGTCGTTGACATACAATTCGTTTACTTGCAGCGATATTGAAATTGAACGATCGATTTTTCAGCAGTTGTTCCCAAACGAGTCTTGGACTGATTCATCGAACCCTTGGATCGGAACGATTTATCATGCATCTCCAAGATGCATCTCCAAGTCCGTGAAATTCTGATCAGGCAAGCACAGGACACAAAAACTGCGGGTCTGGCAACCAAGAGAATTGAATTCTTCTCCACTCGTGCCAACTCAATCATCGTTGACTCGCGATACGCAGTGATTCCTGGATAACGTCTGACGTGTTCCGAACTTGAACCGCAACAGGTGATTTGATTATACCGTGCTTGATCCATTAGTTTAACGGGCGGTTCCTTTGTAACCAACGGCTATTTGAACGAATCAACTGCGGTCCAGTTCCACTGAACACGTCGAGAAAAATGCGACAACGATCCGTTCCGTTCGGTGCCAGGCGTAGCCATGTGTTCGAAATCCAACCGTGTGAAACGGCGTTCGTAATGATTGCGGCTTTTTGCGCCTTTGGAGAGCAGGAATACGGACGGTTGAGATCGACTCACGCCGCCGATGCCGGTGTTCGGCTGAAAACGTTTCCGGGGCGCCGCTGCCCAGGCGCGTCACCGTTGGCTTTTATACGAAACAAAACGCGCGGTCCCTAATTCTTTTCCAGCCCGTTTTCGCCATTCTTGATCGTTTTCAAATGGGTATGTAGATAATTGGCTCGCTCACGATTTCGATGGGCCGTATCCAACTTGCTCCCGACCATCTTCTGCAAATGAGCCGGTTGTGTGTGGATCAACAATTTGTTGATTGTGGGGATTTCCACATCCCCAATCAGTCCCAAATTAATTCCCATGCGGACTTTGGACAGCAAGTGCATCGTTTCTTCGCTGGAAATCTTTTGCGCGGTTTGCAACGTACCATAGGCGCGACTCACCTGATCGAAAAGATCGTGATGACTTTCATTGATCAAAAATTCACGGGCCTTCCTCTCATAGCTGATCACAGCCGGGACGGCATCACATACCTGTTTGATCAATTCTTCCTCACTTTTGCCGAGCGTGATTTGGTTGCTGATTTGGTAAAAGTCACCCATTGCCTGAGAGCCTTCTCCATACAGCCCTCGGACAGCAAGATTAATTTTTTGTAGGGCACGAAATACCTTCTCGATTTGCCGCGTGTCGACGAGCGCCGGCAAATGCATTAGCACGCTGACTCGCATCCCAGTTCCAACATTGGTAGGGCAAGCGGTTAGATACCCAAGCTGGCTGTTGAACGCATACGTAATATGCTCTTCAACCTCATCATCCACGGTATTGATCAATTGCCAAGCTGCGTCGACGTCGAAACCGCTGCGCATCAACTGAATCCGCAAATGGTCTTCTTCGTTAACCATCAAGCTGAGACTCTCCTGCTCGTCGATAGCAACGGCTCGAGCACCATCCCCGTCGGCATGTTCTCGGCTTATCAACTGTCGTTCGACCAGAAATTGCCGATCCAATGTCTCCAAACTTGCAACATTGATATAGTTGAGTTTTTTCAGATGTTCATTGCCTTGAATCCGCTCGCGAACTGTCGATTCGATGTTGGCACGATCGATATCGGTACAGCGCTGAATGAATGGGAAATCGGCGAAATTGCGCGCCAACCGAATTCGGCTGCTCATCACGATATCCGAGTCAGGTCCGCTGCCACGTAGCCATTCGCCACACGTATTGGTCAAATGTTCAATACTCACTGGTGTCCATCCTGTTCGATCTTGCGAATTTTGTCACGCAACTGTGAAGCAAGTTCATAATCTTCGTTATTCACGGCATCCTTCATTTCACGACGCATGCGAATAAGTTCTGTTTGTAGTTCGGTGTCTTGAACACCGCGTTTGGGGTGCTTGCCCACATGTTCGACTTTCCCATGAATGCTCGCAATCAAGGGTTCCAGTTCATTGGCAAAATACACGTAGTCGTGGGGACAGCCCAACCGCCCGGATTGTCGGAACTCAAAAAACGTAACCCCACAAATGGGACATTCGCGCTGATCCAAAGCGGCCAGTTCCTCTGCGGTTTGTCCAAGTTTGAGTTGCTGCGACAGCAGCCCTGACAATGTTGGGGTCGGGGTCGGTGCCTGCTGATCTGGCTGTTCCAAATATTCCCGAGCGCATTCCGGGCAGAGATGTAATGCCAAAACTCCTTCGTCACCAGTTAAATCGGTGATATGAAAGGTTGCTGGCTTTTCACATCGTTGACATTTCATTACAGCGTTTCCCGATTGTATTTCGATGGATGGTCCAAGCAGACTCGGCGACTGGATATGCGCAGCGGATCATCGGTTGTAAAAAAGTGCGAATCGATCCAGAGAATCGCCAACCAATATCATGCCCACTTTTCACAATTGTCGCCAGTCCGAGTGGGTACAATCTGGCCCAACGGGTGGAATCGGTGGTTGCATTTGAGCTGAAACGAGTCTGATATCCCCTAGGGTTCGTTGCTGTTGTTGCGTTTCGATGTTATGTTGCCAACTTCAATGAAAATACGACATCGTCCCACTTTTTTGTTTCGACACCGAATCTTACGCATCGTGGCGGATAGAATTCAAGAGCGAGTTCACAAACTTTGGCGATAAAGTTCAATGCCCCAGTTACCGCAGTTCCAGGAATTTCAGCAACAATGGTCCCTTTTTGATGCGGTGCCTGTCTCGCGACCTATATTGGCCGATCAGTTGACGCCGGTTTCGGCATTTTTGCGAATCGATGCCCACACAGATGCGTGTCTGTTTGAAAGTGTGATCGGTGGCGAAAAGGTGGGACGATATAGTTTTTTGGCTTGTGAGGCACATCTGAAACTGCAAGCAACTCGGAACCGAGTCGAAATTGAGGATTTGGCTGATCCTGCACGCTCTCAATCCATCCTTTGCGACAACCCGCTGGAAACGTTGCGAGACATAGTGACCCAAGTGAGGGTTGCCAACATTCCGGGCTTGCCACCGTTTTGCGGCGGTGCCGTTGGATTTGCTGGCTACGACGTCATACGTTATGTTGAGCACCTTCCAAACCCGCCACACGACGACAGGAATATTCCTGATATGGCGTTCGCTTTTTTTGATCGAATCCTGGTATTCGACCATATCAACAAGACGATCAGCATTATCGTCCTTGCCTGGAAAGATAAATTCGACTCGGCGGAAGCGGCATATGCCGACGCGACAATTCGAATCGATCAAACCGTCGCTCAGTTGAATCAGCCCAATTCCGAAATGGCCTGTACCGATGTTGTGCTCGGCGAGAAGGACCTCGCGTTTCAATCGAATGTCACGCGCGATGAGTTTTGTGAAGCTGTCAACCGTTGCGTCGAGTACATCAGAGCGGGTGACATCTTTCAGGTCGTGATCAGCCAACGACTTGTCGTATCGATCACTGTTGACCCGTTTCAAATCTATCGCCATTTGCGAGTACTGAATCCCAGTCCGTTCATGTTTTACCTGAGAACTGGTGGTGTCACCTTGGTCGGTGCCTCACCAGAAATCATGTGCCGGGTTGTGGGGACCGAAATGACGGTCCGCCCCCTTGCCGGAACTCGCCCTCGAGGCGCAACCCAAGAAGAGGATTTGGCGTTGGAGCAGGAATTATTGGGTGACGAAAAGGAGCGAGCGGAACATACGATGTTGGTGGACTTGGGGCGGAATGATGTCGGTAAGGTGTCCGAGTACGGTTCGGTCAAGCTCTCCGACCCATTTAGCGTCGAACGCTATAGCCATGTCATGCATCTCTCGTCCACGGTTACCGGACGTTTAAGACCCGGACTCGACGCGTTTGCAGCATTCATGGCCAGCCACCCGGCCGGAACAGTTTCCGGTGCACCCAAAGTTCGTGCCATGCAAATTATCGATGAGTTGGAAAAACACCGACGTGGACCTTACGCTGGTGCCGTCGGGTACATTGATTATTCCGGAAACATGGATACATGCATCGCACTTCGCACGGTGGTTATCCGGGACAATATGGCTTATTTGCAAGCAGGAGCCGGGATTGTCGCAGATAGCAATCCCGATTCCGAATATGAAGAGACGTTAAACAAGGCCAAGGCACTGTTGCGTGCGATCGCTGCAGCCGAGTCGATTTAATCCTACAGCGCCGGCTCGATGCAAAGCTGTAGGCCAGCCTGAAAAGGCTGACGCCATTTACCTGGTTTGTGCCAAACCGCGAGGATTGGGTCTGCCTGGAAAGGCTGACGTACATACCTTGCGCTGTAGGATTAACTGCACCGGGTGGTTTGCCTACCAGTCTGCAAACCTTGCCCGCGATTCTTAGTTCGCGATAAGTTACAAGGTCTACAGCTTGGCAATTGCGACACAATGATGCGTACTGATTTTAACGACGCGGTGTTCCCGTTACAGGTTGTTGTGGAGCAGGTTGTTGTGGAAAAGGCTGTTGTGGACCTGGAAGACTCATAACGCTCCCCGCCCCGCCATGAACGGTACCAGCCGGTGCACGACCAGTCCCCGGCCAGTAATATTGATTTTGGTCAAACAGCTGAATCGGGTTGTTAAATCCGGGCATCGAAGATTGTCCCGGCCATCCTAAACCCTGAGCCTGGTTCACGAGCGTTTTGAATCGTAATTCCACCAGTTCATCTTTCGCAACACTGCGACGTTCAAGCTCGTCTCGCAGTTGTTGTAGTTTCTCTGCCATTTTGTCCAGATGATTACCGTACTCGTCTAGCGACTTTTCATATTCACGATTCAGGGCATCACGCAGTTCAATCTCGGCTTCGCGCTTTTCTTCATCGGTCTCAGCCTTCTGCAATACACGATACGCGCGATTGGATTCCGATTCACTCTGCAGTCCACTTGCCGTATACATTTGGCCCCATACGTCTCTAGTCTCAACTGCTGGGAGTAAAGCTGGTACAGAACGACCACCGCCCGCCGGAGTTTGCAGACTATACACTCCGGCAGGACTGCGCGGGACCGATGGAGTGGGTTGCCTTCCCTGAACAGACTTTCTGGGTTCCTGGTTTGAATCCTGGTTATTGGCGTAAACCGCTATCCCGTTGCTGGCCTTGTCTGGGGTTTCATTGCCGTCCTGTGAAATCACAGATGCAATATGGCTTCCGTGACAAAGAACAATCGTTAAGAAAGTGCCGGTTCCGATCAAGGTTATAGCTCGGTACATGTTTAAATTCCCTTCGGTAAAAATCTTAGAAAAATTCGATCTGTTACAGCAGTGTAAATGTGTTAGCGTTTATTGATGTTCGTTACCTCCCGCCGGTGCCGAAAGATGAGCATCATCCTGTCCTGGTTCCTTTCCCAAATTGATTTCGAATTGACTGAGTTCTCGTTCAAGTTCGCGGATCTGTTCGTGGAACACCGCATCCGGCATCAGGCTTCTCAATGGGCTGTCGGCGGGAATCAGACTGGGTAAATCTGTGCGTTGATCTTGGTTTACTGAATCTGAATGTTTGAAATCGTTTTGCCCCAACCAAAAATGTGAAAGCGCAAAATACAGGGTGGTCAACATAGCCATCCAGCCAGCCGCAAACACCAACGCGATCGAGCGGCGACGGAGCTGAACTCGCGTCAGCAACTTTTTCGGTGGTCGCGCTGTCCGTGGGTGCTGCAAGTAGGCCAAGTAGTCTTCCAAAACCTGGTAGAGCTGCATGGCCGAGCGGAATCGATCTGAGGGACGCTTTTCCAGAAGTTTCTCAATAATATCGCTTAGTGAACGAGGGATATCGGCATTGAGCTGTCGGACAGGAGTCACCGGTTCATTGCAAATTAAATTGAGTACGGCCATCGGGCTCTCAGCGCGGAACGGAACGCGTCCAGTCGCCATGAAAAACATCACGCTTCCCAGGCTGAACAAGTCGCTGGTGGCATCGACCGACTTGCCGCGCGATTGTTCTGGAGACATGTAGTACGGCGTTCCGGCCAACCATCCAGTTTGAGTCATTGCGGCATCATCGGCAGCTCGCGCTAATCCGAAGTCTGTGATCATGACTCGGCTCAGATCATCCTCCATCAAAATATTAGCGGGTTTGATGTCTCGATGAACGAGCCCCTGTTTATGTGCAGCATCCAAACCGGCTGCGATTTGCATCGCCACACGGACGATTTCTTTGGTTTCCATCGGTCCATCTTGATCAACGTGCGCCTGCAAAGATCGTCCGGCCACCAACTGCATGACGATGTACGGAAGTTTGCCATCCGAATTCACACCGTGAATTGGAATCACGTTGGGATGCACGACGGCTGCCGCTGCGCGAGCCTCTCGAGCAAATCGCTTTCGCGCGGTACCGTTGCTGGCCAAGTGAGGCGAAAGGACTTTGATCGCCACGACTCGATTAAGTTGGGTATCATAACCCTTGTACACAACCCCCATGCCCCCGCTACCGATCGCCTGCTCAATGTCATGGTGGCCGATCCGCCCCAGCATCTCTGGATGTACTGGCGAGTCCAGGATCGATCGATCCGTAAGCTCCTGTACGACGTCACTGGATTGACCCGAATTCGTGAAAAAAGCAGGATCAGCCTGTTCGCCATCCAGCCCATCGTCATTCAGGTATGTCGCCGTCTTTTGCCACCACTCGATGTCAGCCGTGACTTGTTCCAACCTTGTTTGGCAGGTCGGACAAGATTGCAAATGCTTTTCCAATTCCATTTCGGCGACCACCGCCTCAGTTTCGTGGCCGGGAGATTGCCTTTGAAACAGTCGTTCCAATTGTTCGGTGGGAGGATGATTATTTTGCATGGTTGATTTACAAATTGTGTTTGTCGATGTGATCGAAACCTCGTTTGATCATTCACCTGTCGTTTGATGAAGTAACTCCTGGACAGCCAGCTTGAGCCGAGCTATTGCGCGTGAGCGAGCAATATAAACTGCTCCTCGACTGATTTCCAAAGACTCAGCGACGGCGGCAATACTCTCACCGGCGACCGTTGTGCGCCAGAATGCTTGCCATGTAGTTGTCGTGAATTCACCCTCGATCAGGTTAGCCGCTCGGCGAAATAACTGACGCTCAAACTCCAGATCAAACTCATCCGAACCACACTCGGCGACCTGATTCAGTGCCGCCTGGAATGCCGGTGGGTTACCCGTGAGTGGTTGCCGTCTCATTTTGCGCAAAAAGTCAATCGCCATGTTTCGGGTCATACGGTATAGCCAACCTCGGAAGGATCCGAGTTCTGGATTTTCGTCCCAACCGTTGATGGCTTTTGTCAAACGCGACAAAACGTCCTGTGTGACGTCGGCTGCGTCATCACGACTTAAACCCTGTTGCCGGGCCATTCGATAAATCACAGCCTGATATATTGAAACAAACTCACTCCACACCCGTGAATCGTCGGAGCGTTGCAACCGTAAGATCAGGCTAGTTCGAGTGTCCGGCGAAAGTGTCATAATTCATCGATACGATACGGCTACTAAGAATCCCCGTTAACCAAGTCACCGAGGGCGATCTGCGACTGCTTAGGACCATTTGCCTTGCCAAGGAAACTGGCATGAATGGAACGGCTTGATTCTTCAAAGCCTTCTTTGAGAATTGCCTCGCATTAATGTCTTTCACGTTTCGCGGTCCTGGAATCTTTCAGGAAACGGCGATTTACTTGATTGTAACCAAAATCCCTTGAAAATTACCTCGCCCTGGGAGACACGTGGCATTGAATTGGTCGATTTGCCCACGGATCGCGACAACGGCGCCCAATCGATCGTTCTCTCCCGTCGCCGCAAATCGATAAGCACGAGATGTCACGCCACCTGCAGAATACCCTCAACTCGCTAGCAAACCGTTTCTGAAATCAACTGGGGGCTGAATATTGGGGATGGCATTGGCATCAAGGCTCATCGTACCGTGAACTCTCGAAGATGTTGTTGCAAGCGTTACTTTGATCTTGTTATGGGCCCGGTATCTCGATCGAAGTCCCAGAATCTTGGCTCGAATTGAGGTGAATAGGGCGTGACGTTCTTCAAGGGGCATGACTGTCCACAGATCGCGACGTGGGGTCAAGAGCACGAGTCAAACCGGATTGGAAACGGGGGGAGGCGCCGACTCTCGAATCGCGGGTCGCGCAAGTGGGTAGACGAATGACCAGCGCAAAAAATTAGAGCGGCCTGACTAAAAAAGTCAGGCCGCTTGCTATTCAACGTTGCACGGTAACGTCAAGTCATTTACTATCGGCCAGTTGCATTTCGACGATTTGGGATCACGAAAGCACTTGGGTCGACATTAGGAGCTGGGGTGATTCGGTAGGTGGTCGAATCGGTCGCAGCTTCTGACGGAGCCGTCTCTAGTGGAGCTGCATCCTGGGGCACATCTTGTTGGGGATGATTGTGTTGGTGTCCGGGAGCGGAATGTCCACCGCCACAGCCACAATCACAACCGTGGCCACAGCCGTAGCCACCAGCGTGGCCCCAACCGCGGTTTCGCAACCCGCCCCAACCGAAGTAACCGTGACTGCAACCGCAGTCGCTGTAGTTACCACCGCTGCAGCCGTCGCAACCGTAGTCATGTCCGCAGCAATCTTGCTTTTGGAAGCAGCTTCCGATGCACCGCAGTTTGTCTAAAAATCCAAACCTTGGCAGGCAGAACGACGGACGGCGGTAACCACAACCGTAGTCATCACATCCACCACAATGATCGTGCCCGTGGCCACGATAGGATTGTCCACAACCACATCCGGAGCCATGACCAAACCCACGCAGCAATCCGAAGCCCCGGCCACCAGATCCGCAACCGTGATGATCCCCACCATATCCGCAGTTATCGTGGCAATGTCCTCCACCCCCTCCGCCACCCAGTCTTGGGTAACCGATACGGAGCCGGAAGCCGACATCCAGCAAATCACAACACTCTGAATTGCCGTAATTGGCATGCGTTGGCGTATCGCAACACGAAGCTGCTTGACAACCGCAGCCACCTCTTCCCAGCATTCGACCGAGCAAGCCATCTGTGGCATAACTGCTGGAGCAGATCGCCATACTTGCAACCATCGCTGCTAACAATACTTTTGACTTCATTGAGACTCGTCTCCTTCGTTTGGAACTCTGTACTTTTTCAACTAACATCCATCGAATCGTCGTCAAGGTTTCGAGGATCCTCATCCGACTTCGTTGGCGGCTTTCACCGGGCCCGGCATGGAAGCAAATTGGCTTTTTAATTGGCCCGATTCGCTTCGATCGCTAAGTTGAAAATCTAGGCCTGTAAACAAAGTTCTTTTTGGAAAGGTCAATCCGGTCGAGCCATCCATTGGCTCGAATTTACCTCACCGGTTTCTATTGACCGAACGGCTGATATCGAGACACCGCCGCCATTTGACTGAATGGTCAGTCTTGGATATCGGAATCATTCATGGTCCCCTTGAGGATTGCTAAGTATTTTGTGTGTAAGCAGTTACGTTGATTGTTGTGTCGATTGTGCGGATTGATGCAGTCAGCTAAATAATCGGGGTTGAACCGTAAGTAGCGAATGATACGAATGTACAATTCCCAAAACTTTCGCTCCGTCATAACGATAATCCGACGTGGCAGAATGGACGAAAAACAACTATGTTTAAAGATGTCCGATTTATCGCGAGAAAAACCTTGAAAAAACGAAACCGTATTTTCGCTACCCAGGTGATTTTAGCATCCCTGATTCCAATCATTGTTGTAGGCTGCCTCGGTGACCGTTATGAATCCGGTATCCCTTCCGCCAACCTGAATCGTTCCATAGCGGACTCCGGGGGGACGATTGGCAACGACCAAAAAGGACATTCCCAGGAAACATTTTTTACCGGTGACGACGTTAATCGTCACAGACAGTCCACCTTACCACGCCGCCAGCAAACAACGTTGCCGAATCGTGCAAGCTCAACACTTCCTCTGCGTGGACGAACGGAGATCGGCCGACCGTCAACATTGCCTCGTCGCGGCTCTTCAACATTGCCCTCGCGACCCAATTCCTCGATGTCAACATTGCCAAATCGTGGACGGGACACTCGACCAGTTCAGCCATTGCATCGATCAAACGGTCAACCGTCAACGCTTCCCATTCGCTAGTTGAACCCTGCTTGGTCGTTTGGCCGGTGAGCCTCGACAATGAATTGTTGATCATCCACATTGCAATCAAGTGCCACCTTGTAATATGAATCTCGTTGAACATATTTAGTGCAATCCGTTTTTCCGTAATGAATTCCCTAACTTCCTCATGTTCCAACAGATGACCCCATGATCAGAGACAAGGTCCAAAAGGTACTGAGCATTGGTCAATGCTCAGCGGATAACGCGGCAATTACTCGCATGTTGAAGCGTGTTGCAGATTGCAACGTCGATTATGCAGACTCGTTCGACGAGATTGCAAACCATGCCATTCATCGGAGATACGACCTGATCTTAATCAATCGAATCCTGGATTCCAGCGGCGCTTCAGGGATCGAGTTGATCTCAATGTTGAAGTCCAATCCAGTCTATTTAGATACGCCTACCATGTTGATTTCGAACTTTCCCGATGCACAAGATGCGGCCGAAGAACTCGGGGCGATGCGTGGATTTGGGAAGTCCGAATTGAACGAGGAACAAACAGCGAGCCGGATCAGACAAGCCTTGACGCAGGCGTAGGCAAAAGAATATTGCACACCGAGCGGAAATAAGCTTGTTGACCTCGATTCTGGGTTAACCCCAATCTTTGTTCGAAGCGGGTGCATGAAGACTATTGTTTTTTTGCTGTCATTTTGTTTTGCGTTTTCGTTGATAAGGGCTTCCGGGTCGGTTTTGAAAATGGATTGAAATTTGATTCTCGTCGCTCAGCAGGCCCGTAACGACTTGGAGGATTGC
>JBGTDM010000274.1:0-1569 GCA_041748315.1 Pirellulaceae bacterium
TAGGTCGGCCTGTCCTCAGGCCGACACATCCTCAGGCCGACACTTTGACCTGAACGCACCGTTGCCCACAACACTGACATTTGCCCAACAATCGAGCGATCGCCAACGCAAAAGTCATCGTTGTGAGAAATGCGGGCTAGATCTCGATCAGGGTTCTTTCAGCCGGTCCCTTGGTCCAATTAACGCTCCTCCGCGTGAGCCAGGAACAAGCTGGCTTGACTCGACCTTGATAAGAAAATGACGGTGCAGCGTAAAACCCCGAAAATTCTTAAAGGATTTGTGCGTCCCGACGCTTGCGAAGGCGATTCACTAGACTAGAATGGACGGCGTTTTACGATCCTTCGCAGTGCAGGATTTTTCAACGTGCTTCGGGTTCTCATCAATATTTTCACATCAAGCATGGAGAAAAAACCAATGTCTAAAAACATATTTGGTTATTGCTTGTTTCCGATTGCAGTCTTGACGTTTGCGAGTGGCCTGTTAGGTCAATCAACGCCCACGGGAATTTACGAGCGCGTCGTAATTCGCGACGATGTGGGCCCAGCCGGCGCCCGCGCTTTTGCATCACCTTTCGACGCTGTTGTTGGTCTGACCTTCGGCGGCGGACAATTCTGTACTGGAGTCCTGGTTGCACCTAATATTGTTTTGTCGGCCCGTCACTGCGATGTATTTGTCGGTGATGATGTTGTATTTGGTAACGATTTAAACAATCCCACATTTACCGCCAAGGTCATTTCAGTTTTCAATCCAGCCGGTTCTGGATCGCTACTGGATGGCGGCGACTTTTCAATTTTAACACTCAATCAAAATATTTCCGGCGCGATTGCAACGCCAATGAAGCTTTCGGACGAGACATCTTTCCTGGTGGGCAAACTAGCCGCGTTGATCGGATACGGATATAACGGAGTCGGCAGCACGGGCCATGGCAACACAGCGGATGATTTTCGTTGGGGGGGGACAAATATCATCGATCGGTATGGCACGCCCGCCGGCGGCTTTACAGGAGCTAATATCTTTTCGACCGACTTTGACGACGGAACCGCTGCCAATAACACCATTCCTGGCAGTGACCCTAACCCAACCGACTTCGAAGCGACAACGGCACCCGGAGACAGTGGCGGGCCTTTGCTGGTCAGAATCAACAACGAATGGGTCGTTGTCGGTGTGCTCTCGGGAGGCACAACGTTTAACAGTGTCTATGGAGATATCTCGTGGTGGACAGGTGTCGCTCCTTTTCGCTCTCACATCGAAGCGGTCGGCGGCGTGTTTGTCGCGATTCCGGAACCTGGAAGCTTGGTAATTGTTCTGATCATTGGCGCCGCGATGGTTGGTCGCAGCCGCTGGAACCGAGGTGGTCGTTTGACGTCAAACCCATGAACTAGCCCGCATTTCTCACATGGAAAGCGTCGAGAGGAGCCATCTGCCGCGGGGGACAGCGGCAGCTACAGTAGGTCGGCCTAGTATCTAGCAACGGAAGACGATCCGAGAGACTTCGACTAGGATACAAACCGGAAACAGGTGCTTCCAAACGTCTTGTAGATCGAAATGGCCTGGGTCGCTAAGACCGTA
>JBGTDM010000275.1:0-12281 GCA_041748315.1 Pirellulaceae bacterium
TTGGTGATATCCAAACGCTTCAACGGGAAACCGAAGCATGGGCGCTGGACGTTAGCATCAAGCAACGCACCGTCGATTGGCAGATGCGGATTGACGACGCCCGCTGCAAACTAAAAACTGTCTACCCTAAAATCCTTAACCCCCACCCCGAAAATCGAATTGGAACAAAGCACTAGTGCTTTGTCCAGGTTAGATTAGGATTAGCCGGTGTGCGTTTGCTCCCGGTTCAGGCCGTAATAACCGGACGCTATCGCGTTCCGGCTGGTACTCAGCAATCCGAACTCTTAATATTGACAAAGTACTGGGCTAAGCCGGAGTCAGGCTGATCGATTTTTTCATTCCCGTTGCCGTCAATGGAACCGCTAGCAATTCAGCCGCAAGTAGCATTGAAACTTGGAAATGCACGATAACTCGTTAGACAAGATCGATTATTTGCGCTACGATACGGTAATCAATTCAATGGATCCGTAGCTAGTGAATCGAGTCATGGACGACCGTTTCGACGATTTCTTTGTAACCCCTCGATGCTCCGCGCTGACGATCGGTCTAGACCACTTCCGCGGGTTCGTTGTCGTTTTGACGGTGTTGATTTCCATTGCATTAGTCGCTTGGCACCATCTACGGGGGAACATCGGCGAAACGTTGCGAGGCAGGATCGAAGATCAACTGAATTCGCACATGTTTGACCACGGTTTCCATGTTCGAATCGAATCGTGCGAACTGATTTCGGGTCAAGGGATTCGGGTTCGCGGCGTTGAATTCGGTCTCGCCGACGCACCGGAGAGTATGGCAACAATCGACGAGTGTTTCATCCATATTCCGGTGCATCTGTCACAATTGCTTGTTGGAGATCAACCGATTCAGGGGGTCGAGTTACATCGTGCAGCGATTCAGTTACATCGCGACGCACGAGAACAATGGACTGCCGCCAACCTATTCAAAATTTTCAACCGCTCGACCAAACCTTTTGACGTTCCGCCGATATTTATAAGGGATTCAAAGATTATAGTCCAAGTCGACGGACAGGACGGGTCGCCGTTAGTCGAATTTTACGGGATCAATTTGGATATCAATCAAACTTGGACAACGCCAAATCCAACGCGTACAGAACGAACCTCGACCCTAGAGGTCAAAGGTTTCCTTAAGTCGGAGTTTGTCAAACAGGTGGACCTCTCGGCGCGGATCGACGTTGCTGCTGAAAGGTGGGCCCTTGCCTGGAATGCCCAGCAAGCAACAATCACCGCGCGGTTGTTCGATTTGCTTCCGATTGCCTGGACGGAACAACTTGGCCCGGCCAAGTCGTTTAAAGGACTTGTCAGTTTAAGTGGCCAGGCCAGTGGAGGTTTTCATCTCGATGAATGGCCAGACTTTCATTGTCATGGTTTAATCAGCGATTCATCGTTGGATGATGTGTCGTTACCGTATCCGATTTCCAAGGTCACATGTCGGTTCGAAATCGACAATCAACATCTCAAGGTATCTCAGATTTCTGGAAGGGCTGGGACAGGGCATTTTACTCTCGATTGTGTTCGCGAGGGGTTGTTCGATGGCGCTCCTTGGCGGGTTCAGGGAGAGGTCAAGCAATTGATGATTGACTCTACTGTGTTTGCCTGGTTGCCGCAAAACCTGCAAAAGTTTTGGCAACAATTTTCGCCAGACGGATTGATTGATATGAAGTTTGACCTGGACTTTGATGGTGAACATCTTCAGTCGGATTTGTTGACCACCGTTCGACGCGGTTCATTCTCATATTTTCAGTTTCCCTTTCGGCTCAGTGATTGTGCCGGTCAAATTCGTTGGACAAACCAGTTCTGTAAGGTCGAACTGTCGGCCGAAGAGAATGGTGTTCCGATCTCTATCCACGCCGATATTTTCCAACCTGGGCCAGAGTCGACCGGGACTTTCGAGTTGAAGGTTCACGGTTACTTGCCAATCAACCGCAAGGTGTTGGCGTCTCTCGCCAATTTTCCCGATATATTGCAGGCGATTAAGGCGTTCTCACCAACGGGTGAGTTTCAGTTGTTTGCAAACATGGAAAAGCAACACCCTGATCAGGAGTCATTCACACAAAATATCGATATTCAGCTTCGAAATTGCACGGTGCGACACAAGCATTTCGACTATCGTCTGTTTGACGTCAGTGGAACCGTGGTCGCTCGAAACGGACGGACCGATTTTGTACAAATCCAAGGGGCACGGGACAATGGGTACGTTGTCTGCAATGGCAATTGGACCGAGCAGGAGGGTTTGAACCTGGAATTTCTTTGCCATTCAATTGCATTGAACGATCAATTACGAAACGCGCTACCTCCTGGCCAGCAGGAAATTTGGGACCGGATTCAGCCGAGTGGGACGGTGGATCTGCTCAATGTTAATCTGGCCTATCAAGAGGCGTGGTTGGCCCCAAAAACGCATATCACCGGTCGTATCTTAGAACAACAAACGGAAACGAAATCGGATGTCTCGATCGAACCCACTTGGTTTCCCTTCCGCATCTCGGAAATCACCGGAGAATTCGAAATCGGTGACGGGAAGTTGAGTATAAACAAGTTTAGTGGAATTCATCACGACACCTGGGTCAACCTGACCGGACATGGCGACTACGACGAGTTGTCGTGGAAGTTAGAACTGAGCGACATATTGGTCGGATCACTGGATGTCAACGAATATCTTTTCAGGGCCATGCCAATGGAACTTGAAAACGCCATTCGCGCACTTGAGTTTAAAGGACAGGTGGAATTGGAAGGACGCTTGACACTTGAGGGGGGGTTTCGGGAAACGCGGGCTGCCCCTGGAGTCCGTCGGTCGAGCGATGAAGGCGCTGACTTTGCATTGGGATGGGACCTCCGATTGACAACCGTCGGTGCCGACTTGTTTGTCGGAGTTCCATTGAAGCACGTGTCGGGACAATTGAGACTCATTGGACAACAGGTCAAGAATCGAGCCAGCTCAATTGGCGTAATCTCCATCGATTCCTTGATGTACGAAGGGATCCAAATCACTCAACTCGTGGGGCCGATGTCGATTGATCCAGAAAGTTTTGCTGTGGGAGCTTGGGCGAACCTGCCCGCAGAATACGGGACGGCAGCACCACTCACTGGTCAAGTTGTAGGTGGCCAGCTTGCACTTGATGCCGCGATGTCGTGCTCGGAGACCGGTGAGTTTCAAACTCGTCTCACGGTTCAAGAGTTTGATCTTAAAGGACTGGCCACCGAACTGAGCACGCGTGCTCAGAATATCTCGGGAAAAGGTTATGCCGGCGTATTTCTTACTGGTGATTCTTCTGGTGGAAGCGAGGTTCGTGGTGATGGCTATGTTCGTTTAAGAGATGCCAAAATCTACGAGCTTCCGATCATTCTTTCGTTGCTCAACGTCGCCAAAATCACGCAGGCGGACCGGACAGCTTTTGACGAAGGAAATGTCGATTTTACGGTTTTCGGATCGAATTTCGAACTCAACCGAATTGAGTTGATCGGCGACATGATCAGCTTGATCGGTACCGGCGAAATGAACACGGATCAGCAGATTAAGCTGGACTTCTATACCATGATGGGACGCAATCGACTTTACATCCCACTGTTGACGCAAATTTACAAAGCCAGCAGCCAGCAGATTCTTTGGATCAATGTCGACGGAACCTTGCTTCATCCCCATGCCACGCAGGAGATTTTGCCCGGGCTCACAGATTCCTTGAAACAGGTCTTCCAGGATTTTGAAATGACCCGAAGTGGCAACGTACCAACTCGTTCGACTCGACAAGTCACGCCCCTGCCGCTGCATCGCTAGAAAGCACCCTCCGAATTCATCATTTGATCGAGGACCCTCAACCGAGAACGCCAAAAAATAACCCGATCAATCCCCTCCGAGTTTCGAAAAATGATATTGGTACTCGACTCGGTTCGCGGTATGTTTCATAAGATAAAAACATTTGCATTCACCCGCCAAGTACAAAGCATTCATGATATCTCAACACATCCAGCAACCACAAGTTCCGACCATCCAGCGATTTGGCGGCATGGTGATGTCAAAAATCATGAAACATTCGGTTCGCACACTTGACTTGCGTTCAAGCTATTATGATCGTAGTGTTGACCCGGCGAGCGAAGCGTACAATCAACACGTCATCTTTGTGTTTTGGCACGAGTATATTTATCCTCTATTGCCTCAATGGGCGAACTGTCCGCTGACCTTACTCGTGAGCCAACACCGAGATGCCGAGTGGCTCAACCAAGCCGCGTTGCGGATGGGATACGAGATCGTGCGGGGAAGTACCAACCGTGGCGGGTCGGCGGCGATACGTTCCCTGAAGAATTTCAGTCAAAAATCCAGCTTCGCAATTACACCCGATGGACCTCGTGGCCCCCGACGAGAAATGGCACTTGGACCGATCTTCCTCGCTTCATTGTTCAATATGCCCATCGTCCCGGTCGGTGTCGGTTGTGATCGGCCTTGGCGGATGAGTACTTGGGACCGGTTTGCCATCCCGCGGCCACTCTCGCGCGTACGGGTGGTTTTTGGGCCAAAAATTCTACTCCCCAAAAAACGGAAGGCCGACCACGAAATGATGCGGCAAAAGATCGAATCATTGATCCATCAATTGACTTCATTTGCGGAAAATTGGGCTGCCACCGGACGAGATGTCATACTCCAGTCGAATCGCGTAACGGAACCGGTGCGTCGTCGTGGCTATTTTGAAGCATCAAAGTCTGGCGAGTTGCGTGGCAACCACGATGATTCGACAACCTCGATGCAATCGAGTTCCTCAGCCGAGATCTTCACACATAAAAGCCCATTCCCGCCACTGGCAGCTTAGCGCCCGACCCTTCGTCGCCCCCCGTCTCAATTCTTTTCCTTAATGGATCGTATTGCATTCTTCCACGGAGACTATTTGACCAAGAGTTGCGTCAAATAATACTCGATAAATTGCATCTCTTTTTCATTGGCTTCAAATCCTTCCTCGACCATGCGCTCCAGGATATTTAGCACATCCTGGCGACTGGAGTAAGTGTAATTCGTTACCGTGTCCAAACCGTGACATTGCGAGCATTTGCTTTCGAACAGGAACTTGGCGACGTTGGCCGAGTAGTTTCTTGGTCGCGGACCCGGATCTTCGATTGGCTGTGGTGTCGAACCCTCATCGGTCGGGGACTCGCTACCCACGTCATCATCCGTTTCGCCGACAGGCTGTTGAGGTGGTATGCCGGGATCATCACCTGGATCATCAGCACCTGAATCGGGCAATTCCTCGATCGGGATCGATGTTTCGGCAGTCAGACTGTCGATCGCTTGTTGCGCTTCGGTTGTTTTAGCGATCTCCCTCCGTTGTTGTTGTACTGATTTTTGCAGGTCGGGAGAAATTGCGATCAGATATGCGGTCACTTGCCATTGTTGCAATTCACTGATCGGATTGAGCAAGTCACTCCGTTCAGCCATGCGTTTTACGGTCGACCACCAGTTTTTTGCTGCGCGCGGCTTGGCAAGGACGGTGCGTAAGTCGTGACAACCGATACATTGTGAATACAATACGGTTCGCCCGGCTTCGAGCCCTCGCGTCGACGCCAACTCCTTTCGAAATGCGGAATCATCCTGTCCCGCTTCTTCCAACAGCAAGTTAACCCGTTGCAAGCTCTCTTCTCGAGCGGAATGCGGCAGCGCTTGATTTCTTAAATAGTTTTCTCGTAACGAAAATGGCACCGACAAAAAGATCACCAGAACGGTGCAGATCATTAACATCGTACCCAGAAATGGAATCAATATTCCTTCCATATGACGGAAAAACTGCACGATGGCTAACTTCAATACCAAGATCGCACCGATCGTCATCCCCAGCGTTAAATGAACGACCGTGCGCGCGGGTAACTCGATTTGATAAGTCCACATCCGTGGAACCATTTGCCACATCAACACGACATAAATGCCTACGTACAGGTATCCGAGCAACCGGTGCAGGTTGACCAGCGAACGTGGCGCAGAAGTTTGCAATTTTTCTTTGTCGTAATGGTAGCCCCACAAGTGGTACATCAACAACGTTGCTACCAAGCCGATAACCAGAAACGCAATGCCCAAAACCGTGTTAACCATCGCACTCATTTTTGATGACTCCGTCGAGAGTTTAAACAGAGAATAATACTCGAAAACAAATTCGGTTTGCAATCGGACAATCCCTATCGACTTAAACCGCTGCCGCCGAGCCGATTCATAGTGAATTCGTCGAAAGTAAAACGGTTTATGGTTTCTCGATATTAATTGCTGTTGCCGCTTCCATGATCGCCTGTTCGGTCGCTTCTTCAGAAGTGAAATGGCCGGTGAGCCGCCCCTCACAAAGCACAAGAATCCGATCGCAATTGATCAACAGTTCCGGCAATTCGCTGCTGGACATCAAGATTGAAATGCCACGTTGGGCAAGTTCGTTTAGCAATTGATAGACCTCGGCTTTTGCGCCGACATCCACGCCACGCGTTGGATCATCCAACAATAACAACTTCGGATGATTAAGTAGCGAGCGACCGATGAGACATTTCTGTTGATTGCCTCCACTCAAACTTTGTACTGAGAACCGCTGTCCAGCGAGCTTGATCCGCAACCGCTCGATCATTGTTTGACAGGCAGTACGTTCTTGCCTCAAAGAGACCAACCCAACCTTCGTGAGTTTCTGCAGCGAGCCGATCGTCACGTTTTCACGGATATTGAGATTCGAAAAAAGCCCAAGTCGCTTTCGATCCTCGGACACCATCGAGATCCCTTGTCGAATTGCATCGCGGGAGTGCCCAAGTCGCAGCGGACGCCCATCCAAATTTACTTCGCCGCCAAATTCTTCGGTACAACAGCCGAACAGGCACTCAAACAGTTCCGTTCGACCCGCCCCCATCAGACCCGCGACACCGACAATTTCGCCAGGATAGACGTCAAAGCTGATGTTTTGAAGTCGCCATTTCCTGGCGTGGCCAGGCCAAGCTCGCCATAAATTTTTTACCGAAAGTAAAGCTGGCATAGCTGGATCATTGGATCTAATCCTGTCTCGCGGCACCTGGTAACCAAAATCACGTCCTACCATCATTTGGGTAATTTTTCGAGGTGTAACTTCGGCCGTTGCCACCGTGTCGATATACCGACCATCACGTAAGACGGTGACGCGATCTGACAAATGGAAAATTTCGTCCATCTTGTGAGAGATGTAAAGTATAGTGACTCCGCGACGTCGCAAATCGGCAATTACCCGATACAATCGAGTCACCTCGCTCTCCGTTAAAGCGCTGGTGGGTTCGTCCATGATCAGGATTTCCGCACCCATTCCAACAGCCTTTGCGATCTCGATCAACTGTTGATCGCCAACGCGCAGAGTACCCACTCTGGCGGATGGGGAAATCTCGCATTGAAGTTGCCGCAACAAGCTTGTCGTTTGCCGATTCATCGACGCTTGATCGAGAAATCCATATCGCGATTGTTCACGACCAAGAAAGACATTGGCGGCCACCGATAGATTTTCGACCAAGTTTAACTCTTGATGAATTATTCCAATCCCAGCTCGTTCAGCATCTTTGATTCCCGTGAACCGAAGTGGTTGTCCCTGCAGCAAAACCTCGCCTTCATATTCAAGATGCTGACCACAGAGAATTTTCACCAATGTGCTCTTGCCAGCACCATTTTCACCACAGATCGCCAGCAATTCACCCCGTCGAACTTGAATCGAAACGTTGTCCAAGGCAACGACACCGCCGAATCGTTTGGAAATCGAGCGTGTCTCGATCGCAAAGATGTCTGCAGATGCACTTGGAGCCATTGTCATCATTTGAATTACATGATCAGGTGAATGTGGCGTTGCATGCGTGTCATTCATGGCTTGACCTGGATCGCAGGTTTCGTCTTGCCCAACTGATAAGCCAGGACTTTGATCAACGCCAGCACGACTGAAGTAATGATTCCGGCAACCAATCCAATTCGCCATGAGTTGGTGGCCTGTTCTGAAAGGGTCAAGCTAAAAGCAAGAATGGCGCCGACAATCAGGCCAATCGTCAGGAGCGCGACCATCCCTAGCGCTCCGGGAAAGAACTGTTTTCGCCAGCCGACCGTGGAACTCGTGACTTCGTTCATGGCGACTGCCAGCACAACCAACAAGCCGACGATCATCCCTTCGTAGTTCGCTGAATTACCGCTCGTGATCAGTTTAGCGACCGCATCGATGACCACTCTCAGGAACAGTGCTCCGAGAACGACGCCGGAAACCCGTCCCACGCCACCCGACAAACTGCACCCGCCGATAACGGCTGCGGCAATTGCAAACAATTCACCCCCCGTTCCCTGGCTTTGAGGGTCAGCCGATAAACCACTGCTTGCCAATAGGATTCCGGCGATTGAAGCGGTCAGGGCGGCAAAACAATAAGCGAACCACTTGAGGCGATCGGTGCGAATGCCGCTGAGTTTGGCGGCAGCTTCGTTTCCACCCATCGCATAAATATGCCGGCCCATGACGGTAAAATTCAGGATCACCCAAAGCAGCATCGCGAGGGTCAAAAAAATGGCCAACGGCAACCACCACGGTGCGCTCGTCAACAGGTAATTTGAGTCTTGAATATTGACGATAACAGCTTCAGCGCCGAGTTGTTTTGAGACCGCTTTGTTCATCACAATGGCCAACGACCGCAACCCGACGAGGGATGCGAGTGTCGCGACGAAAGGTGGCAACTGAACTACGGTGATCAACCAGGCATGAAGTGAACCGATCAATAACGCCACAAATAACGTGACCGCGATTGCTGCTCCAACAACCCAAATTGGCACACTGGCAGTGGGATCATCGGCGTCCGGTTGAAGGAGCTTACAAAAAACCAAAGTTGTTATGCAAACAATCGATGCGCTCAACGCGATCATCGATCCACTCGACAAGTCGATGCCACCCGCGATAATGACAACCGCAGCACCTAAGGCAAATATTCCGAGGATGGAAGCGGGACGCAAGATCAACGACGTGACATTGTCAAAAAAGCGTTCCGTATAGGCATCGTTAAACATGGCTGTTGTTCCGAACACAACCACAATGCCCAAAATCAACACGATTTCAGTCACGTACTTTTTGACAAGTTCCATATCAAATACATTCGCTGTAAATGGTCCGGTAACCCCTACCCGTGCAAGGGAGACGCCCTTGTGCTAAGACTAGCTTACCTTGGCACTTGTTATGAACCAGTCAGTCCTCGTTCCTTGAGCCAGGTATCAAACTCATCGGCCCGATAAAACGTCACCCCCTCGTCAAAATCCTGTTGACTGAGTGGTGACCCAGTTGGCACAACGACGCGAATATTGGTGTGATGGACATCGCCGTCGGGAGTTGAGAAGGTCTTCGTTGCGGTAACATAGTCTGGATACAGTTCCCGAATGACCAATGTGTCATTTTCAATCAATGCCTTCATCAAACGAGTTCCCTTGTAACCCATCTCGTAGGGATTTTGCACAATCATCGCATCGATCTTCCCCTGTTTCAGGTGGGCAATCGCCTTTGGCGCGGCGTCAAACACGATGACCTTCACCTGGTCGCGAATCGCCTTCTCGTCAACGACCGTAACAATCGCGTGAGCGTCGTACGCCCAAATACCGACAAGCGTATCAAGATCGCCATGATTCTGCAGCGCATTGCGTACGTTGTCCTGGGCGACTTCGAGTTTCATGTTATCGGCAAACCCACCGGCCTTCACAAACGTATCACCCGCACCCTCAGCGAAGCCTGCATTGCGCTCGATGACATTGGCCACCCCTTCGATTCCATAAAAGGTTGCGTATTTGCCACCCTCGGGTCTGAGCTTTTTCGCGGCGAGACCCATTTGGCGTCCGCCGAAGATATTCTCGGTTCCCAAGTAGGCAAACCGAGTGTCTTTGAAGCGAGCGCGGTTTACATCCGAATCGATCGTCACCACAACCACCCCTTGTTTTTGTAGATCTCGCATCGCCGCCGCCATCGCCGCGTTGTTCGGATCAATGACCGAAATTCCGACTGCCGCCACATCGGTTTGCCCAAGATATTGCCTTAGTTTTTCAACCTGTCCCGATGCTGAAGCATCATTCTTATCCATGACCACGCGCAAGTTTGACGATGAGAGGTCAAAGTCCTCGGCGGCCTGCTCCATGCCGACCCGCATCGCATCCCAAAACGGGTCATCCCCATTGGTCAACAAAATGATTCGCTTAGCTTTTGCCATGGTACTGCCACCGGACTCACCAGACGAATCGCGTTTAGAGTTACATCCAATGGTTGCGGCCAATGCCACGATCACAACCAACCCGAAAACAGAATTATGCCTTTGGAACATCGCTTCCACCTTCAAAAAGTTACTCAAGATTAACAAATGCTGAAACTTGCGTGGTACAACTTTAGAAATTGAATTCTAATCTGGATCAATGAGTTTTGTAACATGGCGTTCGAGGCTAAGCGAAAAAAACTTGAAACTGTGACAGTTGGGAAAGCGTTGCGGTTTCCCATCGGCAAAAACGAGGAGGAACGTGGCGCCAAGTCGGGAGAAAATCCCTCGTGTTGAATACCGGTTCAGATGCAAGACGAGGAAGGACCCAGCGAATTCGGTGCACGATGGGTCGCTGATCCCGGATTCCAGACCCCCGCTGTCCGACGACCGTTGTCATTCGCTGTCATTGGGTGGGGACCAGAAGCTGGTCGGATTCGGGCCGCTTCGTTGCGATTAATCGATAATACGGCATGCGTATAAATGGAATGTAAGGTATCTTGCACCGGCGTTCCAGCAAGTCGTGTTTTTCGAAATGGTGTAACAGAAACGGCAAGTGATCCTTGTCCGGAAAAACATTATCAGTGGAAAACCAGGTTGGCCAGAAATTTCGAGTGAACCAGCGATGTTGAATCAAGTCCTCGGCCGCATGCTTTCGCGAAACATAGAAATCGACGACACCGATTAAACCACCAGGACGCAAAATCCGTTTGGCGTTCTCAATTGCGGCAAACCAATTCGGAATCATCGTGAGCGAATAGGAAAAGGTCACGACATCGGCATAGCCCTCGGCCGGCGAGAAGGTGGTTGCATCTGCCTCAACGGCCTCGGCGTTTTCCCAGCCCCGAGCCTCAAAGCGTTGCCTTGCGATGCCTAGCAACGAGGTCGACAAGTCGACGACATATATTTTCTTAAGTTTATGGAGTTGATCGTCGATGCTCTCCAGGTTCCAACCGGTTCCTCCACCAAAATCGACCCACACACCATGATCGGGAACTGCCAGCGACTTCCAAAGCTCCTCACGCCCTGTCAGCAGCTTTTTGCGGAACTCGTCATAGTCATTAGCTTGCGCCGAATAGAAGCTTTCCATGCGTTCGGCATGCGTGTTACCTGAACCACGCTTGAACAGCATGTGAAAGATGACTCGTGAATCGCGCCATATACCCATAACAACGATCGATATGAAAACCCGTAGAACGACGTGAAACCAATTTTCTCAGGCGATCAAGTCAGCAATGTAAAAACTGGCATAAGTGTGTACGCGATCCTGGGGATGTAATTGGTTTGCCAACGCTTCGTCATAACGCAAGAGTTCCTTGAGTGAAATGGACTCGCCCACTTTATTCACATTGACTGCATTCAGGTAGTCCGTTTTGAGTCCACTGCTGCGCCAGATCAAGCGACTATTCGGGGCTGCACGATCCACGATGGCCTGCCACTCCGACTCAAGCAATGGAAAGAAGTGATCGCACAGCCAATCCATATGGTCGAGCAGCACGAATCTGGAAATCGTTCCATCGTGTTTCTCTAGAAATCCTTGAATGGAATCGGTATGCGTGCTGAGGCGATCCACCAGTCCGGACTTCAATCTACGGAAGTTTTCTTCCTTCAAATACTCTGGACAGCATTCTCTGGTATAGCGACCATCCATGTATAACCGCCAAAAGTAATTTTCCTTTAATGGCAAATCGTGAAAGACACCTTTAACACAATCCTGCATATATTTGACGATCCCGCCTTCGTAGTAGTTTTCCAGTTGGCGTTTCTGAGCACGAGGGATTCCCAACATCGATAGAATCGTGTCACGATTCATTGTGAATTTGACGATTCCAGTCCAAAATTTATCGTACAATTTTTCGTTATAAATCGCTTGTTGTTCCGCCAGCGAAGTGGCGTCAACCATCGCCTCGAGATACGGGCGGATCTTAATGACTCGATCCGTATACATCTTCATCATTTTGGCAAACGAGCCTGAAGTTCCCCGAAAATAAAATGAACGACGGGCATTGCCAAACCATTTGATCCGCCGGTCCCAGAAATCTTGCGATTTTT
>JBGTDM010000276.1:0-10352 GCA_041748315.1 Pirellulaceae bacterium
GAGGCCGCTTCGGCTTGTTTCCCGCAAGTGAGGTTCTGTCAGGTTTTTTGAGGTTGGGGGCCGCGTGTGTGCGGCTCCCTTGTCGATCGCAATGAGGCGATTGGCAAACGCAAACAACGCGGACGGCACTTACGACGTAAGACCGTTCCGCACATCCGAAAGGAGGAGTATGGCTGAAAAGAAAAAGCCTGCCCATGAAGTGAGATTAGGACGCATCAGAGCCGCAATCTGGGCCAACCAGACTGAGGACACTGATGTGTGGTTCAACGTGACAGTTCGGCGATTGTACAAGGCGGAAGGAGAGTGGCGCGATGCTGACTCTTTCCGACGCGACGATCTGCCGATCGTCGCAAAGGCTGTGGACATGGCCTACGTCTGGATTTGGCATCACCAATTGGCGTTGTCCGACCCAGACGAGAACTAGCTGAAGGTTGACAGACCGTGGACCGGCTGTAAGCCGGTCCGCTTAATTCTCACGGAGAAGACCATGTCCACAATATTAGAACGCATTGTCGCAAAGTTCGAAGTAGGCCAAGTGCGAGCAACTCCAGGAGCACTGCAAACAATCGATGACGAGGATTTCTTCGATTGCTTCATCCGCCATTGGACGGGCGACTGGGGTGACCTCGACGAAGAAGATTGGAAGTTGAATGACGACGCAGTCGAATTCGGCTCCCGCATTCTCTCGGTTTACAACGACCGTCGCGGCAACAGGTTCTGGATTATCACAGAAGCAGACCGGTCGGCAACGACCGTCCTCCTGCCTGAGGAATACTGAGCCTGACAGTAGGTTTTTTTGACTAAGGTTTTTCAGCCAAGGAAGCATGATGCTTCCTTGGCGTTTTACTGACTTCCCCCCAACTTCAGTGAGGTTGTTATGTCCAAGCCCCCCGTTCACAGCATCCGTTTCGGCTTGATCAAGGCCAGCATCTGGCAGAACCAAACCCGAAGCGGCGATCGCCATTCGGTAACAATTGTCCGCCTCTACAAGAACGGCGACACCTGGGTCGAGTCGACGCGCTTTGGCCGTGACGACCTGCCGCTTGTCGCCAAGGTCAGCGACCTCGCCCATAGCTGGATCTTCCTGCAAGGGGTAAATGGGGCGTCAGAAGAATGAATCAAGAGCCACGCCCTGGGAGTCCCATCGAGTGGTGGTACTCCGCCTGTCGCTCTTGCACGGCGAAATGGTTTGCTCCCTTTCCGCAAACCGAATGCACTCGCTGTGGTGCGATCAGCGAACTGAGCGAGCGAATCGATCCGCCCTGGTTGAAAACGAACTCTGTGGTTTCACCTGCTGATATAGAGCAATCAACCTGAGAGATTTCATGGCGACTCGATCCTCACGAAAAACGGTGCAGCAAAGCTCCACGACGGTTGTCGTGCCGAGCGGTGCGCCCTCGTGGGTGACGCCGGAGTTAATCGCCCACACACTGCGAGTCTGGCAGCGGTTCTGCGAACAGCCGCTGACCCCAGATGACGCACTGGAAATCATCATGGGTGCCGGGCAACTGATCCAGTCCTTCAGTGGCGACCAAGGCAAAGATCGCGATCCTGCGGCACCTGGCGAACAATCGCCTGAATGAGGTGCGATACGCGCCTGAAACCGCTCCCTGAAATTCTGCCAGGATCACGCCTTTGCTCGATGCATCAGCGATCCACTTTCCCGCTGGTGATCGGTAGAATAAATCGTCGGTTCGTCTTTTTTCGTTTTCCAATCGGCCTTGCCGGGAGGCCCCCATGAAACAATTTCTTGCCCTTGCCCGCGTTAGCAGCCGGGAACAGGAGCGTGAAGGCTTTTCGCTCGATGTTCAAGTCGATGCCCTGAATCGCCACGCCGAAATGCAGGGCGGCACGATTTGTCGGATGTTCCGCATTGCGGAGACCGCCAGTAAGTCCGATGAGCGGAAAACCTTCCGCGAGCTGATCGCCTACGCCAAGAAGCACTGTTTCGAGTTGGATGGGCTGCTCGTCTACAAAGTCGACAGGGCTGCTCGCAACCTCTTCGATTTTGTCGAGATCGAACGTCTCGAATCCGAATACAACGTTCCCTTCATTTGCGTGTCGCAGCCAACCGAAAGCAATCCCGCAGGCCGGATGATGCGTCGCACGCTCGCCAACATGGCCAGCTTCTACACCGAGCAACAATCGCTCGATGTCACTGAGGGCTTGAATCGGCGAGTACGAGAGGGCTGGTTCATTGGCCGTGCTCCGTACGGTTATCGAAATGTCCGGCGAGATGGCCGCGGTGTCATCGACATCGACCCGGTACCAGGTGACAACGTCCGCCGAATGTTTCGACTATTTGCCTACGAACCGCACACGCTCGATACGCTCGTCGACCGCCTTCACCAGGAAGGTCGGACGTTCCGCAGCTCAACACCGAAGTTCCCTCGCAGTTCCGTTCACAACATTCTTCGAGACCGAGCCTACATCGGCGAAATCGAGTATCGAGGCCAATGGTACCCCGGCAAACATGAACCCCTCGTCGATCGAGCGACCTGGGACCGGGTGCAGGGATTGCTTGGTGGCCACATCTACCAGTCGCACGAAATGACCTACGCGGGACAAAGGATGATCTGTGCCCACTGCGGGCACCCGATCACTGGCGAAACGAAGGCGAAGAAGACCAAGGCAGGAACGAAGCAATACAACTACTACCGCTGCGTGTACTACAACCGAGGAGACCATCCCCGGATTCGCGTTCGCGAGGCCGACCTCGATGCTCAGGTGTTGGCGATCTTCGGTAAGATGCGAATCGACGACGATGAAGTCCGCGATTGGTTCCGTGCAGTGCTCGTTTCACAGACCAAGGATTCGCAGGACGAGTCACGTGCCCAGCGTGTGGAACTCACTCGCCAGGAAGCTCTGCTTGTCGCCCAGCAGGACAAGCTCCTCGACCTTCGGCTGCGGGATGAAATCGACGAGCAAGCCTACGCTGCCAAGCGAACGCAACTGCGTGACAGGCTCGCCTCGATCAAGCTCCAGCGAGATGCCCTCGACCGCTCGCACGACGAAGTAGCCGACCTAGCCAGCAGAGTTTTTGAACTTTCGCAAACCCTGACGCAGAAATGGGTTAGCTCCGATGTGTTCGAAAAACGTCGAATCCTCGAAATCGTGTTTTTGAACTGCACGCTCGATGACGTAACTCTAGTCCCCACAATAAGAAAGCCCTTCGACGTACTCGCCGAAGGGCTCATTTCTAAAAATAGTCGGGGCGACAGGATTTGAACCTGCGACCTCTACACCCCCAGTGTAGCGCGCTAGCCAGGCTGCGCCACGCCCCGTTTTCCTGATTTTCACCTAGCTACAAGCTTAGTAGACTCGGGTCAGAACGACAACTCCACATCCTACAAGAATTGACTCAAAGTCCAGATTTTGAAACAAAACCAAATGTCGCTCTCAGCCATCAAGGGGTTCTGACGTAACGACTCGTGGTCGTTGAGATCCTCGTAGCCCGGCGCGATGCCAATCACCCGCTGAGCCAGAAGCTCGGAAAGTTGCTCTTCCAATAACTTCTCATCGATAAAGACGATTCAAATCAAGCTAAGGACGTGTACACTGTATCATGGACACACCGTTTCGTTGAGGTTCAATTAGGCTGACCTTTCATCCAAAAAAAACCTTCAGCCCGGTAGTATTTTTTTTTCAACTCGGCGTGTGAAAAATCCGGGTCAGGTGGGGCTCGTATCCGCGCAGCAGCAGTCGCTTTCCCAATTCGACTGGCCGACGATGCCGTTCGAACTCATGCATTCAAACCCACATTCTTAAGTCTTTTTTTTGAGGTAAATCATGAAAAACGCCGGCTTTTTTCTCGGAACCCGTTGATTTTCAATTTCTCCGGTAACGATTTCCCCCCAGCTTCGTTGTGAATAATGAAAGCCTCAGAAAAGCAGACTGCACAATCGAGAATGTCAAAAGGAACCAACCACCATGGACTCCCAAGCACGCAATTGGGTTTCACAGGCTCTTCGAGAACATGAACAACCGTTGACCCGATATGTCACGCGGTTCGTTGGTGGAAGGAACGATCTTGCTCGAGATATTGTGCAACATGCATATTTGATGCTCTGTCGTCAAGATCACCAGGCGTTGGGCGACAATGTGGCAGCTTGGCTGTACCGAACCTGCCGCAACCGTGCGCTCGACGAATTGCGAAAGCAAAAGATGTCTTCCATCAAAAAGCAATTCGCGGCCCGAGAAAATGTTGTCGAGCCAAATCCACAACAGTCGTTAGAGCAGTCAGAGTTGCTCGATGGGCTGCTCGGATTAATTTCGGAACTACCCGCCGAGCAGCGTGAGGCGGTTGACCTTTGGTCGAACGGACTGCGGTACCGCGACATCGGTGAGCTGATCGGGAAATCCGAGGTCGCGGTGCGAGTTAGCGTGCATCGCGCCATCAAGCAACTACGCGATTCTAAAATTGTGCGAGCCTATTTGGCGGCTAAGTTGACCAGTGGCTCACATGCAGCGACGACCCGCAACCCCGGTGATGCCAACCAAAATGGGAGAAGTGAGAGCCCGTTGGCATCTGGGAGCTCAACGATTAAATCACGGCAAATCCACACCAACTAAAGATAGACATAGACAAATGAACGAGCAATCCAATCCTAGTCATTCCGGCGACGAAAAGTCCGCCGACCAGTCCGCAAAGAGTGAACAGACGTTGGTCGATGTTACTGCCTTGGCTTTGGGGCAGACCGACAAACAGGAAAGTGACCGCTTGCAGCAGCAAATCAATCAGGATGCCGAGTTGAAATCCTGGTTCGAAGACGTTGACTCGATCGGCCATTTGGTGCGGTTGAGTTCCGCCAGAAATCTCCCCGACAGAAATCCGGCATTGTCGCAATTAGTGGATGAGGAAATAGATCGAATCGGGAATCGACAATCCGGTGTCGATCTCGCGGCTGGTTCAGCCATTCAACAGCAGAATAAAGACAGCGCGAATACAGGTTTCAACGACTTAGTCGCCTCGTCGGAAGATGGCCAGGTCGGTGGCATTCAATCCGGTAAACACAATGAAAAAACGATCAGCAAATCACTCCGGAACGAAGGTAGCGTCAAGACTCGCCGCTGGTTGGTGTGGTTGGCCGGAATGGCGGCTTGTGCGGTTGTAACTTGTATCGCTTTCTTTTCGATGAACCCACAGCAATTTCAGCAACTCAGTGGGCTTTTCCAGTCTGATCGCTCCACAAGCGCGCTTTCGGATCATGAATCAGCTGCAGAGCCGGGTCCGTCTGCGAGTTTTCCTGGTTTCGATCAGGATGCTGTAGAAGAGGATCGACTTGATGATCGGATGTTGGCGAGGGAGCAATCACAGGATGAGCATGTCGACTCGATTCGTGAGCGCAACCAGGCCCCAATGCCTTCCGTCTGGATTGAGGCTGAAAGTCCTAGTAACGAAATATCGGATTTAGGTGGCGAAGCACCGGTCGCCGGGCATGAGAGAAAACGGCAGTCGCTCAATGACGGTCCAGGGTCAACCGCGTCGACGCGTGAATCAGCTACACCTGCCACCTTGCCACCTGCAGGAAACGCAACTCGAACTCGTGGCCAAGGAAATCAACGAGATCAAACCGAAATCGCGGGCCCGGCTGGTGACGGTGCAGGAGCTGTTGATGAATTGGATGTCAATCGTCGCGGTATATTCGAAACTATCGGTGGAGTCCGTATTCTAGATGGAATGGATGGAGGTGGATTTGGAGGACGTGGATTTGATGGCGCTCGAGAAGGTAGATTTGCAAATAATGGATTCAAATCTGCGGATGCCAGTTCAGGTAGTAGTCCAAATGCGCAAGGTCGCTCTCCACAGTTTGCTAACAGCGAGTCGGGGTTTAGTGAAAATGGGAAGAACCTCAGCGGCAGCGGCCGGTTCTTTAGTGGCCATGTATTTTATTCTCGTGGGGAACTATCCGAATCCGACGACGACGATCTCAGGTTGGGCGGCAGAGGATTGGGAGGACGCGGTGGCGAACGTTACGAAGCGCTCCCGGAGCAACCATTTGTCCGCCCACTGGGTGAGTTGGCTCGATCGACGTTTTCGGTCGATGTTGACACGGCGTCATATTCCAATCTTCGACGAATGATTCAAGCGGGGCAGCGTCCGAATCCTGCCGCTGTTCGCATCGAAGATATGGTCAATTACTTTTCGTATGATTACCCCCAACCTCAGGGGGACGATCCGTTTCATGTGAATCTGGAATTGGCAACATGCCCTTGGAACGCCCGGCATCAATTACTGCGGATCGGTATTAAGGCGAAAGAGATTCACCACGAGGAACGACCGATTAGCAATCTGGTGTTTTTGATCGATGTTTCGGGTTCGATGTCGTCGCAGGACAAGCTCCCCTTGCTCAAACGTGGCTTGTTGGGAATGATCGATCAGTTGAATGAACGTGACCATGTTAGTATCGTGACCTATGCTGGTAGCGCCGGCATTGCCCTGCAACCGACCAGCGGTGATCAAAAGCAAGTGATTCGGCATGCCATCGACCAATTGCAGGCTGGAGGATCTACCCACGGAAGCAAGGGAATTCAATTGGCCTATGAATTGGCTGAACGACATTTCGTCACAGGAGGTGCCAATCGAGTTTTATTGGCAACGGACGGCGATTTGAATGTTGGTATTACCGAGGACGATGCGCTGATCGAGCTAATCCAGAAGAAAGCCGCGTCGCACGTTTTTCTAACGGTACTTGGCTTTGGTACGGGGAACCTGCAGGATGCGAAGCTGAAGAAGCTGGCAAGTAATGGTAACGGGATGTACGCGTACATCGATTCTGATCGTGAGGCGCGGCGGACGTTGGTCGAGCAGATGTCGGGGAGCCTGGTTACGGTCGCCAAGGATTTAAAGCTCCAATTGGAATTCAATCCGGCTGAGGTCGCTGGTTACCGCCTGATCGGTTATGAGAAACGAGTGATGGCAAATGCTGATTTCCACAACGACCAGAAAGATGCAGGGGATATCGGTGCTGGGCATGCCGTCACAGCCTTTTACGAAATCATTCCGGCCGGCGATGGCATTGGTACTGGTCCCATTGAGCCCAAAGCGGTTGCATTGAAGTATCAGCAATCGACCTCACCGCTCGAGGTTGCCGAGCCAGAGACCACTGAACTGACCGACGCTGCGAAATCAGGCGAGTTGTTGACACTCTACTTGAATTACAAACTTCCCGAATCGAATGAGCGAGAGAGGGATCAAGAGTTCACATTGGCCGCTAATCCACTTGCTTTGGAGTCGGTGTCGAGTGATTTCCGATTTGCCGCAGCAGTCGCATCGTTTGGTCTTTTGCTTAGAAACTCGCGGTTCCAAGGGAATACGAGCCTGGAATTGATCGAGCGAGTCGCTGTCGAAAATCTTGGTCCTGACCCATCGGGCTATCGTGCAGAGTTTGTCGATCTTGTCCGTCGCCTGCAACAGCAGCAACGATAAATGGACATTTGAGTTGGATTGCCATCAATGGTTGATTCATCAAATTTGTTGCGTTCAGTTTTGTTGCGTTCAGTCTTGATGGCGCTCGGTGCTGGCTGTTTGATCGCAGATGTAACAGAATCGTAACCATTGATTTGGTAATTTCGGCGAAAAGCGTACAATCAAGTAAGGCGTATAATTAATGCCCATAAGGAAGCTTTAAAAAATCGCCGACCAACCCATGTCCCCCCTGTTTATGAATTGGAGAAAAAAAATGACTCGCGTATTAAAACAAATTCTGATGTTAAGCCTTTCGGCCTGTGCGGCGGTTGTCGCATTTGCGGCACCCATTCAAGAGACCAAGGTCGAACAACAGGACGGCAAGGTCAAAGTGGAAATCACTATCAAACAGGATGGAAAGAAGACTGAGGATGGAAAGGCGCCCTTTACCGGCACCAGACCGGCCGTCGATTTGGCGATTCTGTTGGACACCTCTAACTCGATGGATGGCTTAATTTCTCAGGCCAAAAGTCAGCTTTGGTTAATTGTTCAACAATTCGCGCAGGCACAACGCGCTGGTAAGACTCCCTTGTTGAGAGTTTCGGTTTTCGAGTATGGCAACACGAACCTGCCAGCTTCGGAAGGCTATATTCGACAAGTGTGCGGCCTGACCGATGACCTGGACGAAGTCTCGGCAGCATTGTTCGGCTTGAAAACCCAAGGCGGCGACGAGTATTGTGGAATGGTGATCGATGAGTCGTTGAAACGACTCGATTGGAGCAACGAGCCGAACAGCTACAAAGCAATTTTCATTGCCGGAAACGAACCGTTCACACAAGGTACTGTCGATTATCGTGACGCTTGCAAACGGGCGATCGAAGCAGGTGTGCGAGTCAACACCATCCATTGCGGCAGTCGACAAGCCGGAGTCGACGGAAAGTGGGAGGACGGTGCAAAAATTGCCGAGGGCGAATTCCTGAATATCGATCAGGATATTCAAGTTGCCAAAATTGAATGTCCTCAAGACAAAATCATTATTGAACTCAATATGAAGCTGAATAAAACGTATCTCTGGTACGGGGCCAAGCGCGGCGAATTTCAATCGAATCAAATACAACAAGACTCCAATGCCGCGCAAAGCGGCGGACTCGTCGAACGAGCAATTATCAAAGGTAGCGCACCAGGCGGGGGCAAAGTCTACTTGAACCGAGGTCGCGATTTAGTCGATACCATCAAAGAGAATCAAGGTGTATTGCGTGAAGTCGATGTCAAGGACTTGCCCGATGAAATGCAATCGATGTCTGAAACTGAACGGTTGGAGCATGTCAATAAAATGGCCAAAGAACGCGCCGATATCGAAAAACAATTGGCAAAAGTAATTATCGAACGTGAAGAACATCTTGCTAAATTGCGAGCGACTGATCCTAAGGCCGTAAAGACCTTAGGTGATGCCATGATCGAAACCGTTCGAAAACAATTAGCCGATTCGGGTTTCGAGTTTAATGATCGATAAAGCCGAACTGCTTTAGGCATTCAACCGGCCAGTCCAACATCCGCCAATAGGGCGACTTCCTTTTAAAAACTCATCCCTGTTAGAATATCTGGCAGGGATGAGTTTTTTAGTTGCTGCAATCGCTGACAGGCCGGCTCAGAAATTCAGGAGTGAAGATGACTTTGGGAAACGGTTCGGCACCGAATAATAGGTACATTTCGATCCTTCCAGGCGCGACCGCTTTGACAATCGCTGGATCCGATCCAAGTGGCGGTGCTGGTTTGCAAGCAGACTTGAAAACATTTCAACAATTAGGCGTCTATGGCATGTCCGTCGTAACGCTAATCACTGTCCAAAACACTCAATCTGTTCGTCACGTCGAAGTGCTGTCACCGGAACTTATCGCGTCCCAATTCGAAGCCGTCATCGAGGACATTCCACCTCGAGCCGTCAAAACCGGAGCATTGGGTAACAGCAATGTGGTCCAAGCCGTTGCCGAAAAATTAGCAGATCTTGACTGTCCAATTATTGTCGATCCAGTGATGGTCAGTAAACACGGAGACGCTCTGGTCGACGAAGATGTCATCCGAGCCTACAAACAGTATCTATTGCCACACACGTATCTCGTCACTCCCAATCGATTCGAGGCCGAGCAACTGACTGGCTTGACGTTGGACAGTGAACAAGCAGCGGCTAAAGCGATCCATCAACTCCATTCACTTGGAGCGCGGTACGTACTGATTAAGCTCGGTGAAATCAAGGGACAATCTCAACACGTACTCGGTTTGGGAGCTGAAAATAAGGGGTTGCATACCGTCCACCTAAACAACAACAATACACACGGTACTGGCTGTATCTTGTCCGCTGCCATTGCCGCTAAATTGGCTTTAGGCGAAACGAATATTGAAACCGCGGTGTTGTTTGGCATTCACCGAACCCACGAGGCGATATACACGAATACGGGGCTAGGCCATGGCATTCATCCTGCCGAAATCCGCGGGATGTTGAGGGACTAGGCTTGTTGTTCGGTAGTAGCATATCTAATGCGAAATACCTCGTTGCAAACCCAAGCCCTCGTTGTAAGCGAGTGGGTCGCGGGGAATCGAGTGGGTCGCGGGGGATGCAGCGGCCGAGATGTGGGGAGTCTTGTCCGGCTCGGACAGGACAGAGTTATGTGAGGTGGTCCTGCTCGCGAACGGTGTACGCGTAGCGGCTAGGATTGTCCGACCAGACGATCCGCCGTTTTGGCTCAAGTCAAGAATGATAACTCGCCGTACGCCGCGTAGGCATAACAGCCGTTGTTGCCGTTCAAAAAACAAAAAACAAGGTCTTGTATGATCAATTTCAGAGGCATCCCCACGAGTAACTATTCAGGGCAGAATGGTGACTCTGTGGCGTCGCGAGGAGCTGTGAACTTCAAGGTCTGCGGCATCGACCGCTTGGGTCAGATTC
>JBGTDM010000277.1:0-13880 GCA_041748315.1 Pirellulaceae bacterium
AACGCGACGAGCGATTCAACGGTAATTTCCCCGAAATTGACTGTGCCCTGCCGTTTAACGGAATCAGAAGCCTTGTTCACACATTTCGGGGCGGCCCAGGTTCGGTTTTCCATGTCGCGCTGCAGTACCACTCAAAAGCAAGTATACTGGTAAGCAAAATCAAGATCAACCAACCGATTCAATATTCAGGTCCCGCCGCGATAGCGGCTTACTTGAACCAACCGATCCACCGAAGTCGCCCGCCACGCGGATTTTCTAATCAACAATTTCTGACGGCGACTCGGTGATCGCGGTCGTTCGTCGATGAAAACTGGGATAATCTTTGTGCCCCGAATCCCATTCTTTGTGCTGGTCTTTACTTACGCCTGCGTTGGATGCACCGGCGACTCCCACCCAAAAGCCGAGCCTCACGCTTTAGCCCAACCGGACATATCGCATGTGGATGTTGTCCACGATACCGACCCCCAAGTTCAACGCGTGCGGCGGGCGCTGGTTGGCCTGTGTGTCCAAGAGCCCTTACTGACTTCCGCGATCGTACCGACTGCAACGAAACCGGCACACGAGTATCCAGGCACCAGCGAGGTGCAGATTGACTTGTGGCTGATCGATCTAGACGACCTGACGTTCCAACTGATGACTACGAGCGAAGCACCGATTTGGACAGTGTCTGGCTCGTTCGTTGAAAAAGACGGAGCTTACATCGCTCATGCGACGATCACTGAATTGCGCTACCAATGATGCGGATGCATTCCGACAATTCCCCGCTACAATGACGACGAACCATGACATGCACGGGAGGACGGCTTGCGTGTCTTTTGAAGTGGCAAGTCAACTGTCCGTCCCCCGTGATGTCCACCGATATGCGACAACCTCCGCACTGACCTGATGGACGACTCGTTGCCGCGTCATGCGCGACGCTCCTCCGTTGGTTCGGTCTTCTCTCCGGCAAGAACCGTCTTCTTCGATCAACGGTGCCCGGTCGCGAATAGTTTCGTTGGAACATCGGCAGTCCGGCAAAGTCGTCCGCTTCGGTCAACGTTCTGGGTCGCAAATAACTTCGTTGGGTCGGCGATCGCTCCGGCAAGAATCAACTCCTTCGGTCCACGGTTTTTCCTCGTGAAACATCTCGTTGCCACGCCGCCAGTCCGGCAGAATTACTTGTTTCGGTCGTGGTCATCCGTCGCAAATAACTTGGCTGGCATGCGATTTCTCTCCGGCACATGTCGTCTGCTCCGGTCAACGTCTTGCGTCGCAAAAAACCATGCCGCAGATTCATGCTGACACTTGGCCGTCGGTCTTTTGCGGTGGAAAGCTTTTCGCCGCCGCCGCCGTTTCCTACAATGATCCCTGCGAACGTCGCTTGGCGGTTCGCGCCGGGCAACCAAATCGCATATCAATCCGATCCACGCGAGCGGGTGGCTACGTGTACGAAGTGGACCGTTTTCCGCCCGCCGCGTTATCCGAAACGTTATCTGCCTATGAAACGCCTCGGCGAAATCACGACTGTTGCAACCGCTGTCGTCTGCCTCGCGGCACTTGCCATCAGTATCTATCCGGGGTGGCTCAATGACCTGTTGTTCTTGGCGGTTCTGTTGGGTGTCTTCGTGGTGCCGGTTGTTCTTGTCGCCCTTGCCGTCTTTGTTTTCATTCAATATCGACGCGGCAATGATCAGTTCCCGTGGAAATACGTGACAATCACGCTTCTGATTCTATTCACTACCTATGCCGCGCTCCGGTTCTACATTCCTCGTCGCATCGCATTCGCTGCATGCCGTACATCTTTTCAAAAACTCGTCGATGGGGGTGTCGTCGACGACCGAGAATTGAATCGCAGAATCGGACCATACATCGTGGATGAGTGTTTGATTGACGATCGTGGTGGCACTTACTTTCGCGTGTATTCGGGTGCTGACGGAATTGGGCCGGACGTCATGTCTTACGGATTCTGCTATACTCCAAATCGTGATGGCTCGCCGTTTGGGGCTGCACATTATCGAACGTTCCGATTGGGAAATGGCTGGCATTGGTTTCGTGCATCCGATGACTGGTTCTGACCCACAACGGAATCGGCAGATAACCATGCGGTGAACGGGAGCCGCCGATGACGCGGGTTTGAAATTGTAGTTTTTTGGCGGCGGCCCCGTTACCGCCGTCGTTCGCCGTTGCAAATCGGTATTACTCTATGCTGTTGCTTACTCGACACGTCATCCTGATTCTCGTTGCAGCTGCGGTTGGCACCGTCGTGTACTGCCTCGCCCTCAAATGGATCTGGGGCGAAGACATCACGGGCGAACTAGCTGCCGTAGTCTTTGCGGCTGCGACTTCGCTGTGCATTGCATACCCGTTGATCGACTTGCCTGCGTTTCGAATGCTCGCACGAAAGCTTTCTGGGGCGCGCCCCTACATTCTGTTTCCACTACTTGGGATCGTTCTCGGCGTTACGCCTGTCATGCTCATCAACTTGCGATGGGGCGGCAACTTCTCTTCGATGCTTTCGCCCGAATCCCAATTGTTCTACATTTTGTTCATTGCCGCCGGAGTTGTGCTTGGCGGCGCGTTTCCACTCGTCGATCGGGACTACTGTGAACAACAACGTACTGACGGTCGCTCGACATAAAACTGGGCGAACCAGAGGATGCACGTGCGTCGCCGACTTGCGTTTATTGATGTGGTTAGTCACTCGCGACGACCGCGTGATCCCAAGCGTTCGCCGCATTGCAAGATCGGGCGTTAAGCAGTTATCGGTTGCAAGTGAAAAATGCTCTCAGGAAACTCGGGCAAGATTGACTCACGTGACGCGGTGTCACTTGACCGTGAGGCTACGAGCGACGATTCGCGGCGCGGTTAGCCTGGAGGAGATTTTTTCCGCGGATTAGGCGGCCTTTCCTGTGGCGTCTCTTTTCGAGGCACTACATTTGGCTGCCGAGGCGCTACTGTTTGTTGCTTCGGTTGAACATTGGGTTGCCGAGGCACTACCGTTTGGCTCGGCGTTCCTCCCTGACCTGGTTGTATCGCTGGAGGCGATGTCCGCGGACTAGGCTGCCTCACCTGTGGCGTCTGTTGTCGAGGCACCACGTTTGGCTGCTGAGGCACTACTGTTTGCTGCCTCGGTTGGACGTTTGGTTGCCGAGGCACGACTGTTTGTTGCCTCGGTTGGACGTTCGGTTGCCGAGGCACGACCGATTGGTTCGGCGTTCCTCTCTGACCCGGTTGCATCGCTGGAGGCGATGTCCGTGGATTCGGCTGCCTCACCTGTGGCGTCTGCTGTCGAGGCACTACTGTTTGCTGCCTCGGTTGGACGTTTGGTTGCCGAGGCACGACTGTTTGTTGCCTCGGTGGGACGTTCGGTTGCCGAGGCACGACCGATTGGTTCGGCGTTCCTCTCTGACCCGGTTGCATCGCTGGAGGCGATGTCCGTGGATTGGGCTGCCTCACCTGTGGCGTCTGTTGTTGAGGCGCCACGTTTGGTTGCCGAGGCACGACTGTTTGTTGCCTCGGTGGGACGTTCGGTTGCCGAGGCACGACCGATTGGTTCGGCGTTCCTCTCTGACCCGGTTGCATCGCGGGCGGCGATGTCCGTGGATTGGGCTGCCTCACTTGTGGCGTCTGTTGTTGAGGCGCCACATTTGGCTGCCGAGGCACGACCGTTTGTTGCCTCGGTTGGACGTTTGGTTGCCGAGGCACCACCGATTGGTTCGGCGTTCCTCGCTGACCTGGTTCCATCGCTGGAGGCGATGTCCGCGGATTGGGCTGCCTCACCTGTGGCGTCTGTTGTTGAGGCACCACGTTTGGTTGCCGAGGCACGACCGATTGGTTCGACGTTCCTCCCTGACCTGGTTGCATCGCTGGAGGCGACGCGTTGCGTGGATCCAGGTTGCGAGGATTGACGTTACGAGGATCGAGGTTGCGAGGATCGACACTAGGCGGTGTTGTACCTTGCAACGGTTCGCGAACTCGTTGTCGATCGGCTTCTTGTGCGGCGTTATTGCCACGGAGGATGTCCGCTGCGCGATTGCCACTGCCTCGATTGGCATTACCTTGATCGACAATACCGCGGCCGCCGTCAGTGCGGCCACTGCCTGGGCGTATGCGACCGGTATTGGAATCGGTGTTGTTGGGAATTACACGTTGTTCGGTGCTGGACCGATTGGCGTTTTCCGCAGCCGAATTGTCACGTCCGCGCTCCCGGTTGAGATCCACTCGGGGTGGGCCTACCGGAATCGTCGAGGCATCCGGTAGCTGGATGCGGCGAGCCGCTCGATCGAAACGGTCCTCTGGCTCGGCACCAGGAGCCGCATCTGGCCCGATACCACGTCCGGCACCTCGTCCAGCACCTCGATTTGCACTTTGCAGGGCGCCTTGGCCGCTAGGTTGCGTTACGACTTGATCCCCACCGATCGTCCGCCGTCCAGTTGGAAGATTGGTCGTTTTGAGGAACTCAACATCCGGGAGTTGTCGTTCCATTTGTCGAATCAAATTCAGCTCTTGGCTCCGATCGATGCCGGCGTTGCCTCGGTTGGCACCGCGATTACGACCCTGGAGTTCAGCGTTTTCCAAGGCTAGCTGACGAGCTTGCCGCGCGGCCGATTGTTGTTCGCGCGAAAGCTCGGTCAGTTGCTGGATCGATTGTGGATCGAGTCGTCGACCGCTGAGTTGCCCCTCTTCGAGCCGCGCCAGTCGCACTGAAGCACTTTCCGACTCTGCTCGTTGGGTTTGATGCTCGCGCCAGCGTTCTGTGGAGCGCACCACTTGTTGCCATTCAGGCTCGTCCAATTGGCGCCACGCGTTGCGGCCGCGGTTCTCATTGACCACCGTGTTAAACGAATCGGTAATCACCGATTGGTTAATGATCGTGGTGTTGTTGATGTTGTTGTTGATGAACACCTGCTGACCACCGAACGTACGCGGAGGTCGGAAGCCTGGGTGGTCATTGAAGTAGTGATTCCATTGCGAGGAGACCGAAAGGAAGTTGATCCCCTGTCGCCCGTAGTTCCAAGTGTTGAAGGCGAAAACCGGATCATAGCCAAAGTGGCGATGTTGGGTGTGGAAATCGTAACAAGGGAGATAACCTCGTTGGGCGTATCCCGCGCCGTAATAATCACCAAAGTAGTAATGGCCATGATACGGTCGCACGAACAAGTGTATCTGAATCGTCGCGGTGCGCAACAGCACACGTGGCCGGTAGAACCAGCCGGGATTCCGATAAATCGGTTGGTGAAAGACTACGGGCGCGAACCAGTGACCACGGGTATCCCAAGGATGATCCCAGTAGCCGCCGACCAAAATGCAGCCGCGAGGCGTCCAACGCCAATAACGAGGAATCCATACCCAGTCGGCACGGCCGACATACCAATAACCGGAACGCCACACGAACTGTGTCTCGTAGAATTCCCAACAGCCAGGGGACCAAATGTGGTCTGCCGATGGGGCGGGGCTCATCGGACCGGTTTCCAATGACGCCGGCGGAGTTCGATGATACGAGATCGACGCGGATTCCAAGGACTGGAAGAAACCGCTAACGCGCTGCCAGCCACCTTCGACCTCATGCCAATAACCATCGACCCAGGTCACATTGGGCGGCAATTGCCGAAAGCCACCACTAATCCAAATGTATTGGTCCGAATCGTCGTCCCAGTACCAGTAGCCGCCGATGAAATAGATGTCTTCACCCTCCGGCTTATATACCGGTGGTAATTCCGCTACGGGAGGAGGAGGCTCATGAGAAACGATCGCGCCGGGAATCGGATCATAGTTGATCTGTTCAGCGAATGCTTCGTGCACGGGTCCGTGCGCGAGTTCCTCAAAGTCTTGTTCCGCGCCGGACGGAACCTCGAGAGGAAACTGATGTTCATTAGCGCCAGGCGGGTAGGGCAATAATTCTTGCGCCGACACCGCAGGCATTCCGATGGCAAACAGTGATGCCAGCAATGCTGACGTAGCCATCCAACATGTCGACCGGCAAATTAACGACCACCGATCGGATTGATTCGTTGTATGCGTAAAATGAGTATTCATTTCCGCCCCCATTCATATTCAATTTCATAGCGCGCATGCGCCCAGCTTCCAACAAGCAAACTCAGCAGGCGCGCAAAGTATTCAACTCATAATGCTGCACCTCTCGTGCCGACGGTCGCGCCCGCGGCAAAAATTGAATGAAAATTAGATAAACTGCGGTTTTTTCCCAAAAAATATATTGTGATGGTCGATTTCATTTCTATTGTTGCGCGCCGTTGGATCGCGACATACGTCATCATTTTGACGTCATCTTGGAACTTTAAACTGGTTTGAAGTACTTGGCAGCCTACGACAAATGACGTCAAAATCTGATTCGTAAAAGGGGGATCACGATGAACAACCATTGTTGGCAGAATTGCGCCGCTTGCCGGACTGGCTGAATCGATATGGTGTTGGCGGCGTTTCTGAGCGCCTGCTTCATGACCCATACATGGCTGCAAGCCGACGGGTTTGAATTCAGCCGCCAAGTCGCAGTCGGTCAGAGAACAACTCCAAATGAACGAACGGCAGCAGCCATGTGGTTTACAACCTTGCTCGAAGAGTCGGGTGAACCCGTATTGGGCGCCACACGACCATTTTTCCGTGGCTTGCCGAAGCTGCCCAAGTCGACATTACCATTGAATACGCAGTATGCTGGCGGGGTTTGGTTTTCGCCACACCGAGTCGGCAGGGACGACCCATCGTATCGCGATGCGGACCTTACGTTGATCGCGTTCGATTGAGAGCGGCCGCGAGAGTGATTGAACCAGTATGTCGTGGGATAATTTGACGTAGAATCTATGCCGAGATTCGTCATCACGCCTCAAGCCGAGGTCGTTGCTGGCGAGATGCACGTGACTGATCAGTTTCCGATGTGAAAGAATTTATGTGCGGCCGCTTCACGCTACGATTGACGCCGACCGAACTTGCCCAGTTCTTCAGGCTGGTTAGCGAGCCGGCGATCGCGCCGCGCTACAACATCGCGCCGACGCAGGCGGTAGCCGTCGTTCGGCAGGAGGGGAATGCACGCGAACTGGTGCTAATGCGATGGGGACTGATTCCCGCCTGGGCCAAGGACGGCAAGTCCGGCGCCAGCCTCATCAATGCCCGTGCTGAGACGGTCGCCGAGAAACCCTCGTTTCGAAGTGCGTTCCAGAAACGCCGCTGTCTGATTCCGGCGGACGGCTTCTTCGAGTGGCGGAAGGCCGGCAACAAGACAAAACAACCGTTCTTCATTGGTTTGCGCAACGACCAGCCATTCGCCTTCGCGGGATTGTGGGAACGGTGGAAAAGTCCCAATGGCACCCCTATCGAGTCGTGCACACTCATTACGACGACTCCCAATAAACGGCTGGCCGAGATTCACGACCGCATGCCGGTGATACTGCCGAACACCGTGTGGGATGTCTGGCTCGATTCCAAAATCCAGAACGGAGCCTCGGTGCAATCGCTGTTGGTTCCCTACCCGGCCTCCGAAATGCGTACATACCGGGTCAGCACGCTGGTCAACTCTCCGCGCAACGACGTTCCCGCCTGCCTGCAACCCGTGCCGAACGACAAGTTGTTTGACTGACCATGGAATTGACGTCAATGATAATTGCGTGGTCGATCTTCGATATCCGGCAAATGCACCAGTCCGGCAACCCTGGCTGCGGCGATCGAATGCACCGGTCGGTCAATCCCCTTTAAACTTGCCGCGACTTGGGTGCGGTGAACACTTTCGACAAACCAAGCGAATCGGAGGATTTGGACGCGCCGGAGCTTTGCCGGAATGCCCGATCGAGACGAACTGACAGCGAAGGTATTTTGGCAATCAATACGAATTTTGCTAACCATGGGTCTTTTACAAATTGCTTCGAGGATTACTTTTTTTGATTGAGCTTGAACGATAATCAAGTGTATGCCGTTGTACAGTTGCAACTCTTGTCACCTCCGCTTAGCAAAAAATGAAATCACGTGTTTTTCACTTTTAAAACAGTGGGCGCTATTGCGAAGTTTGCAACCATTGAGTCGTTGAAACTCTTCGTCTACCTACCTAGCCACCCTAGCAATAATGAGAGGCTTCGACAATAATGTTCTTTGAATCAAGACCCGCTAAACCATCGACGCACTGTCAAAGGTGTTCCCGTCGCGCGCCCCGTTCACGGTCGTTGAACCTTCGGGAAACTCGAACGGATTGAGGTGAAGAGTCAGGCCATTCGGTGCAGCCGATCAGGTTCGATTCGCCGTATTTTCTGGGTTATTGAATTCTAAAATCGTATAAGCCAAATCGAATTAATCGCAGAGCCTGTCTGGTTTTCCAGCGGATCGATTCCATCGGACAATCGAGACTTGCTTTTGGTAACAATGTAGGGGAACGATGAACGCTAATCACAATTGCACGAAGTCTGATACCAGATCCCATTACAAGTCGCCTGTCATTCCGCATCTCATTCGCCATGCATGTGCTGCAATCGGTTGTTTGGGGATCTTTTCGACCGCTGCCGTGATATTGGCAGGTGATCCGTCGGACTGGGTTCATTGGCGCGGGCCAGAACTTAATGGAATCTCTCGTGAAAAAAACTTACCTGACAGTTGGTCCCCGGAAGGGGAAAACTTGATCTGGAGCAAGCCCGAGTATGCGACTCGGTGCACTCCGATCGCGATGAACGGCCGACTGTATTTTGTCACTCGATCGTTTCCAGAAACAACTCAGGAAGGCGAGCGAACGGTTTGTGTTGATGCAGCGACCGGCGAGTTGATATGGGAGAGTGTTCACAATATTTTTCTATCCGATGCTCCTGCGGAACGAATCGGTTGGGCGAGCGTTATTGGAGATCCGGAAACTGGAAATGTCTATGTTTTGGGCTTGGGTTGTTTGTTTCAATGTCTCAATGGCGAAACGGGAGAAATAATCTGGGAGCGCTCGATGAGCGAAGAGTACGGCATGCTTAGCACCTATGGCGGTCGAACCAACTTTCCAGTGATTTTCGAAAACTTGGTCATAACGAGCGGCGTGATGACCCAGTGGGGTACACATGCATTGCCTGCCCATCGACTTGTTGCAATGGACAAATTGACTGGCGAACCCATTTGGTTTATTAACACACGAGTTCGTCCTGAAGATACGACGTATAGCACACCGGTATTCACGACATTTGACGGTCAGGTCGCAATGGTTCTTGGTTCTTCGGATGGGGCACTGTATGCGCTTCAACCTCGAACCGGCAAAGTGATTTGGTGGTATGACGCATCAGCTCGTGGTTTTAATACCACACCCCTGATTGTCGACGGCATTGTCTTTTGTGGACATGCCGAAAAGAACCGGGCGGATACGACGATATTGGGAGCTGCGTTTGCACTGGATGGACGGACAAGCGGTGAAATCACCGAGGAGCAATTGTTGTGGAAACACAATGGCAAGACGGTGAATCGTAGTGCTCCGTTGATGGTGGATGGTCGTCTCTATATGGTTGAGGATGGCGCCAATATCATGACCATTGATCCTCAATCGGGTACGATTCTGAATGAGCGCAAAGTGGGTCGTACGATGTTTGGCTCGTTGCTCTACGCTGACGAAAAGATTTATTGTGCCGAGGCGAATGGAAATTTCTGGATCTTTCGACCAACGGCTGACGGACTGGAACAATTGAGTCGAATTCGCTTGCCGCAAGACGAAATACTCTCATCCCCAATTGCGTATCGGGGACGGATCTATTTGACGACCACCGAAGCGCTGTATTGCATTGGTTTGTCAGATGCCGAAGTGGCTGCCGATCCCATTCCAGAGCCCGTTGCTGAGTCACCGGCCAGCCTGGATCAAACGGTTGCTCATATTCAGATCGTTCCGGTTGAAGCCTTATTGGAATCTGAGGAAAATGTAGCTTATCGAGTCCTTTCTTACAACAAAGTCGGTCAGTTTTTAGGGGAAGTTGAAGCAACATTTGAGTTGCAAGGTGCTGGCGCGATCGATGAATCCGGAAACTATACGGCGCCGACAGCAGGTGAACATTCAACCCTGATCATCACGGCAACGGTCGATGGGATTTCGAGTGAAGCTCGGGCAAGAATCGTACCACCACTCCCTTGGAAGTTTGATTTCAACGATGGTCAGGTTCCGGCAAGCTGGATTGGAGCAGCCTATCGACACCAACCCAAAGAGTTTGAAGGGGAGAAAATGTTGGTCAAGGTCAGTACCATTCCCAAGGGAACACGAAGCCAGCTATGGATGGGACATACCCACCATCATGACTATACCATTCAAGCTGATTTTTATGCGACTGGCGAAGGCGATCTTCGGCCAGACATGGGCTTGATTAATCAACGTTATACGTTGGACATGATGGCAAAAGGCCAGTTGCAGATTCGCTCCTGGACGCCTCGCCTGGAATTGAGATTTGCAAAAACGATACCCTTTGATTGGCAATCGTATCAATGGTACTCCATGAAATTTCAAAGTGAAACCAGGGATGGACAGGCGATTCTACGCGGGAAAGTCTGGCCACGTGGTGAGACGGAACCGGATGAATGGACGATTGAAGGTGCCGATGCAACGCCGAATGTCAACGGAAGTCCAGGCCTGTTTGGCAATTCCAGTTGGTCCGAGTTCTATATCGATAACGTACAAGTCTATTCGAACGAATGACGACGGATTACGTGTGTGATAGGACTATATTAATTCATTTAAGTTTTACAGTTGGAGTCTAGATCGATGCGTTTTGCATTTTTAAGTTTGATAATCGGTACGTTTGTATGGTCATCGGCGCTTGAGTCGATTAGCTCGGCTCAGGACGGCTATGATCCAACTGATGAGGTTCGCGAGGCGATTGCCGACCTCGATGTTGGCCCCAAAGATTGGCCGCAATGGGCTGGCTCTCCATTAAAGAACAATGTGGTGCGAGCAGAGAATATTCCATTGGAATGGAACATTGTCTCTGGAGACAATATTGTCTGGTCGGTTGGACTCGGCTCGGAAACCTATGGAAACCCGGTCGTCGCCAATGGCAAGGTCTATGTCGGAACCAACAACGGCCTCGGTTACCTCGACCGTTATCCTAGCGATATCGACTTGGGTGTGCTGCTTTGCTTCGACGAGAAAACAGGAGAATTTCTTTGGCAACACTCCAGCGAAAAATTACCAACCGGCCGCGTACACGATTGGCCTGATCAAGGTATCTGTTCGGTACCTCTGGTGGATGGCAACCGATTGTGGTTCGTCACAAGCCGCGGTGAAGTGGTCTGCCTGGATACCGAAGGCTTTCATGATGGTGTCAACAACGGTCCCTACACTGACGAACCGAACGAGAATCGTGACGAGGCAGATGTTATCTGGAAATTGGACATGATGAAGGAGTTGGGTGTTTCCCAGCACAACATGTGCAGTTGCTCGGTGACAAGTGCGGGAAATCTGTTATTCGTTAACACCTCAAACGGCGTTGATCAAGGGCATATCAATCTGCCCGCCGAAGATGCACCGAGCTTCTTGTGTTTGGACCGCGATACCGGAGAGGTACTTTGGACTGACAACTCGCCGGGAAAAAACGTGTTGCATGGACAATGGTCCTCTCCGACCTACGGAGTCCTGGGGGGGCAACCGCAGGTTCTGTTCGGCGCCGGCGACGGCTGGATTTATTCCTTCGACCCAGCGGGTGAGAACGGCAAGAGTAAGTTGTTGTGGAAGTTCGATTGTAATCCTAAAACATCGCATTATCGTTTGAGTCGCTCATCCACTCGTAACCATATTATTGGGACGCCTGTGATCTACGATGGCTTGGTCTTTGTGGCAGTCGGCGAAGATCCAGAACATGGTGAAGGGGTTGGACACTTATGGTGCATTGATCCCACGAAGCGAGGTGATGTCAGTCCCACGCTGGTTTTTAACAAAGCTGACCTCGACAATCCAATTCCCCATAAACGATTGCTCGCCTTGGACGAAGAGGAAGGTGATTTCGAACGCCCGAATCCCAACGTCGCCGCAGTTTGGCATTACGTCGGCAACAATCCGAAGCAACATGAATCGACGATGCACCGCACCTGTGGATCGGTTGCAATCAAGGACAACTTGCTGTTCATTGCTGATTTCAGCGGGCTGTTCCATTGCTTGGACTCTAAAACGGGGCGTGCTCATTGGACCTACGATATGATGTCTGAATGTTGGGCGTCGCCATTGATCATCGATGACCGAGTACTCATCACCAATGCGGATGGCTTGGTCTACGCGTTTAAAGTTTCGGCTGAAATGGAGAAACTGGCTGAAATCAAAATGGGAAGTGCGATCTTTACAACGCCCATCGTGGCAAATGATACGCTCTTTATCGCCAATCGAAACCGTCTATTTGCGATTCGTGACGGCGCCTCGTCGCCAACTGCGAATTCTGAAAACGAATAGTCAGCGGTTGTTTTGCAGCGGAACAGCACCAACCTTCCCGAACCATGGTAGGGCTTTCGAGGGGTTGGGTTTTCCGTCGTTTGGCAGTCCGAGTCCGATTGAGTGTTAACAGGTACGATGTTAGAATCAGTCGCAAACATCAGGCCGTAATCGGTGACTCGTTTTTTAACCTCCAGTGCGTCGAGAGATCAAAGAATTAAATGATGAAACTTGCAGTCATTCCGGGTGACGGTACGGGTCCAGAAGTCACTCGTGAGGCCATCAAGGTATTGTTGGCCGTGTCCAAACTGGAAAATTTCAGCGTCGAATTGACAGAGCTTGATTACGGTGGTGAACGGTATTTGAAAACCGGAAAAGTGCTTCCCGATGGAGGGATTGATGCACTTCGGAAATTTGACGCCGTTTATCTTGGTGCCGTCGGTCATCCTGATGTTCCACCCGGGATTATTGAACGCGAATTGTTGTTGAATACCAGATTTCAACTCGATCAGTACATTAATCTACGACCCGTTAATCTTTATCCAGGCGTGGAAACTCCGCTTGCCAATAAAACTCCAGAGGATATCGATTTCGTCGTCGTTCGGGAAAACACCGAAGATCTTTACGCAGGCATTGGGGGTTATCTAAAAAAAGGGACGCCCGATGAAATCGCGACGCAAACGGCAATCTATTCTCGCAAGGGCTGTGAACGCTGTGTTCGCTGGGCATTTGAATTCACTCGCCAGCGTAACAATCCAAAAGGCAAACGCCTCACGTTTGTTGGCAAGACCAATGTTTTGACCTTTGGTCACGACCTTTGGTGGCGAACGTTTCAGGAAGTTGGCGAAGAATACCCCGATGTTGAAAAAGACTACAACCACGTCGACGCATGCTGCATGTGGATCGTGAAGAATCCGGAGTATTACGATGTGATTGTGACGACCAACATGTTTGGTGACATCATCACGGATCTGGCTGCAGTCATCCAAGGTGGTATGGGAGTTGCGGCAGGCGGCAACATTAATCCCGATCCAGGGGGTGTTAGCATGTACGAGCCGATGGGTGGGAGCGCTCCCAAATATACCGGAAAAGGAGTAATCAATCCGATCGCGGCGATTGGTGCGATGGCGATGTTGCTGGAACAGGAGGGTCAACCCTATGCGGGTAAACGCGTTTTGGCGGCCGTCAAAGAAGTGACTGGAACCAAGATGAAAAGCCAAGCGGCAGGAAAAATGGGGTATCATACCAGCGAAGTCGGTGATCTAGTTTGTGAAGCTCTTCAATCGGCGGTCGTCTCCGTGTGAACCTGCACCGAACCTTCACGTCGGCGTTTGATGTCGGTGCCTCACCGATGCAGTCTTACCAATTGATTTCGCGCCGCCACGAAGTCGTCGGCCACTCGTTGTACGGATTTGGGAAGTTGTCCTGACATTTGGCGAAGCGCCTGTTCTGACTGATTATAAACGAGTCGCTTATACCAATCAGTCGACTTCGGTGATCGTTCGACCATCGATTCCAAAGTCCCTTGCAATCGCGTCGG
>JBGTDM010000278.1:0-3308 GCA_041748315.1 Pirellulaceae bacterium
CAGTGTTGTGGGCAACGGTGCGTTCAGGTCAAAGTGTCGGCCTGAGGATGTGCCGGCCTGAGGACAGGCCGACCTACTGTAGCTGCCGCTGTCCCCAGCGGCAGATGGCCCCTCTCGACGCTTTCCATGTGAGAAATGCGGGTTAGATCCATAGGTTCCATCCACAGCCGAAATTCTGGTTGACAGTCGGGTCTGGACTGTCAAAATAAGTTAGGCTCATTTTCAGAGTCGGCCTTTTTACAGCATTTCCTGGTTATGATTTTGGGGGTGGCGTTGGGCTGCATGTAAAATTTCAACGGATTTCCCAGCTACCTATCGTGGCCGATTAGAACCAGAATCGGTGAAGTTTGGCAATTTCACCGGGTACGGATTGGTATCGTGGGAGTGTCTCTTGAGCAATGCTTGCCGCACCGAATATACAACAACGATTAGCAAGAGACGTTGAAGTCAAATTGTGGTGAGTGAATCGTTGAACAAAATACAGGCGATTTCTTTAAGGCATTTGTGGGATATTGCCAAATTGAATTTTTCAAGGCATAACTCAAGATAGAATTTATCGTTGAAGGGAACGAAAATGAGTTATGGCTATGGGCAACCCGCACGTCGTCGATCATCAAGCAGTCTAAAGATCCGTTTATTGATTGGTCTGGCGATCGCTTTATTCTCGGTTGTCTCCTATTTGGCAAATTCCGACATCAACCCTGTGACTGGTGAGACACAACGTGTTGGGGGAATGACATCCGAACAGGAAATCGCGATTGGTTTGCAGGCAGCACCCGCAATCGCCAATCGATATGGTGGTTTGTATTATAGTCATCTTGACCAGGAGGTCGTTGATCAGGTTGGAATACGGTTGGTGAATGCGCTGAATCGGCAACTCTCATCCAAAGGAAGAAGTTTGCCGTACCATTTTGAATTTCATTTGTTGGCGGACACCCGCACCGTCAATGCGTTTGCACTTCCAGGTGGACAGATTTTTATTACATATGCCTTATATTCGCAATTTCTAAAGGATGACAAATTGGATGTTGACCTCTTGGCGGGCGTTTTAGGGCATGAGATGGGCCATGTGATCGAGCGACATGGTGCTGAACAGATGGCAAAGGGAAGGATGTTCCAAGGGATTGTCAGTGCTGCGAGTGTGATGGGGGGCGACCTCTCGTCGGCTCAACTTGCTTCATTCGTTACCAATTTCGTGAATATGAAGTACAGTCGCGAAGCAGAGTTGGAATCGGATCGCTGGGGTGTATTATTAGCAATAGAGACGGGATTTGCACCGGAGGCTATGTTGGAAGTAATGGATATCCTTGAACAATCCGCAGTCGGTGGAGCGCCCCCGGAGTTTGCCAGCACGCACCCTTCATCTGAAAGACGCAAGCAGGAAATTCGAAAGCTAATCGACGACATCAAAGCACGCGGGGTGATCAATCTTCAGGCACCCTAGTGCTTTGTCCAGGTTAGAGGTTAGAGTTTGCCGGTGTGCGTTAGCAACTGGTTCAGGCCGTAAAAACCGGACGCTAGCGCGTTCCGGCTGATACTCAGCAATCCGAACTCTTAATATTGACAAAGCACTAGACGATCTCGAAGACACGTCGGGGTGATTTCTACGGCTTAACAATGGCTGACGATGTCGGACGAACTCGATAGGTGAAAGGTCAACAAAAGAGTAATTTCAGTGAGCAAGTCCAAAAACAAATCGGTACAACATCAACGCACTCGCCGAGATCATTCGACGGAAACTGCCGAAGATTATGTTGAAGCGGTTTTTGAAATTCTAGAGCAACGCGAAGTATGTCGATTGGTCGATCTGGCCAACTATTTCGCCGTCAGCCACGTTACAGCCAACCGAATCGTCGCGAGATTGCAAAAGGAAGGGCTGCTTTTAACTCGTCCATACCAGCCAATCGAATTGACTCAACCGGGAAGGCTACTTGCCATGCGATGTCGCGAACGCCACGAAATCGTGTTTCAGTTTCTACTTTCGCTGGGAGTTGATGAAACAACGGCAGCGATCGATGCTGAGGGAATCGAACACCATGTCAGTCGCGAAACACTCGAGCGTTTCAAAGCCAACATTCGAAATCGCAGTTAAAGAGGGAACTCGGCTAAATGGTGAACCAAGGACTGTTCCATCCACACTTGAGAAAACAAAGTTGGCTCGGTCCTGTGGCCGTATTGCTGTGACATGAATTTGGTGCGGCAAATCGCCGTGCCTAGTGCTTTGTCAATATCAAGAGTTTGGATTGCTGAGTATCAGCCGGAACGCGCTAGCGTCCGGTTTTTACGGCCGGAACCGGGAGCTAACGCACGCCGGCTCTAACCTGGACAAAGCACTAGGCTGGCCAGGTGAGCCGAGTACAAATACCGCTGGGTAACTTCTGTTGATATCGGCTCTGCAAATACATCGGTTCCGTTATCATCGTCGACTTGATCGAACAGGGGGCGATTTCTCGACAAAGCGTTTGCATTTTCGTAGTGTCGTAGCCGGGCGAATGGCTTGTCATCAAGATGACACCCTGACGTTGATCGAGCACCATTTTTAGCATTGTCAACAATGAGGGCAAGTCACGATCGATCTGCCATGACTCGTTATTTGCACCATGGCCATACGTTGGCGGGTCGAGGAAAATCGCCTGATAACAACGATTACGCTTTGCCTCTCGTGTCACGAACTTGCGGACGTCGTCGACAATCCATCGAATGGGCGCCGTTGCCAATCCAGATATTGCCGCGTTGCGTCTGGCGCGTTGGACGACATTCTTTGCGGCATCAACATGGACGACATTTGCTCCAACACTCGCGGCGGCAAAAGTGCATCCCCCCGTATAGGCAAACAAATTGAGCACCGATTGTCCGGTCAATCGTTCTCGTTGATCGCGAATCCAATTCCAGTTCGACAGCTGTTCAGGAAAAATTCCCAAATGACCCACCGGCGAACAGGCCAACGAAAGGCATGCAAACTCAATATTTACTTGCCATCCTTTCAACTGCGGTACGACCGCTGCGGGAATCAACCACTTTCTTGTTTGAGGATTTTCTGAATCAAATCGAATCGACGCTGTTTGCCACAGCTCTGCTTGAGCTTGCCTTTTAAACCCAATGGCGGGGACACTGGGCCGGTCTACCACCAGTTCACCAAATCGTTCCAGTTTTCTTCCCTCGCCGAAATCAATCAGTTCGTAGCCGGAAGATTGGGCAATCGACAGATTTCGTAACTTGGACATTTTGTGAAAAGGGATAGGAATTGAATGCCGACCAGAATAGGTGATTTTGCAATCGCGACTAATCAGTCTACCAAGATATCATTC
>JBGTDM010000279.1:0-2484 GCA_041748315.1 Pirellulaceae bacterium
TTGTGGGCAACGGTGCGTTCAGGTCAAAGTGTCGGCCTGAGGATGTGTCGGCCTGAGGACAGGCCGACCTACTGTAGCTGCCGCTGTCCCCAGCGGCAGATGGCCCCTCTCGACGCTTTCCATGTGAGAAATGCGGGCTAGTGCTCCAGCCCCTGATCGTAAACACCTTGAGATACAGGATGGGTGTCCATTGAGCGATTCGAATGGGTGGCGTTGAGGAACTGGTTGGCGTTGTCGATGGCATCCACCCGAGCAGCCTCGCTCCAATTGCCTTCCATCAACGCAATCCCGTAAATGCTGAGCAGTTCGCCAGAACTGAAATTAAAATTCATCAGCGCGAGGTTGTAGTCGGTCACGGCTCGGTGGAAGGCCGATTCCGTTTGTGCGGCAACCTGTTGGGCATTCAACAAAAAGAAGATATCTTCGTCGCCAATTTCTGCCCGCAACCGCTTAGGTGTCAGTTCATCAATGACCGCCTGAAACGTATTGTAATTGGTCGAGATCGTCGCGTAAGCTCGATCGACTTCGGAGTATGCAGAATTCAGATCGTGAAGAATCTGCTTCTGTTGTTCGCGCAACAAAGCCTTCTCGCGGGACAAGGCAAGATGTGCATTCCGCACGGCGAGATGCCCTGTACGATTGCCGATCGGACCTTGCAGTTCGACGCCCAAGCTCCAATCATCCAGATCCCCGGTCCAGAAATCATCAAATGCGCTCCCTTCCGGTCGGCTTCGACTACCAAACAAGTTGTCACCAAAACCTTTCCAACCGTATTGTCCAACCAAATCAAGGCGCCATTGATTAAGTTGCTTGGCAGCCGTAAGTTCCAGTTCGCGTTGCTTTACGTTCCACTTTTGGCGACGGAGTTCGACGCGACGTTCGAGTGCGTTGAATTGAGCCTGATCCCAGTCGAACGCCACGGAAGCAAGGACCGGTTCCGAGGTTGGGCGAATTAAACCACCATCGGAGGTCGGCATACCTGTCAATCGTCGCAGGTTTCGCTCGGCACCTAAAACTCCGGGAAGACCATTAGGAGTACCGACCAGGGCATTTTGAACTTGAGTTTCGAATTGATAGTATTGCTGTCGGGCAAGGGCTTCATCATCTGGCCGGCCCTCGCCCCCTTCGAACAACGTCTTACGTTTTTCCCAGGTCGAACGCGCTACGTCTCGGGCCCGTTTTTTGGCATCCAAATCGCGATAGGCAAAATACAATTCCCAATAGGATTGCTCGACGTCCCGTACCAAGTCTCGGATCGATGCTTCAAAATCCGCCAACGCGATGTCGTTGCGAATCCGCGCAATCAGCACGCCATTGTAAAACCCTGGGGTTGCGTTGGGACCGGCAATTCGATTAACACTCGTTCCGAATCCTCGAAGCAATGGCTGACGAGCTTCGATCTGAAACACGGTGTCGTAGACACTTGCAAATCGACTGGGGAAATTCGTTCGCGAATAGTCAGTGATGCTACGGACACCCAATGTCGTTCCGGTTGCCGTTGTTTTCGAGACTCCGGCGGTAAAATTCACGCCATCATTGACCGGATTGAGAACTCCGAAACCGGGCGGAAAGACTTGATTGACTTTACGCTCGCTGTGTACCCAGGTTAGATTGGATGCAACTTGGGCATCGAACGCACTTAATGCGGCCTCGATGCTCTGTTGGGGGTTCGTTGCCTGAAGTGCCGGATCATAAATGGATGCTGTTGCTTGAGGTCCAGCGACAACTCGACCCCCCAGTTTTTGAAGGACTTTGCTGTTTTGCAGCGTCAACATCACGGCCTCTTCCAGACTCATAGGCATCGACCGTAGGCTCTCAAAGTTACTGATCGTTGGAGGAGGGCCAGTAAACATTTCACTGACGTTATCACAATTCGTATCGCACAATTGAGGCATTTCGATCCGTTGATACTCGGTCTGGCATGGAGGCGTATCTGTAGCAAACCGGACATCAGCCGATTTGCGACAACCTGTTAAGACTGTGATGACCGAGGCTGTAACCACCATGAATGCCACAAATGCCCGTAGTGGTACCGGGTCCCATGTTGCTCGCATCAAATCGCTCATAGATGGAAATTCCAAAAACACACGGGAACGCTGACTTTTTCGGATCTTCAGCATTGCCCATACAAATAAGAACATCGGAACGATCCAATTTCCAGCTTCAATCGATACGAGTGTTATGGGACGACCATCACAAACCCTACGACCCGATTAACCAGCAAACTCGAACCTTTCGAAGTCTCAATTGAATATGGATGCGCGACGAAAATTTTAAATTGCCGCTGGTGACCTGCCGTCTCTTCTCACCCCAAAAATCCAATGAATACTTGACGATCCTAGTCCGCATTTCTCACATGGAAAGCGTCGAGAGGGGCCATCTGCCGCTGGGGACAGCGGCAGCTACAGTAGGTCGGCCTGTCCTCAGGCCGGCACATCCTCAGGCCGACACTTTGACCTGAACGCACCGTTGCCCACAACACTG
>JBGTDM010000280.1:0-10966 GCA_041748315.1 Pirellulaceae bacterium
GCGGCAGCTACAGTAGGTCGGCCTGTCCTCAGGCCGACACATCCTCAGGCCGACACTTTGACCTGAACGCACCGTTGCCCACAACACTGACATTTGCCCAACAATCGAGCGATCGCCAACGTAAAAGTCATCGTTGTGAGAAATGCGGGCTAGTTGATAACAAACCCCAGATTCAGGGAGCCAACGGCCACTACAGTTTGAGACACTTGCGGCCGGTGTGATGCTGGCACTTGATTGGGTTGCGAGATCACGTCGATGGTTCGATCGAGGTTTTTTTTTCATCAAAATAACTCATCGAGTTCATTCAGTCGACTTTGGATTTGTCGGGCCATCCAAAAACAAGCGGCGACACCAATCAAGCTGGCGATGCTCATTACCCCCAGCGCAAACTTGTTCTCTGCATTTCCCCAGATCACCAGCAAGGCGACGGATGCCATAGGAATCAATGCCGAGACCATCTGATAGATCGGCACCAGTCGGTTCAAAAACAACAGGCTCCGAGGCTTGCCGCTGAGTAAGCCTTCCGTCAGGTTGCTTCCCAGTAACTGATTTTGCCAATACCAAACAGCCACTAGCGTGACGCCGAAAAACGTGTACGCAGCAACGGTCAGGCCGGCCAGCAGATGTGATCCGAAAAAGTCAGCCCAGGCGTATGGTGTCAATTCGCCGAAGGTACCCAAGACAATCGGATACAATAATCCGGCCAAAAACCATTCAATGACACAAATCGATGCACACCAATGACCCAATAGAGGTGCCCGTTCGACGGAGTTGCGTAGCGTCTGACGTTGTCGTTCGGTTAAATCTGACTGGCGACCACGACGCCTTACGAGTCGCATTGCGGCAGCAACCGGCAGACAAAAACTCAGAATCAAAATGCCGGCTAAAGGAAATGCAATTCCATTGATGATCTCGCGGACTCGCTTGAACAGCCCATGCGATGCATCAGGTACCGACTCGACCAGGTTGTAATTTGTGATAAACAATGCCGCCAACGCGCTTGGGATAACCGTCATTATCGCCACGACCAACACTACGTTTTCCAGCATGCTTCGTTTCCAACTGACTTCAACTGGAAACAGTATCTCATCCAATGTTCCAGATTCACATGACTGCAGAATCATGGCCAACTCCTGCCCGCTTTTGAACCGGCGCTCCTCAGCCGGTTCCAGGCACTTCATGATCGCGTGCCGAAGCAGGTGATGTGTCCCAAACGCCTCTTCGATTCTCGATCGCGGCAAGCCCACCAGGCGTTGCTCGGACATAAAATCGAGGACGCTCCCCCAATTGGCTGCCGGAACCGGATCGTCGAAGGGGCGTTTACCCGTCAACAACTCAAACAACAGCACGCCTAGCGAGAAAATGTCGCTCCGTTCGGTCAAGTCCTCCGCTGCTTTGGAATACTCAGGATTACAAACCTCGATTTGTTCCGGGGACATATAGGGCAAGCTACCACCAAAATACGCTTGCGGCGAAGCTCCTTCAACCTTGGAGCAAAAACTGACATTGAAGTCAACCAGTTTGGCCATCCCCTCGCTGGTTAATAACACGTTGGCCGGCTTCAGGTCTCGATGCAGGACAGCTTTGCCATGCGCGTAGTGCAATGCAAGTGCAAGTTGGCGCCCGATTCGAGCGACGGTTTGCGGCCAAGTTAGGGCAGCTAACTCACTGCGTACATTGGCATCGCCATCAATCGATTGCCCGCGTTCGTGCATGTGTTCGCCGACGGCATGCAAAAATGTCGCACCGGTCCATGCGTCGGGTTCGGCAACGGATCGCATTCGATTCAACGCATCCATCAGGGTACCGCCAGGTACATATTGCATGTACAGCAACCGCTGATTGTGCTCGGCGGTTTCAGCGATCTGCCGTTGATCGTAGACGCGAACGATGTTCGGATGGTCAAGTTGTGCCAGCGTTTGCGGTTCGGCTCCCTGATCGCTAGAGATTTTTAGGGCGACCAAACGCTGCATGCTCTTCTGGCGAGCCAGAAAGACGGTTGCAAATCCTCCCCGGCCCAATATGGACAATAACTCGAAATCATCGACCGAATCTCCAGGTTTATATTTTCCTTTGGCCTTGCGCATGGCCAACATCGCACTGGTTTCAATTCTGGCGTCACTTTGACTAAGGTGCGTCAATGGTTTGGCCAGTTTCGGAAACTTGCCCGTGTATTCCGCAAGATCAACTTGTTCTCCGGCTTGCCGCCGCAATTGTATCTCTTCAAAAATCAAGTCTGGAGGTACATTGCCCGCCTGTTGCAACTCCGGCCAGTCGCGCACGTAGTCGTCAAGTCGAGGCGCCGTTGGACCCGCTACGAACCGTTGATGCAAGTCAACTTTGATCAACTCCACTAACGCCATTCGGCGAACCAGTGAACCGGGCTCGGGTAAATGGTCTTCAATCTGCGGTATGGGTGGCGCATCTTCCCATGCCGCTGCAAACTGTTCGACGGATTCAGCCAGTTCGCGCCAAAGCGACCGCTGAGTGTCGGGTTTATCAGCATGGTCGTCCATTGCGTTATCTGAACTCATTTCCAATAGTAATGACTGAACAAGCGACGATATTTCGCATGGAACTTCGAATCTTGGAATCGTCCAGTGGGTCCCGACGTCGCGCCATGGTCAATGTTCACCCTCAACGGTCTGGCTCGTTTCCCGGCGGCAAACCGAACAATGGGAAACGACGCCAATCCCTGGAATTTTCCGAGGATCGAGTTGCCAACACGCCGTTCGCACCGGAATATGAACCTGTACTCTGGGTTGTATCATATTCAAGTATTCCGGTAAAGGAATTTGCACAGTCGTTACGGTTTTATACGTATGTTAATTTGCGGACATGAATCAGACTTCGCGATTCGGCGCCGCGTGTTGAAATAACGATAACACCCAAAATCCAATCAAACATACAAAGCCGACCGCCATTGCAATGTGCCACATCGCTTGTGGGTTGTCATTGTAAACTGACAATCCGACGAGCGGCGCCAACACCATTGCCAGAGCATAACTCGAAACAAACATCCCCATGTACCGACCACGATTGATTACTGACGATCGTTGCGAAACATAAAGCGCCGACAGAGGCATCGCGAGCATTTCGCCAACCGTCCAGATCACTACCGTAAATGCGACAAATGAAAATCCAGCTCCGTAGGGGAGTAACCCGAAGCCGAGGCAACTGAGCCAACTTCCCAAGGCAATCCACCTTAAAACGTTGCGCTCGCCTAGCAGATGCAGTATCACCATCTCCGCGGCCACGATGATCAAGGTGTTGATGGCCATCAGGATTCCCAATTGGAACTCGTTGATTCCAAGCTGCTCATCCAGGTATTTTGGAAAGGTTCCCAAGAGTTGAAAAAAAACAAATGCCGTCGACAGGTTGAGAAGCCAGAAGCAAATGAAATGCCCATCAGTCAGTGGCGAACGGCTGGCTGAACGAATATCGAATCCAACGTTGACCCCAGCGTGCTGCTCAACTGAAATGTGATCACGAAAGCCAAAAAAACTGATCGTGAGCAACGCCGAGCAAAATACCGTGCAACTGTTAACAAAAAACAGGAACTGGTAATCGATCCCAGCAAGGATGCCACCGATCGTGCCACCGAGCGCCGTACCCAAGTTAAGTGCCAGCCGATTGTGCCCCATTGCTTTCTTGTGCACATGCGGCGGACTATACAATGTCGCGGCGGTCATCGACGCCGGGCGCATCATTTCGGAGACCACACTCAGCAACAAAAGTGCACAACCTGTCGAGGCGAAATCCCATGAGGCACCGAGCAGCAAAAAGCTTGGTGCACTCAATAATAGCGAGACGATCTGGACGCGGATTGGACCAAATCGCGAGGTCAGCCTTCCACCCAGAACGGCGCCAATAATCCCTCCAACGCCATAACAGCCACCAATCAACAGACCGATCTGGTGTGGGCTAAGATGAAGATGTTTTGTCAGGTACAATGGCAGGAACAACAGGACCATGGCGCCTGAGCGGTTGACCAGCAGGATGATCGACAGCAGCCAGACTTCGCGCGGTAATCCGCTGTAAGCCGCTCGGTATAATAGTAAAAAGTGAGCGAACACGAACGGCGATTTTCCTGAGATGTGCCACAAACGTCTTGATCAATTCTGACCATAGAATAAACAAACGACAATGCTTGGATAGCTCGGTTCGCAAAAATTTCGCAAATGCGCTCGCAGAACATTATGTCACCAAATCCAAATCCAGAAAAGAATCGTGTTCATCTCTAACTCTGTGCGATTACCGAGTCCGAGCGACCGTAGCTGGCCTTGAGTGTACGAAGGTTTTTTCCTTTTGATCTCGGTGACGTCTCCGTTAAGGGAGCCGTTTGATATCGATACGTATCGTCAGCTTTAAAACGAAAGGGCGAAATCATTCCCAGGCATCGAAGCAAAATATCGTTTGAAAACCAGGATTTTGAGCTGATTGAGACCGATGACGGAAGTCGAACGTTGTTATCAATTGCTGATCACGAGACGTTTCACTCAGAGTCCGGCGCGGTCACGGAGTCGCAATTGGTCTTCGTGGAAAACAGCGGAATGCGGCAGCGCCTCCGCGACGGGGCGAAGGCGCACGTGCTGGAGATTGGATATGGCACCGGGCTGAACTTTCTACTGTCCGCTTGTGCCGCATTTGAGGGGCGTGGAACCTTGGACTATTTTGCAATCGATTGCCGACTGATCGAAGTAGACGTGTTAGCACAACTCGAATATCAACAATGGTTGACTCCGCAAAATGATGGATTCTACTGCGATTGGCTGACGTGGCATCAAGCTTGCGAGAACTCGGTAGCAAATTTGGCGGATTGTTACTGGGACTGGCAAATTGTATCGTGCGGTGCCCAAGTTTCTTTACGACTGTTGATTAACGATGCAACGTTGGTAGACTATGCTGACCTTGAGTCTTTTGACGCGATTTACCTGGATGCATTTAGCCCACATACGTCACCTGCACTTTGGACCGTTAACTTTTTTCAGCGGTTGTCGCGCTGTTTAAACCCGGGTGGGCTACTTGTCACGTACTGTGTCAAATCCGAGGTTCAACGGCGGTTGATTGAGGCTGGATTTGACGTGCAGACGAAGCCTGGACCTGCGGGCGGTAAACGCGAAGTCCTTATCGCAATCAAACGCAAGTGCTACGTTTAGGTCGGCGGCGGATCTGGATAACTGAGAGCGGCATACATTGAGGACGCGACCACTATCGAAGGTTGATGCCAACTTTCCGTTTTGGCGCCGCACGCGTCTATTCGCCTGGCTCAGGAAACTTTAGGACCAAAAAGAATAGTGAAGTACAGACCATGACTGCAAATCGTTTGCTCGTGTTAGGAACGCGCAATGAAGGAAAACGCCGTGAACTGGAAATATTGCTGACACCCCTTGGGTTTACGCTGAAAACACTCGCCGACTTTCCGGATGCAATCGACGTAGACGAGACGGGAACGACATTTCGAGAGAATGCGCACCTGAAGGCCTCGCAACAGGCCAGGCATCTGAAGCAATGGGTCTTGGGGGAGGACAGTGGACTCTGTGTCGATGTTTTGGATGGAGCGCCAGGTGTCCACTCAGCGAGGTACGCTGGAACGCATGGCGATGACCAAGCGAACAACGGTTTGCTGCTAACGAACCTCGAGGGGGTTCCGGTAGAACGACGTTGGGCAGGTTATTCGTGTCATGTGGCGTTAAGTGATCCGAATGGGGAGATTCGCATCGAGTGTTTCGGAACCTGCCGTGGCAAAATCACCTGCAAGCATCGCGGTCGAAGCGGCTTTGGATACGATCCGTTATTTGAGATAGCTGAATACCACCAGACGTTTGGGGAACTGGGAGACACGATAAAATCGGTGTTGAGTCATCGCGGTCGCGCGATGCGTCAGTTCGCCCGCATGGTTGCCGAAACGAATTTGTACTCCGTCATTGGAGTCTGAATTGTTGACGTTTTAAGTCCGAAATCGATGTGAGGCGACCTGTGAGACCGTGTGGCTTGCTGGGATTCGATTCACTCATCGCCCAGTGAATGGACTCAGTGCTCATTCGAAAATCAAGTGTAATTCTCAGCCTTTGGATGGCGAGTCTTAGGCTGCGCAGCCTGTGCCATCGGTTAAGCCGCGTCACGTTGCAATGATTGGCTGAGTGAATGGATGTTTTCGAGGGACATTTTGCGCCATTGCTTATGCCCTCGCTCATTGATGATTTGCCTGAAAACCTGACTTTTTTTGTTCAACATTCGTGGCAGATAAAACCACAGTTGCGTTTGATTTTTTAAATCGCTGCAAGTAGAAATCAACAGCAGGTCCGTATTCGCCAAGCCATTGGCAACTCTTGGCAACGCAGAGTTCTCTTCGCCGGGGACCAATTTGATGGTCGCGCCAGTTTTGCATAGAGTACGATGAGTCTCAATCAATTTGAGTTGCGGGAGATCAAAGGGTCGGCTATCAAACAAATCGATCGCGGTAAAGTTGATCTTTGCGTCCGGGTTGGCATGCTGCGCCTGCTCAATCAATAGTTGTGAACGTAAAATACTTCCCATGCCAATTTCCACGATCGAGCTGGCCTGGGCTTTACGGATTGCCTTGAAAAGGACCCGATCAGATTTTGGTGAACTTAGGAAACACAGATAAAAGCTCTTGAGCCTTGCCGTAAACGACATTTTGAACTTCCGTGTAGAGATTTGGTCAGGATCTAGTTAATTCTGCTTGCAACTTCGACTGCGCTCACGTGATGATTTCCAATCGTTTTGAACCAAGGTCAGATCGAAGGCGTAGTTGGGTTGCATTGGTTGCGATAACAAGCCAAAGGCTATCGTCCAAGTTCGGCATTTTACAAATTCGTTGTCCACTCAAAATCGTTCAATTTGCTACGTTTGGCACAAACTGGCGTACCGTTATCACGTGTCGAAGTTGCCTAAACTCATCATGTTGCGTTTAGGCTTCACCCCTGTGCTTGAACACCTTGACCTGACTCGGACGAACCCGAGTTTTCGTTTGAAACGAGTGGCTGACGCCAAGTTTTGCTCCAGCGACCTAATCCAAACTTATATTTTCCATATTGGCTCCCCGGTTCGTCTGGTGGGAGGCCAAGAGCTTAGATGCCGGTTCAGAGATGAAGGTTCGCCGGCATCGCACCACCGGAATGACCGTGTCACCACGCATCATTCCAGGTATTTGCTGAATTAAGCTTCGCACAGCATGCTTTCTGCGCCGCAAGGACTTGGCGCACGCCGGTTGAACATTGTTCCATCCAGGCACCCGGTCCATCGATGGTCATTGATTTCAACCTGTTCAATGCCAACGCGAGAAACACGTGACGCAGCCAACGCCTCCTGAAAAATCACCCTATCATTGTCGTCCTAGCTTTGAAAAGTTGGAGGAACGCCTCGCATTCAGCGCGGATGGTTTGCTATTGGCAAACATTGATCTCGCTGACCAAATGGATCAGCCGTTCCAGCCAGTCGAAATCCGACCGATGTTGGATTCGGTGATTCAACAATCGAAGCTCGATTATGTCGTTAATGAATATGGATTAGATGGAAGCGGGCAAACCGTGGCGGTGATCGACCCCGGAATTGCCTGGGACCACGTTGCGTTTGGAAGTGGCTATGGCGGCAACCATCAAGTTGTCGGCGGATGGGATTTTGCCGAAAACGACTCCAACCCCTATGACGACGGACCCGCAGGATATCATGGCACTCATGTCGCCGGAATCATTGGCAGTAACCACACTCTTTATCAAGGGGCTGCACCCGGTGTCGATTTGGTTGCATTGCGGGTGTTTGATGATCAAGGGATGGGTACGATTGAGTGGGTTGAAAAGGCTTTGCAATGGATTCATCAGCATAAGGACTCATTTAGAAATCCGATTACGACTGTGAATCTTTCATTGGGGACTCAATGGAATGCCAACAATGTTCCGAATTGGGCTACGCTCGAGGACGAATTCCAGATGTTGGAATCGAGCGGAATTTTCATCAGCGTCGCGGCTGGCAACTCGTTTCAGACCTACCAGTCTGCCGGAGTCAGTTATCCAGCCGCAAGCCCGCACGTCGTCCCGGTCGCAAGTCACGATGCCGACGGCAAACTGAGTTCTTTTAGTCAACGCAATCACCGCGTGTTGGTTGCGCCTGGCGAATTGATGAAAAGTGCGGTGCCAGGTCATCTGTATGGCACCGACAGCACAGATCGGTTTTTGGGTTCGTCCGGTACGAGCATGGCTGCACCCTTTGTTGCCGGAGCCAGCACTTTGTTGCGTCAGGCATTCGAATTTATGGGGTTCAGCCAGATCGATCAAGCGCGACTCTATCAACATTTTCAACAGACATCCGACAAGGTATATGATCCGGTTACGCAAGCAAACTACAATCGCATCAACTTGCAACGCGCAATCGATGCAATTATTGGCGACGACTACGCCAATGATCGCCACCATGCGTTTGATATCGGTGCAATCGGCTCCAACGCCAAGAGTATGAATGGAATTATCGGTGGCAAGTCGGACGTCGATTGGTTCAAGTTTAAAGCCGGTTCAACAGGCGAAGCAATCATTAATCTAACGGGAGAAGCAATCGACACTCGATTGTTTGTTGCCCACACTCCATTTTCTGTACAAGGCAACCAAATTCGATTCCAGGTTGTCGCCGGGCAGGAATATCAGTTCTCCGTCGAATCCGATGCCTTGTTGGGGCGATATCAATTCAATGCTCGGATTAATCCCACCGTCACCACAACGAATCTAGGTGATGTCATTGCCAAGACGGTGCAAAGCCAGCATGTCCACGGAAACCGCTGGTATCAAATTACGGCTGGACGCGATGGAATTCTCACCACTCAAGCCATCTTTGGAATGGGCAATCCTTCCACGCAACTGGAGCTTTACGACGCGGAAATGCGGTTGGTGACTCAGGGAACCACCAACGATTTTCAAACTAGGCTGGATGCGAAGGCAAACGCCGGACAAACGTTTTTTCTTAAAGCGAGTGGGCAAAACGCATCGTTCGACTTGAAAATCACCAACCTGGTCAATGCACAGTACCAACTACTTTCCATCCAGGGGACATCTGGCAACGATCAGTTTCAATTTGACATGCGGTCCGGTATCAAAGTGACCGTCAATGGAACAGGATATCAACTCAATTCACACCACATCAATCAAGTTCTGGTTGAGGGCATGCAAGGTGCTGATCAACTGAAAGTCCACACTGGTGCCGGAGATCAAACGGTGTTACGAAATGGGCAAGTGGTCGTCAACGGCGCACAGTTCCAATTGACCGCACGACATTTCTACAAGATCGACATTTTGGCAAGCGGTATCAACGATCAAGTCGTGTTTGTCGACTCGGCCGGCAATGATTCGTTTTACTACACGCCACACAATGCCACGATGACGAGTGGCGGCTTTCAGCTTTCGGCATCAGGCCAACGACTGACGCAGGTACTGTTTTCTAGCGGGTTTGACACGGTATCGGTAACCGGAACTCAGGACAATCAATTGCTTACAGTCCACGAGGACAAAGCCTGGTTCAAAACAAACACGGTCGGCGGTAAGAGTCAACTTTTTGCTCGGGGCTGGGATCGCTTGTCTGCTGATGGCGGAGGAGGGTCTAATGTTGCTAACATCCACGATACCAGTGCGAAGGACGATTTTCAGCTTGCCGCGGATGAAGTCTCTCGCAAATCGACCATCAACGAAGTCGTCGCGCGGAATTTTAACCGCGTTAACGTCACGGGTGGGCAACCGCACGATTCTGTAGTCATCCAAGGTACAAGTGGGAATGACCGTTTGGTCGCAGGGCAAGATCGAGTGACGATGACCAACGGTGAAGTCACCTTTGTTTCAAAACAATTTACGACAACGATTGTCGACGTGATTGGTAGCGGTGGACACGATCGAGCGGTGCTTTACGATAGTTCAGCGAATGACGTCGTTGACGCTAACGATTATCGAACGCGAATGGAAGGCGGTGGGAGAACGGTCGTTGCTCGCGGTTTTGCAAGCGTCGACGTTTACTCAGTCAATGGTGGTCATGATGTCGCCCAGATCACGGGTTCAGCTCAGGCCGACCATTTCTATTGCTCGCTACAAGTTGCAACAATATCGGCCGCTCATTTTCAGGTTCGATTCAATCATTTTAACGACATCCGGGTCGGCGGAATGAGTGCGGCGGACCGTGCATTTGTTTTGGGAACCACGGGTAATGATCGAATGCACTTTGCAGCGGGGCAGTTGACGCTGACGAACGCTACATCGAAACTTGATCTCCGCGGATTTGGTCAGTTCAACGTCAATACGGGCGGCGGATTCGATATCGTCGAAATCGATGGATTCGAAACCGGCGATCAACTGATTGCGCACGGCAATCACCTTCTGGCCGTTCTCAATGAAACACAAGTCCGCATCAAGGACTTTACCTGGTTAGATGCTAGAACAGCCGCCGGAGCGACTGTCGAACGCGATTTTGGAGCGGTCGATTTCTGGTTTGAATTGCATGGGAACTGGCACGACGTCAATGCGAGTTCGTCTTAGGGTTGGTCTGATAAATCCGATCACTTTTCAGCGGGTTAACCGCAACGGGCAACCGCAACGATATCTTGAAACGCGTTTGGCGTCTGACAAGTATCTTACCGGAAACGAAAGCTTGCCATCGAGTGATCGCTGGTCGTGCCTCAGCCGATTCGTTCCCGAGGTCAGATCGCGTTGATCACTGAACGCCGATCCACAGGTCGCCGGCCAAGCCGATTCGCTGGCGGAAGCAACTTCCGAACTAATTGCCATTGCCTATCTGTCAAATCACTGAAATACTATTGGTTGCGTTCAATGCTACAGCTCCTAAATCCTTGAGATTTAACCAAAGGGAGCTGTAGCTGGTTTGCGATTCTTAGTCAATTTTAAAACACGTTCTCAGTCGCCCCGTTCGCCTCACCGTCGCATCGCCTTCACCCTGAAAGGCGATGCGATGGGGA
>JBGTDM010000281.1:0-1747 GCA_041748315.1 Pirellulaceae bacterium
GGAATCGACATCGACAGATAAATCCTGCGCAAATGTGATCCCTCCCTTGGCTTTGATGAGTTTACATCCTTCGGTTCCATCGCCATCACCGCCAGAGAGTATAATACCGATCGCACTCGATCCCACGGTCTCCGCTAAAGAACTCAGAAAGGAATCCACTTGATTGTGTCGTCCCTTATTCATAGTACGTGGTGAATCAACTCTGAAAGCATAGTTATCCATACGAAGATCGGTGTTCGGAGCAATGACGTAAACATGATTCGCCTGAATAGGCATTCCCTGGGTGGCCTCACTTGCCGGCATATTCGTTGATCGTGACAAAAGGTGAGTCAACAAGTTGTTGCCTGTTGGACTCATATGAGCAATGAAGACAAAGGCCATACCTGTATCTGACGGAAGGGCTTCGAGTAGCTCCGTATAGGCCTTAAGGCCTCCAGCTGAACCACCAATGCCGACAATGAAATTAGGATTTGAGTTAGTCACGGAATTCCTTTTTCTTTGCAAGTTTAACAACCGCATGCCCAAGACGGAAAGTATCGAATGGCTTAGCCATATGAGAGTTGAAACCCGCTGACAAGGCCCGCTGCACTTCTCCCGTCGTGGCATATGCTGTGAGCGCTAGCGCCGGAACATCACCGTTTCGGTCAGGTCCAAGTTCTCGTAACTTTCGAATCAGGGTGTAGCCATCTTCTCTTGGCATCGCAATATCGCTTACCAATATATCCGGTTTTTCTTTTTCGAAGACAGCAAGGGCCGCAGCTACAGTAGCGCACGAGACAGTCTTGGCGCCGAACGACGTTAGTGTTTCGCGTAATGCTTCCATTGTGCTGAGATCGTCTTCAACGATCATCACAGATAGGCCGACAAGACTGGGGCGCTCAGTTTCAATTTCAGCCTTTTCCTTATTGAGACCTCTCGTCTTTCTGCCCGCTGTCTCCGAGTTTACTGGCAATAACACAGTGAATGTTGAACCTTTGCCTGGTCCTTCGCTGTCTGCCCGAACGGTCCCGCCGTGCAGTCGAGTCAATTCGAAAACAAGTGCAAGACCAAGCCCTAGTCCTCCGTGAATTCGATTTGAGTTGCTGTCGGATTGAGAAAACCTCTCAAAGAGTTTTGGCAGAAAATCAGGTTTGATTCCTTTGCCATGATCGATGACCTTGATTGATACTAATTTCTTACCGTCGTCCTCTACGGGCTCAACCCTGACTTGGATCGAACTGCCCTCCGAAGAAAATTTAATGGCATTAGTCAATAAATTCCACACGACCTGCTGAAGGCGCTTGAGGTCTCCCCATACGGTTTCCGACTTTAGGTCTATCTCAGTTTCGATAGCGATCTTCTTTTTGGCAGCGAGGGGGCGAACCGCATTAATCGCCAATCTCACGGGTTCGCCGGGATTGATTTCATCAAAATTGGTGGCGAGCTTTCCGGATTGAATCCTTGCGACATCTAGCAAGTCGTCGATCAATTGACCTTGAATCTTGGCAGACCGCTCAATTGTTTCAATGCCAAGTTTGAGTTTATCAGGATCGAAGTCATTATTTTGAATTAACTGCGCCCATGAGAGAATTGCGGATAAAGGGGTTCGAAGCTCGTGCGACAAAGTTCCCAGAAAAATATCCTTTGTTGCATTTGCTTTTTCTGCATCGGCACGAGCCTCTTTTTCCCGCTCCAAAAGGTTTTTACGCTCGGTGGTATCTCGTGTTATCTCGGAAAATCCGAGGAGCGTTCCATCAGAGTCGCACAT
>JBGTDM010000282.1:0-11656 GCA_041748315.1 Pirellulaceae bacterium
TCTGCTTTTGGACGACCAATGGCCACAGCGTACCTACTTGATTGTCGAGGGGGTCGAGGACGGTCAAGTGGTAATGAAGCGAGGTGAGGATCACGTACAGCGCGTGCTGGTCGACGTCGATCGGAGTTCGATCAAGGACGTCGATGTTACGATCGAAATGGATAATGCAGCGGCACGTGGTCCGCAAAAGATGCAAAAGCAGGGGTTGCACGTCCATCATTACGAATTTCGCAACTTGAGTAATCCATTTCGCTTCCGCGTTAAGGGAGGAGATCATACCAGCCCTTGGATCACCGTTGTTTTAGTCGATCCACCAAGCGTGCGCGAGTTGGAATTGTCAGCAACGCTCCCTAGTTATACGAATTCAATCGTTGAAACCTTTCCGCCCGGTGGGGGACCTCATGCAGTGTTTGAAGGGAGTTCCCTTCAGATTGTGGCGACCAGTAACAAACCGCTCAGTAAAGCTGAGTTGCGGCACGAAGAGGGTGAATCCGTTCCGTTGACGATCGAAGATGACAATCGCCTGTCACTGAACATCCCCAATGATCGGCTGGTAGGCGGTAAGTACACGTTTGACTTGGTTGACGAGTCGGGGATGACTTCGTCTCGCCCGGCAACCTTTCAAATCAAAATCAAGCCAGATCGGCCGCCGCAGGTGCGTGCGACATTGCAAGGCGTCAGCGGGATCGTCGTTCCCCAGGCCATGATTCCAATTTCGTTTACCGCCAGGGACGAGTTTGCCGTGAACGCCGTCGAATTTTACCTGTTTTGGTTAGGTGATGCCGAATCGTCGGTCAAACAGGAATTGACGGCACCGGTGCCAAATCTCGTTTCGCAATTGGGACAGGATATGATTCAGGCTGAGACCGTTTACGATTTACTCCCTTTGAACTTGCCGACTGGAGTCGGTTTGCGAATAAAAATTCGCGCCACCGACAACAATTCATTGAATGGTCCAGGCATCGGAGAGAGTCGTGAATTTTTACTGCGTGTCGTATCCGAGGAAGAATTGCGTGCCGATTTATTGAGACGAGAAATCGAGCAGCGGCAAGCATTCGAGTTCGCGTTGAAGAACCAGGAACAACTGACCGTTGATTTGCGTGCGCTGGCAGCCGCTCAATTGGAAAACAGCGATTGGGAAGCGGCGGTTAGCAAAGTTCTGGAGATGCAGCGGCGACAGAAGATTATCGGAACGAATTTAGTGGGAATTGCCGACCGGTTTTCCGCGTTCGTCGAAGAAGCTAGGAATAACCGTCTCGACGAGTCTGCCGCCGAAGTCGACGAGGGCCACTCCATTGAAAGGCGGCTGGTCGACCAGATTATCGGTCCAATTCTTGAATTGGACGAAATCGAGATTTTTGGTGCGTCACAAAGTTTTGAGCAGGTTCGCCGCACTGCCGGAAATGCGGAGGACTTTTTGGCATCGGCAACCGAAACGGCCGATTTGCAGGAAATCATTCAAGATAAAATGCGTGAAATTTTGGCAGCCATGGAGGATTCCGAAACCTATCAGCAAATTGTCAATCAAGCGATCGAAGTCAAAAAAAACCAGGAAGAACTGCGACGACAAATTGAGAAGCGACGGCAGGAAGCAACCGAGGGAATCTTTGACAATGACATCTTTGATGATGATCCATCGGATGATGGGGAAGACGATTAAACTTGTTTCGAAAATGGGGTCAGGTCTCGAAAGTGCAATGCACCCGCAGGGTCGTTCTCGGCTCTTGACGTGACCCGTTGAAACCAATCGCCATTTTCCAGGCCCATGCAGCCTTCATGACAAGCCCTAAATATCGTAATACAAACAAAACTCGTAAGGATGAGGCCGCAATCGCAAAGCGTCCACCTCGTGACTGCGCTTGTACCAAAGCCAAGTGTCGATCACATCGGGCGTGAACACATCCCCCCGCAACAGGAACTGGTGGTCCTTTTCCAATTCGTCAAGCGCCGCATCGAGGGTGCCAGGTGTTTTAGGCACATCGGCTAATTCTTCCGGTGGCAAGTCATAGATATCCTTATCCAACGGCTGACCTGGATCGATCTTGTTTTGAATTCCATCGATCGCAGCCAGCAAAATTGCGGAAAATGCCAAATACGGATTGGCACTTGGATCTGGACAACGGAATTCAATCCGTTTGGATTTCGGGCTTGGGCTGTACATTGGAATCCGGCAGGCTGCCGATCGATTGCGTTGCGAGTACGCCAGATTCACCGGAGCTTCATAACCCGGAACCAGCCGCTTGTAGCTGTTAGTTGTCGGATTTGTGAACGCCAATAACGCTGGAGCATGCGCAATAATCCCACCAATGGCGTGTAATGCCATCTCGCTGAGCCCAGCGTAACCATCTCCAGCGAACAGAGGCTGTCCCTCTTTCCACAACGAAAGATGCACATGCATGCCGGAACCATTATCGCCATAAATCGGTTTCGGCATGAAGGTTGCGGTTTTGTTATGTTGCTTCGCGACGTTCTTGATGATGTACTTGAACATCAACAGTTGATCAGCCATCTTGACCATTTCTTGGTATTTCAAGTCAATCTCTGACTGACCGGCGGTTCCAACTTCATGATGTTGGCATTCGACTTCCAGGCCGCAATCGATCATGGTTTGCATCATTTCATTTCGCAAGTCCATCAGTTGGTCATGAGGCGGACAAGGAAAGTATCCTTCCTTATAACGAATTTTATAGCCCAGATTCGGTTTTTCGTCCCGCCCCCGATTCCATTCGGCTTCATTGCTGTCTATGTAATAAAACGCCGAATGAGGACTTTGATCATAACGAATGTCATCAAACACAAAAAATTCTGCTTCGGGACCGAAATAGGCGGTGTCAGCGATGCCAGTACTCAATAGATAATTGACGGCTTTGCGCGCGACATTACGGGGATCTCGCGAGTAGTCCTCCCGGGTGATCGGATCCTGGATATTGCAGATCATGACTAATGTCGGTAGCGTTGTGAACGGATCGATGAATGCCGTGTCCGCTTGCGGGACGATTAACATGTCACTTTCATTAATCTGCTGCCAACCGCGGATGCTGGAACCGTCAAATCCCAAACCATCCTCGAACATTTCTTCATTGAATGCTCGCCATGGGATAGTGGTATGTTGCCACAATCCCGGAAAATCCATAAACCGCAGGTCAATGGCCTTGACGTCTTTTTCGCTGCACAGCGCCAGCACTTCTTTTGGAGTCATCTTAATTTGTATCCTGAAAATATAAAGGCAGATCGTCGCGCGACCCGCGCGCGTTCGAGCCCATCGATGGGTTGAATGGTCATTTGGATGACCGGTCAGGAACTAAGCGGTCGGTGACCGAATGAACTGTTTGGTTTGCCTCACAAACAGGCGATTGTTCCATTGTTTTTTCTATAAACGCAATTTGCGCGCCAATCGTCCCGAAACGCGTTGTAACTTCACAGGCTTGTCAATCCGCGAATACTGGATCAAGCAGGATGCGCTCAAGTCGCGAGAAGTTGCGAACGATTTAGGCATCATGCAAAATAATTGGGCGACGTCGCGGTCATGTCGATCATCCCTGCAATTGAGGAGGGTGCCTTATTTACCAAATTTGAGTTTCACGATAACGTCAAGGTATGACGAACGAACTTCAACCACCCATCGATGATTCAGACTTGGGCCCACACGATGATGCCGGCTGGAATCGGGTCGCGGAAATGTGGGACATTCGCCACGATACGGTCTATCTCAATCACGGTTCGTTTGGGCCGGCACCGAACACGGTCCGACAATATCGGCGGCAAATGATTGATCGACTTAATCAACAGCCGATGGATTTTTACGTCAGGCAGTTGGAGCCGTTACTCACGGCGGCCAAACGACAAACCTCGGAGTTTGTGGGTACAGCACCGGAAAATCTGGTGTTCGTCGAAAATGCGACTTACGGGGTCAATGTGGTTGCGGAGAGCTTTCCACTTCGAGCAGGTGACGAAATATTGCTCAATAACCATGAATATGGAGCGGTGCAACGGATCTGGGATCGTGCAGCTCAGCGGGTCGGTGCTAAAACCATCGTGGCAACTTTACCAAATCCGATTGAGTCGGCTGATCAAGTTGTCGATGCCTTGCTTGCGCACGTGACACCTGCGACACGACTGGCGATCATCAGCCATATTACGTCACCGACAGCGTTGATAATGCCGGTCCAACAGCTTTGTCGGGCGTTTCTTGAACTCGGCATCGCCGTTTGTATTGACGGACCCCATGCCCCGGCCCAAATCGACCTCAATATTGATTCGATCGGCTGCGATTTTTACGCCGCCAGTTGCCATAAGTGGTTGTGCGCAACTCTGGGCACGGGATTTTGCTACGCTGATCCGAAGTGGCATGACCAGATGCAGCCGGTGCTGAAGAGTTGGGGGCGATTACTTCCCGCGTTGCCGCAAACCTGGGCTGAAGAGTTTATTTGGCCAGGCACTAGGGATCCCAGCGGGTATCTTACGATTCCAGTGGCCATTGATACGATGAATGAAATTGGCTGGAATCGGTTTCGGACTCGCTGCTATGCGATGGCCGAGTATGCGTCCCAATCGCTCGTTGAATTGACTCGACAGCCGCTCCTGGCACCTCGCGATTGGTACGGTTGCATGGCACACGTTCCACTGCCGATCGGGAACTACGACGACTTGCAACAATATTTATGGAATCGCCATCGCATCGAGGTGCCCATCATTCAATTTGATTCCAGTTGGTTTGTGCGCGTGTCGTGTCATGTCTATAATCGACGTGGTCAAATCGATTTGCTGATCGAAGCGTTAAGTCGTTATTTGCGTCAGCGTTAGCGCTGGCGGCGCGAATGGTATTCGTCGTCGCCTTTTCCATTTAAGATGGCTTGCGTCAACTTACCATGTTTAGAATGAGTGACGATGAAACTTACATCGCGAAACGAGATTGCTATGGCGATTCCAGGCGTTGCCGGTCGAGTCGCCGTGATAGCGTTGTCCGTCATCGGCTTGGTGATTGCCGTGTATTTGCTGTGGACATCCGTCGCCCAAGCTGGTCAGCCGATCGGCTGTGGTGAAGGGAGTGGCTGTGCCGAAGTTCTGAACAGCAAATGGTCTCAGTTGTTCGGAATCCCGGTGAGTGCACTGGCGGCATTGACCTATCTGGGCTTAATCTGCGGAATGTTATTTCTACCGATAGCCAATCCAATCCATCGCGGGAAAGTTTGGTTGCTCATCATGACCATCGCGATCTTGCTGCTGTTTTCTGCAGCTTGGTTTATTGGATTGCAGGTTTTTTATCTGAAGGCAATTTGCCCCTGGTGCATGACCGAGCATGCTTTAGGCACGTTGATCGCGCTGTTGATACTGGGCTTCCACGTCGCCAGTTTCAATCGGGCCAACGTCTCTGCCAAACGACCGGTGATGGCAGGAATCACGTTCCCATTTTGCATAGCGCTGTTGTTGTTTGGCCAAATGGCAATCGGGCAATGGCTGACTGATTTTCAAGCTCCTAAGGCAAATCGCTTGGATCGAGATGACTCTGCCAGCGACACCGGTGCTGGCCCGCAACGCTCGATCACGATGTTGGATGGACGTATTGAACTCCGACCAGCCGACAGGCCGATGATTGGTTCAGCTGATGCTGAACATGTTATTGTATTGTTGCTTGACTATTGTTGCCCACATTGTCGGACCACCCATGGTTACTTGATGGAAGCGATGCGACAGTTTCCCGATCAGTTCGCGATCGTGCTTTGCCCCATGCCCCTTAACAGTGACTGCAATCCATACTGGGAGACGACGGAACCGCGTTTTGCAGAATCTTGTGATTTGGCGCGATTGGCGCTGGCCGTTTGGAAACTTGAACCGAGTAAGTTCCCCCAGTTTGATCAATGGTTGTTCGAACCGAGCAGACCTCGTTTATACGCCGATGCGTTGGACGAGGCCAGTGATCTGGTTGATTCCAAAGCGCTCGGTGAAATATTGAAGACCGAGTCTTGGTTGAACGAAATGATCAAGGAGAATGCGAGGTTCTATGTTTCGAGTGGGGCGGAACGAATTCCCGTTTTATTGGCACCAGGCTTTTCTACCGTCGTCGGTCGCCCAGGAAGCCAGGAAGAACTAAACGAGATCTTGCAACAGGATTTGGGGCTGAATTCATCTCATCGTTCGCCCGATTAAAATCTGGTTCCACCTCGGGTTAATACAAACCCGCGTATTCTTATTGACGACTGACGCCCGGGTTTACAGGATGCCGCAAACCACCTGAATTCTCCATATTGCCGGTGTTTGGCTGTCAACCTGAATGGCCTTGCGTCGCGGGTTAAAGATCGCCAGTCGGCGGCGTCGATGAAAACCTAGGAAGTTTACCGATTGTACCAATTGTACGTGCAGAGAAAAAATTGCCGGAAAAAGAATGTCAGTCGAGAACGCCTTAACGGCGCATGGCTCCACTGAATGTTCGGTACTCGGATTGATTCTCGGTTGCACATCGACTTGATCACGTTGGCAGGACCAAGACACCGCTGGCAGCGGTGCTAGCTTCGCGGCGTTTTGATAATCAATGATTTCGGCGCGGGTCGCAGTATGCCGCTCTTGTGAGTAGTCGCGAAACGCGATGCAAAAGTTTTTGGGATTTGAGGGATCAAATGAATCTTGAGCCAGGATGGCTAACGAGGCGTTTTCGCTTTTCAGCCGGGGAACGGCATTCGAACGGTCGACTTGCATTGGGTTGCGCCATTGGGATGGCGATCGGATTGGTCCCCAAAGACTCGCTGATCGTGCCTGTTTTGATTGTTCTGTTATTCTGTTCGATGGCAGACTTATGGTGCGGGCTTGCCTCGTCAATCCTCTTTACAGGGATAGGATATTTGTTGGACGGATTGACGCAGAAGCTGGGAGCACTGGTTTTGACCTCGGAGAAACTTGAATCGGCGTGGGTGTATCTGTATGAGCTTCCTTTATTGCCTTGGACTCGGTTCAACAATACGGCAGTGATGGGCAATCTGATTCTGGCGTGTTTGTTGTGTTACCCGGTCTATCGATTTTCAGCGCTTTTCTTCAATGCCTATGGACCGTACTTTCATCGCGCAATTACAAAGAGTTTTATTTATCGATGGCTAATTTCTCGGGAAACGACTTCAACTGTCGAGGGAGTGCAATGAGCTGGCGAAAAACGATTTTGCCGCGACTAAGTCTGCTGGTGCTGCTCTTCCTGCTGATTTGGGTGGGGAGCCGACTGTTACTTAAACACGCATTGATTCATTCCATTCAGTCGATGACGGGTGCCAAGGTGGATATTGATACCCTCGACTTTTCGCTTGGTAGCGGGAAGATATTTCTGTATCAAGTTGAAATGGCGAATCCTCGCGATCCAATGTCGAATTTGCTGCAGGCGAAAGCCGCCTCAATCCAATTGAATCCGCAACGGTTATTGCATCGAGAATTCGTGGTGGAGGAAGCCACTCTCAGTCAGATTCAATTTGGTACGCCACGTACAGAGTCAGGGCGACTGATTGTAGAATCCGTTCGTCAGCATCCAGAGCCAAGCTACCTGGTGGATGTTCTTCACCAACGATTTAACAACGCTCCACAGAGTTGGATCGCCGATGCCTCGAAGCGACTTCCCAAGCTGATTGACGACGAACTGCAGTCGTCAATGATTGCCCAGGAAATTCGCCGCAAGTGGTCAACCTACTTTCAGCAACTGCGCGATGAAGCAAAACGCATTCAGTCAGCGGTGCGGGAATCGGAAGTTTCGTCCAGTGAAATGACCAACAACCCGTTGCGCGACATCGAAAAGTACCAGCGGTTTCTAAATGAGATCGTGGAACTTCGACAGGATATTGAAATCGCACGGAGCCAGCTTCATAGTTTGAAAACTCAGTTCGAAATCGATCAACAAACCCTTGCTCAAGCCAAGATCCGCGATCAGGAGATCATCGCTGCTCGATTCATTGACGAACCCCTGTTCGATCACGATCAAATAACCGAGTTGCTATTGACAGATCAAACAACCGAGAGGATTCAGGAACTGTTGTCCTGGATTCGCTGGTTTCGCGAAACCCTTCCCAACCCGGAATCTGATTTTCTGCCGATCCGCGGTCGAGGACATGACGTACAATTTCGTCACCACCCGAATATCGTTTTTCATAAACTGAAACTGAGTGGTCAGGGTCGTTTGGCATCGACGAATTTTGATTTCTATGGAGAGGCATACGACGTCTCGACCAATCCGAAACGATACGGTCGACCGGCGCGAATCCAACTGCGAGGTAACGCCGAAACCGAGATTGTCCTGGATGCCATTTTGGATCGTCGAGGGATCGAGCCAATCGATCAGTTTCACATTCGAATTCCCGGATTGGGTATCGATGAATGCGAAATAGGAGACCCCGAGCACCTGCGAGTCACGGTCGCTCCGAGTCGCCTGACCGTGATTATGGATCTGAAGTTGACTGGCAATCAGCTCACTGGCCAAGTCAGTTTCAATCAACATGATCTTGCACTGACGATTGATCAACTTGATGAGATCGTTGGTGGTATCGAAACTCGTGACGCGATCAACCAACAACTCGATCAACTCAAAGAAATCCTGGTTGAAGTGGAACTGAACGGGGATCTCGACCGGCCCACGATGCGATTCCAATCAGATTTGGGTCAACTGTTTGCACAGTCTCTAAATGACTCGCTGCAGAAGATCGCCCAACAACGAATCGAGCGACAGACGGAACGTTTAAATCAACTGGTCGCCGAGGAGATGTCTTACCTCAATCGAGAATTCAGTGTCAACGTTAATGAGATCTTGGCGATGTTGAACACTGAAGTTCCAATTATCGGTCAATTGGAAGGACAGATCCCCAAAGAGCTGGAGCTTTGGCCGAAAATCAGGTGAGCCGACGGTTCACGCTTAGAATCCTGAATTTGCGATCGTCATTAGGTGCTGGCGACGAACCGGTCAATGCCGTCGCGCCAGCCAACGCGCTGATCGAATTGCTGCATCGAGAATTCGAGCGAGTTTGACATCGACGATGCCCGCGCCGGATCTTGTTGCATCTTCTTGAAAATATGATCCGAGCTTGAAAACTCGTTGTCTTTTCGCAAGTTCTGCCCTATCATGGAATTCCCTTGCGGGGTCCCGCAGCAATTATTTCACACGGACCCACATCAGGTTGCGGAGAGCGTCGTTGGCGTCTCATGAAAGCACTTTGAAGGTAAACGTCGATCAGCGGAACTGATCTGGCAAATTCTCCAGCCTATCCGGACGGATTCAATGTTCAAATTTATTCATGCCGCTGACATCCATTTGGATAGCCCATTGCGAGGGCTTGATCGATCCGAGGACGCACCCACCGAAGAAATCCGCGTCGCGACTCGACAGGCGTTGCAGAATCTGGTCGATCTTGCGATTGAACGACAGGTAGCCTTTGTGTTGATTGCCGGCGATCTTTATGATGGCAACTGGGATGACCACAACACGGGATTGTTCTTCATCAAACAGATGACTCGCCTTCGCGAAGCGGACATCCCCGTGATCATGATCGCCGGCAACCACGATGCGGCGAACAAAATGACGAAGGTGTTGAGGCTGCCGAGCAATGTCGAGCTTTTATCGCATGTGGAATCAGCGACGTCACAACATGCCATACTCAAGGAGCTGTCGGTCGCGATCCACGGACAATCGTTTGGTAAAGAGGCGGTAACCGGCAATCTGGCTCGTGAGTATCCAGTTCAAATCAAGGGGATGTTCAACATCGGCCTGTTGCATACTTCGCTCTCGGGAGCAGAGGGGCATGATTCCTATGCACCCTGTACGATCGAGGACCTCAGGCAAAAAGAGTACGACTACTGGGCGCTTGGTCATGTTCATCATCGAGATGTCAAATACGAGGCCCCATGGATCGTGTATCCTGGAAACATTCAGGGGCGGCATATTCGCGAGACGGGGGCCAAGGGATGCTATGTGGTGACGGTTAACGACAACTTTGAGACGGGTCTTGAATTTGTACCACTCGATGTTTTTCGGTTCGAAATTCTTGATATATCGATCTCAGAGGCGAAGTGTGCGGACGATGTGCTGGATATTTTTCTGACCGATCTCCAGCGTGTCATGAATCTGCACAGCGGCATTTCATTAGCGGTGCGAGTTCAATTAACGGGTCGGAGCGCGGCCCATGAAGAGTTGCTGACAGATACGCGGCATTGGACCAGCCAATTGCGTGGCGTGGCGTTGGATCGAGGTGCTGGAAAGGTCTGGCTCGAACAGGTCAAGTTCCATTCGATGTCGCGGCAAGATCGAACAATGGATTCTATCTTGGATGGTCCCGTCGGAGAATTACTCACATGTTTTCAACAGTACCGGGATCAGGATTCGCTGCTGGAGTCGCTCAGCGCGGAGTTGAGTTCGTTGCATAATCGGTTGCCGGATGACCTGCGTCGAGGGAGTGAAGCACTCGAACTGAACAACCCTGTTCAGATGCGTCAGTGGCTCAATGAAGTCGAGGCAATGTTGGTGACCCGGTTACAACAAGAGGTGAACGCATGAAGATTCTGCGGTTAGATCTGTTGGCGTTTGGTCCGTTTACGGGGCAGACACTCTGCTTTGACGAAGGGAATCATGGGTTGCATCTGGTTTACGGTCCCAACGAGGCAGGCAAGACCTCGTCGCTTCGTGCGCTGCGGCAGTTCCTTTATGGTATTCCGCATCAGTCCCAGGACAATTTTATTCACGCCAACAATCGTTTGAGAATCGGCGGATTGTTGGCTGACAAATCTGGGGCTCGATTGGAGGCGATTCGCCGCAAAGGTCGAGCTAACACACTTCGCGGAGAGGACGACTCATCGATCATTGACGATTCTCGTCTATTGGAAATCGTCGGGCAGATGCCGGAACAAGTTTTTTCGACTCGATTTGCGATCGGTTATTCTGAGCTGCAAAAGGGTGGCAAGATGATTTTAGAGTCGGAAGGTGAATTGGGCGAAATTCTGTTTTCCGCCAGTGCCGGATTTGCAACCAATTTACGTCGCGTTCAACAATCGCTTGCTCAGGATATGGATGAATTGTTCAAGCCATCGGCGACCGCCTCCAAGCCACGAATCAACAGTGCGTTAAACGAACTGACTGCGGCTCGCAAGCAAACTACCTCATTGCAGGCTAAGTCGGCTAATTGGTTGCAACTCGATCAATCCCTTGAAACAGCATCAAGCGAACTAACGACGCGACAACAAACGTTGTTATCGACTCGCGCTCGCCACCATCGGCTTGAACGGGGCAAACGCTCGTTACCCCTGATTGCGAGCCGAGACGTTTTGCTTGAGGAACTCGCGACTGTCATCGAAACTCCGTTGCTGCCAGAAGGATTTTCTGAGAAACGCAGCGAATGCATTTCCAAACGCGAGGGCCTAGTTGGAGCGATGAAAACGGCGAAGGACTCGATCAAGCGTCTGGAGGAAGCGGCCCAGCAAATTGTGATCGTGCCCGGAATTCTGGAGCATCAATCGAGGATTAAAGAGCTTTACGCCGAGCTTGCCGTGATCAGAAAAGCCACCAAAGATCGACCCAAGCGAGAGGCGGAGCTGGACAACGCAAAAACCAATGCCGAAACAATCCTTAAAGGTTTGGGGCGCGCACCTCTGCTTCAGACGGAAGGTTTGCAGTTAACGAAAAAGCAAAAACAAAGAATTCAGAGTC
>JBGTDM010000283.1:0-14875 GCA_041748315.1 Pirellulaceae bacterium
TTTTTGAATTCGATCATTTCGATTCGCGGCGCACGATGATTGCGTTGTCCGATAACTTGTCGCTGGGGTGGAGAATGACCTGATCGGTAGCCTGCAACCCATTCAGGACTTCGGCATACTCGGAATTGCGACGTCCGATCATCACGTAAACCAATTCAGCTCGCCCGTTTGAATGCTTGAATACGGCCCATTTGTTCTTTTCGCGGAACAATGCGGCGGTGGGAACACGGATCACGTTATCGCCGTGCCAAATCACAATTCTCGCTTCCATTCGATAGCCGTCACCTAACGTTGTCGCTCGGTTTGAGTCATCCTTAAAATCGATGATAACATTCACTCGTTGCTCATCGACACCCAGTGCCGATGTCTTTTCAAAGGCGGAAGGTTCGATTAATCGTACGACCCCTTGTAAGACTTCATCATCTCCCCATTGTTCCAAATACACGGTTGCGCCAGGCTGAATCTTGACCGCGTCGGTCGACAGGACATCGACGACAACCTCGAGATCTTGAGGATCGCCGACCTCAAGAATTGGAGTCCCGGGGCTCACCACCGTCGAGCTTTCCAAAAACACTCGCAAAATCACCCCGTCGATGGGGGCCAGTATTTCAAAGTTATCAATTGCGGTTTCGACGGACGAAACGTCCTCATCCGGTTGAACGTGTAGCAAAGCCGCTTGAGCCATTTGCAATTCGTAATTTGCAATATCCTGTTCAAATTCACTTGATCGCTTGGCGTGCAAGCTGGAATTAAATGCAGCTTGAACCAACTCAAACTCTTTGACCGAGACCGTATTTGAATCCCGTAGCTTTTTGTTGCGATTGTATTCGCTTTCTGCCCTCTCCAGTTCGATCTTGGCCTGTTCGAATCGAGTGCTGGCCCGTTCAACCGCTGCTTCCGCAACCGAGACCCTTGCGCGGGCCTCGGCAAATGCTCGAGCGTCCAAAAGAACTGGATTACTAGGCTGGATCGAAGCGACAATCGTATGCGTGCAGGAAACAGTGTCCCCTTCACGCAAAACAATTCGTCGTAAACGACCTCCAACAGGGGTCGAGATGATGTACTTTTCCATGATACGCGTCTTCCCATCCTCATTGACGGTCACTTCCAAAATTCCTTGAGTCACGTCGATCAGGTCAACGGCAATCGGTTGAGTGCGAAAAGCGAAGAAGCCGCCAATCACCAACATCACCGTTAGAGCAGCCCAAAACAGGAGACGCAACCATTTCATATTCGACTATTCTTTCGTCTTTAAAACAGCAACCAGATCCAGGTGATCAATTTTTCTTCTCACAATCAGTCCGGAAACGAACGCGGCAATAATCACGGTGACAACGGCGTAACCATAGGTCTGAGGAAAAACGATGAGCGGAATGCGGTACAACTCAGTATCGAGTCCCTGAATCGCAAATGCTGCGAAGCCAAACCCAATGAAACAACCTAACGGAATGGCCATGATTGTCAGAATTGCCAACTCTCCAAGCAAAATCGATGAAACCTCAAAACGTGAAAATCCAATGACTCGCAATGTCGCCAATTCTCGACTTTGCTCAGACAGTGAAATCCTGGCCGCATTGTACACAACACCAAACGCGATGACCGCAGCAAACATTATGTTGAAACCTCGCATGACTAACAAGTTCTCGGCAATCGTCCCCTCAAAACTTTCGAGTGCCGATGATTTAATCGTCACGCCAGCCACGCGCGGCGTTTCCTTTAACGTCTGATAGAGCTTGTCCTGTTGATTGGTATCGACCTTGACGAAGGCGCCAGAAATCACCGGACCTTCTTTCAACAATCCGTTAAGTGTTTGGAGGTTCATATAGGCATTGGTACCACTGTATTCTCGAATGATCGCCACTACAGGTACGCGAAAATGAGCTTGATTCCCCTCCAAGATCTCGATTTCCACCACACTGCCGATGCCGACATGTAGTATTTGCGCTAGTTTGTCCGAAAGTAGCAGGCCTTCTGGAGGCGGTTGCACCATTTCTTCTTCAGAATTTAGAATACAGAATAATGTTCCTTGTTCCGGCAACCCCATAATGCCGACTCGTCGATGGTGGTGTCCATGCCGTAATCGCGTCGCAACACTGCGAAACGGCTCAGTTTGCATCACACCTGGTAACTGACCAATATTATTCAGCGCTGATGCGTGTGTCGGCTCTAAAAGTGTCAACGTGACGTCCTGTCGCTGCGCCAACCTAAACTGGAAATCCATGATATAAGTGACAGCGTCTAACGTAAAACTACCCAGAATGAGCGATGCAATCGCCAATGCTATGCCTGAGGTGTTTAACATTGCTTTGAGCGGCTTGCGTTCCAATTTTCGCAGGATCATGCGCGCGATTTGTGGCAACAGGTAACCCAAACCCAATCGTTCAACAAGCGTCGCGCGATATATTGCTGGGGGTTCGGGTCGCATTGCTTCGGCCGGCGGCAAATCGGCCGCTCGACGAAGCGATGCCCAAGTTCCCAGGAACGCCGCACCACAACTCAACAGGGTGACAAGAAATATTGTCCATAGCTCAACTCTGAAATAGAACATCGGGAATTTGTAAAACTGCGCATACATGACCGTCAACGACTTTCCTAGCCAGAGGCCGCATACGGATCCGATCAAAACGCCCAGTAGGGTGACCGCAAACACCAGCTTCAAATAGTGCATTCCGATCTGCCAGTTGGAATAACCAAAAGCCTTGAGTGCACCGATCTGTTCACGCTGCAGACCAAGGATTCGAGAGATCACAATATTCAGCAAAAACGAAGCAACGAACAAAAATATCGCTGGAGCCACAACCGCCATCGCTTGAAGTTGCCTGATTTCGTCCGAAATAAACTGATCCGAAACATGGCGATCACGACCATATCCACCAAGCGAACCATAGGGCTCAAGCAAGTCATCGAGTTTCTTGATCACGGCTTGGTCGTTGGCACCGCGCAACAATTTGATGGAAACGTGATTGAATGCTTCCTTCATGTCATACGCACCTTCCAGTTGTCGCTGTCCCATCCAGAACACACCAAATTGTTGGTTATCGGGGAGCAAGTGACCGGGCGGAATCTGAATGATATACTCCGGGGAAAGCGCAACACCCACAATCAGCAGTCGCTGAAATCGACCATTAATAACCGCCGTCACGGTGTCACCCGGATTCAGTTGATGAACCAGCGCAAATGACTCGGCCACCAAGACCTCACCTGGTTGGCGTGGTTCTATCCATCGGCCCCGCTTCAAATACAGCTGATTAAGATTCGGTTGGCCATGTTCCGGGATTGAAATCAATCGACCGGTCACCGGTCTGGCCATCCCTTCGACGTTTAACGTAACGTCCATTACGATTCGAGTTTGAATTTGAGCAATTCCCGGAATTTGAATGAGGCGTTGGTCCAAATGGTTTGGCGCACGCTTAACATGAGCAAAGACATCCGCAAATCGATAGCGATCATAGTAGATGTCCTTGGAGTCGGCAAGCGACAACGACGCACTCATCGCCATTACGAACATGGCAACTCCTGAGGCAATTACTAGACAAATGGCTAATGCCTGGCCTTTGATTGCCAACAAGTCGCGAAGCATTTTACGATCCAGCGCGGAAATCATAGCGAATTACCACGCAAGTTCATGAGCTGCCATTTTTGTCTGATTACTTCGGATAGCAACGATCTGTCCATCGGATAACGAGATAACTCGATCAGCCATTTCTGCAATGATGGCGTTGTGCGTAATAACGATCGTACTCGTGCCTAGCTCTCGGTTGATCCGCTCAACGGCCTCCAATACCAAGATACCTGTCTTGACATCCAACGCTCCGGTAGGTTCATCACATAACAAGACTTGCGGACGTTTGGCGATCTCCCGGGCAATGGCAACGCGCTGTTGCTCACCCCCTGAAAGTTGAGCAGGATAATGATGTCTTCGCTCATACAAGCCAACCAGAGTCAATGCTTCGTCAGGGGTCATCGGCGATTCGACGATTTCGGTAATCAGACTTACATTTTCCCTTGCGGTTAGGCTTGGTATTAGATTGTAAAACTGAAACACAAATCCGACATTCTTACGTCGGTATTTGGTTAGCGCGGATTCGCTAAATCGCGTCAACGGCTTTCCGGCGTATGTCACCTCCCCGGAAGTCGGCACATCCAAGCCACCCAATATATTCAATAGAGTCGATTTGCCGCTACCGGAAGCCCCCAGCAACACGACAAACTGCGATTCGAAAATATCAATGTCAATTCCTCGCAGTGCATGAACCTTGACTTCCCCCATATCATAGATTTTGGTTAGTCCTCGTATCTCAAATACCGTTTTGAGTTTCAATTCTTTCAGTTCAGCGGAAGACATAAGTTGAATTGACCTCGGGCAGACGATATCGAGCTACAGATGATCGATGATTCTAAACTATTTTGCATTGTTATTGATACTCATGGAGGCCGTTTTCCAGCCTCACATGCGCCGTCAATCCAGTCGGGTCGCGGTTGAGCAGCAGGAGTTGGGTGCGACGCAACTTTTCAATGACACAGGCTCTGCAACTCGGTCACCTCGATGACTGGAGCAAAAATCTCGACGTATATACGAGACATCTTGTTTTTTTAGAAACCACGACATGCCTTGTCTTGTTCCAGTTGCACCGTTTGCACTAAAAACATCTTGATTTCCGGTATAAAACAACCCAACGACTCCCCTATCGAAGGGCAAACTCCCAACCGCTTTTGTCACCGGTCCCCTAGGATTCTTTTGAATTTGCTTAGACGTGACCTATAATTTCGTTGGTGTGATGGTTTACTTCAGTGGTCTTTCGATGTGGTGGAGCGCGATGGGAAAGTTGATGGTCGTGACCGGAGGCGCTGGTTTTATCGGGTCGCATCTTGTGGAAGCACTGGTTGCAAGAGGTGATCAAGTACGCGTTGTTGACAATTTATCTACGGGCGAATTGTCGAATCTGCAGTCGGTCGCAAGTTCAATCGAATTTGTTGAAGGTGATATCAATTGCCTTGAGTTGATGGAACGGGTTTGTACAGACGCAGATACGGTCTTTCATCAGGCTGCGTTAGCATCTGTGCCGCTTAGCATTGAACGCCCGGCCGATGTTAATCATGCCTGCGTGAATGGAACCCTATCGGTACTTAGGGCGGCAAAATCGACTGGCGTGCGGCGGGTTGTCTATGCGGCTTCGAGTAGCTGTTATGGAAACGTCGAGACCTCTGCGAATCGAGAGTCGGATATTCTGCAACCGTTGTCTCCCTATGCTGCCGCCAAACTGGCAGGTGAAATGTATTGTCATGCCTTCTACCATACTCACGGACTTGAAACGGTAGCGCTTCGATACTTCAACGTGTTTGGACCTCGGCAGGATCCAAACAGCCCCTATTCAGCAGTGATTCCCATTTTTATTACTCGGCTCCTGGAGGGGATTCCCCCGACGATTTACGGTGATGGTAAACAATCCAGAGACTTTACCTATGTTGCTAACATCGTTCAGGGGAACCTGCTGGCGGCTGAGGCACGCGGTGCGGCGGGACGTTCGATCAACGTGGCCGATGGTGTTGGTACGAATCTGTTACAGTTAATCGATATCCTGCGAAACCTCACTGGAACGACTGTTGAACCGGTGTTCGCCGAGGAACGACTCGGCGAGGTAAAGCATAGCATGGCCGACATCACGTTGGCAACGAAACTCTTGCATTATCGACCGCTCGTTACACTTCGTGATGGTTTAAAACGAACCGTTGACTATTATCATCAACGTCAAGCGACTCCGATTTTAAAAGACACTTCGACCACGCACCATTGCTAAGACCTTGATTTCGTATCCCGAAGCACAATTTCATTGCCACCTTCATGCATCAGCTGGCGGATGGATTGTATTCGGTTTCGACCCCTTCAGATGTTTAAAATGAGTCGGACGAAGATCCATGGCGCGCCGGCGTCTTGAAATTTCTATTCCTTCATTGTTTTTTCACCAGCGATTCTGGCGTAGATGATTGCAACCATTGCTATCCAGGCCGCAAGTAGTACAAACATCGTGGAATAGGGTGGTAAACCAAGTCGACTGGCACTCCACAAAAGCACACCAATCAGCGGCGCACCAACGAATAATCCGAGATCATACATTGCAAACATGAAGTTCATGGCCAAACCGCGATGCTGTTCAGGAAAACAGGCGGATCCCGCGGTCATAACAGCCGGAAACAAGAAGGCGTGCGAAATTCCAGCGAAAATCGCTGGCAGTATCAACCACCAATAATTTGATACCCACAGATACATCAACAGGCTGACCAACATCAACGTGAGCCCCAAAATTGTCATCATCGTCAAGCCGATTCGTTGGGAGGCATGGCGAAAAACGATTCGGCAGGAAAAAGCCATGACGTTGTAGGTCCAGAAATAGATCGCGAGCGAGTTGATGTCGAGCGAAAGGGCGAATGGTCGAACAAAGGTGCTAGGAATGCTTCCCCCCATCCCCATCGTGATGGCGACCACGAGCAGGAATCCTGGTCGATATCGAACAATCGTTGTCCAAGGCCGTTCAATGATGTTCGATGGATTGAACTTCAAGCCATAGTTGGCCAGCCAGGCACAGACTAACGAGCACGCGCCGAGCAACGCAGCAACCAAAAACATTTGATTCACACCCTGGATCGTTGGAACCGAACCTCCCAGCAACAAGTCACCGATGGTGGGGCCAATCGCCATGCCGATGAAGCCCGACGAGCCAACCACTCCGATCATTTCTGCAACGCGATGTTGCGGAACTCGCAGGGAAGCAAATGTCAACCATGAGCCCAATGCTCCTGCGATTCCGCTTGCAAGAATCATGCGAGCGATATAGACCTGCCAGGTATGAACATTTGAGATCTGCGTATGCCACAATGCTCCAAACACAAACAAAAGCAGTGACAGAATCCACACCGTTTTGGTACCGATGCGGTCGATCGCTATTCCCTGAACGATTCGAATCAGGATGGCGCCGATTGTTCCAGCGCCGACAATCCAACCCAAATGCAATTCATTTCCGCCGTTTGTCGTCACAAAATCAGCGTAACGAAATAGCAAACTTGCGGCACTCATCAGCGTCACATTGGCTGCAAACGTAGCCATGAAACGAAGGTCATAAATGCCGGGCTCGGCGGGAATTGAGGGTTGTATTGGTTGATCCATAAAAATGACCAGACGAGTGAATCCCTGAGTTTAGTCATTTACACACGATGCGGTAGTCGAGTTGGCGTTTCGTCGTTAATTCGTTCCCAATTTCAATCGGCTGCTGATTGGAACTTTACAGGTAGCAACTAAGTCTGGATTGCTCGTCCACCGAAGGCTTGCTCTCCTGGTACCCAGTGGCTTGTCGTGGTGAAATCGATACATACCATTGAATCCGGTGATCATCTATACTATTCGGCGCTGTCGATCATGGAAGATCCGGTGATTGGTTTCCTGAAATGGAAACTGTCTCTTTGCCTGCGAACGCAAAAGTCTCCTAAACATGAGCCTCCCCATGTTCCTATTTGTCATTCCAACCTTTAACGAGCGGGAAAACGTTCAGCAGCTATTACCACAGTTGCTTCAACTGTTTGAAGCTTCGCGCGTGGTGATTGTCGATGACAATTCCCCTGATGGAACCGGTGCGTGGTGTGACGAATTTGCCGCCGACGAAACTCGACTTACAGTGCTGCATCGCCCCCAGAGACTTGGCATCGGCGCGGCGACGATTGAAGGGTTGCAGTGGGGAATGCGACAGTCGTTTGAATGGCTGGTCACTCTTGACGGTGACTTGAGCCACGACCCATTAGACTTGCATGCGGTTGCGAACCAGATCACTGTGCGGAAGGCCGATGTTTGGATCGGGTCTCGATATTGCAAAAACAGCAGCATATCATCATGGTCGTGGCACCGCCGACTTTCCAGTCGAGGAGTCAATTGGCTTGCCAAGGTTTTTTTGAGATTACCGATCACGGATTATTCGGGAGCCTATCGCGTGTACCACCGGACGGCACTCGAAGCGTTGGACTTGAATTCGATTCAGAGTACGGGTTATGCCTACCTGGAAGAAATGTTAGTGAAATTACATCGTTTGAACATAAGATTCAAAGAGTTTCCGATTCATTTTAACAATCGCAGAATGGGTAGTTCGAAAGCTGGCCCTATGCAATCCTATCGGGCGGCAATCGATTTAGTCAGAATTTTCTTGACGAAAAGGTGACGCACAGAGCAGCAAACGAGTATGATGAACGTAGCAGGATTGAGTTTGAAAATGGATTTCAATCCGTCGGGTGAACCAATTCGTAGTTTGTGTTTGAAGAGGAAATATGATGTTGTCAAAAACGGGGCGAACGTTGGGCATCAGTTGCGGCCTTTATCTTACCGGTTTGGCGAGCGTGTTTTGCCAGAACGAAGCAGCCAAATACCACCGTCCAGAAGTGGTTTTGACCGACGAAGCGATTGAAATCCATGAAAGCGGCATGTTGTTCGATGGCCACAATGATTTGCCATGGATGATGCGAACCAAAGCAAACTATTCCTTCGAGAAAGTCGATATCAGCGAGGCCACTTCATTTCATACCGACATACCACGGCTTAAGCAGGGGAGTGTCAAGGCTCAGTTTTGGAGTGTGTACGTTCCCGCCACGGATGATGCGATTGCCGTTGTCCAAACCGTTCAACAAATCGACTTCGTGCACAAAATGTGTCAAACGTATCCAGATGTGTTTGAATTGGCGCTCACGGCTGACGATGTCGAGCGTATCGTTGCGGACGGAAAAATTGCATCGCTCATCGGGATTGAAGGAGGGCATTCGATTCATGATTCGTTACGAGTTCTTCGCGAGATGTATGATCGCGGTGCTCGATATATGACGTTGACCCATTCGAAGACGCTCGCATGGGCCGATTCCGCAACGGATGAACCGAAAAACAATGGGCTCTCACCGTTCGGCAAAATCGTGATCGAAGAGATGAACCGCCTAGGGATGTTGGTGGATCTATCACATGTGTCTCCAAAAACGATGCAAGATGTTTTTGAAAACACCAAAGCCCCCGTGATTTTCTCACACTCATCAGCCAAAGCAATTTGTGATCATCCAAGAAACGTTCCAGACGATATGCTCAAGGCGACCGCTGAGAATGGTGGTGTCGTTATGGTCAACTTTTATTCTGGATTTGTCGTTCCCATGGAGGTTCAAAAGGAAACAAATCGCCAGTTCCCCGGGAATGTCCAATTAGTTGCCGACCACATCGACCATATCGTGGAAGTTGCTGGGATTGATCACGTAGGGATCGGAGCAGATTTCGATGGGGTTGGGCTGTTGCCAAAACAGCTGGAGGACGTCAGCATGTATCCGTATTTGACTCAGGAGTTGCTTAATCGGGGGTATCGCCGTGAACATATCCATCAAATCTTGGGTGGTAACGTAATGCGAGTTTTACGTGAATGCGAGCGAGTTGCACAGCAGATGCAAACGGAAGCGGATGAAACAAAAAATTAGGGCGAATCGGAGTCGCAACAATCAACGATTACGGCGTTTCACGTGGTGTCACGACAAGTTACCTAGAATTATGACTCGGCGCGTTTTCGCCAGTAAACATAACCGATCTCATTGAACCCGGCAAATAAGAAAAAATATGAGTAAGAAAGACAAGCCGAGGCGATCAACGCGCTCAGGAGCAAGTCGCCTGTCGTTGTTGATCTTAATGCTCATCGGCGGCGCCGCTTTTGTTTTGGATGGGTATGCTCGCTATCGGCAGCAACTGGAGGGCTGCTCGTTACCATCCCAAGCCGATGAAGATTGCCAATATTGCTTATATCAACCGAATCACGTCATTTTCAACCATCAGCATTCGAAATTTCCTGAAAGTCAATCCCTCCAACTTAATTCAGATGTAATCGGGAAGTGATCCGACGGATACCGCTCGTTGTCATTCGAGTGCACGATTGAAGCGGATTCGATCCGAAAGTGCTCCGAACAAAGAACCCAATCGATGCGCGCTCCATCTTTTGAACCTCTAAATCCGTTAAAGGTTCCTTCGGTTTGGGTTCGTTCAGGCGAGATAAAACGAAACGTATCCGTGAGGGTCAAGCCGGAGTCTTGGCGTGTCAACCATTCATACGGTTTGCTGTCGACTCCACAATTAAAGTCACCCGTGATCACGATCGGATGTTGTTGGTAGTTTTCCTCAAGCCACTTCCGAATTAGTTTTGCTGATTCCAAGCGAGCTTGTTCGCCACGGTGGTCAAAATGTGTATTGAGCAGCAGGAGTTCGCGGTTGTTATTCGCCTTGTCCTTCAACAACAACCAAGTTGCGATTCGAGGTAACGAAGAATCCCAGCTCTTGCTCGCAACCTCATCCGGAGACTCACTTAACCAGAATTGCCCCGACTGAACCATTTCAAAACGTTGTTTAAGATAGAAAATGCCACACTCCTCTCCCTGATCCGGTTGTTGGTCCCGTGACCTCCCGAAATAGGCATGCTCAGGAAGGTGTTGCTGCAGGTAGTCAGCTTGGAACCGAAGGGTCTCTTGAGTCCCTAGCAGGTCCGGTGAACAGTCTTCAACAGTTTTTACAACCAAATCTCGTCGTAATTCCCAGCGATTGTCACCGTCATTTGCCGTACCATAACGAATGTTAAAACTCATTACCGATAGCGTTGGGCCTGACGATTGTTGACCGAAAGTCGACTCATTGGATACAACTTGTAACCAGATTCCGACCGCAAAACACATCAACATTCGCATTTTATAAGTCTCCGGTCGATTGAAGGTAACCAGGGTTTTATCGTCGAGGCGGACCTGCCCGATGCCTGTCCCTGTTCTTTTCTTGCATATTTATCCTTCCAATGGAAGGCGGCATTTCGATTGTGGCGGGAACAATGGGTCATGTTGAAACTAAACTTCGAATAACCCGTGAACGTCAAATCGTTACGTGGACTCATTCGGGGCATGCTCCATGCCGTCCAATTTGGAAAATAGGCGCGTCAGCGTGCGATGCAAGGCACTCAATTGCGAATTGACTGTACAACAGCCCTCGCTGAACTCGCAGGAAATCGCGGATGTAATGCATAAGTTATAGACAACATGCATCTCCAACTCAATTATTTGCCACGTCCTGTCGACTCGTTGCTCAAATTATACTGAGGTTAAGCTGGAAAAACTGAACTTGTCCCAATTCTCTGTTTTTTCTAAATTCTCACGGCGCTAGTTCGTGTTTTTTGGGTGGACCGATATGTCGCTCCCGACGCATTCCCCACACGAACACCGAATCTACCACTTTGCCCAAACAAAAGCGACGTTGGTAATTCGGCAGGTATAGGGTCGAGCCCGACCCAATCCGAAGCTACGTACCCACGGATGTATCATGGTAAACAAACGAGCACATTTTTTCCGGAAACGCAAACGAATGGATGGATCCATTGTTTGGACTAAGGTTGTGACAAGCCCTGCATAACAAATGGTCGCGAGAAAAGATAAACCGAAGATAGACCTCACATTTGGATACTTGCTTCGTAATTGGTTACGATGAATTCACCACCAACTCGACTCCAATTGTTCAACGCTTGGCAGTGGACCGTTCGGATCACACACGGTCTACTCATCGCGATATGTGGTAGTTTGTTAAGCGTTCAGGTGACCGATGCTCAGACGACGCGTCGTTTGCCCGCACCTCCTGTTCTCCTGCCACCTATCACGGACAAAAACTATTTTGCTGAAACCTCGGACGCTTTCGTCGATGGAGTAAGCAATGGTAACCTCGGGAATTTTTTTGATCAATCTGACTCACCGTTTTCGTTGCGACATCGCGATCAAGAGTGGGCGAAGGAAGTTCGCGAAGCGACGACGATTAGTCGGTACCGAAGTGGTTTCTATCAGAAGATGTCAATACGAGGTGGGTGGGTTGCCAAAGATGATATGGGGTTTGGCGGCAGTTTTTTCCGGTCGAGTCTAATGGTTGCCGTAGGAGTTCCTGAAAGCGTCGTATTGATCTCGCCGTCATTTGAACTCGACCTACTTTCGGGTCCAGAGGACTTCGATGTACCCAATGCAGTTTACGGGACCTATCTCGATTTAGTCTGGCGATTCAAGTTTAATAGTCGCGGATCGACGCTGGTTGGGATTCGACCGGGCTTGTATTCGGATTTCGACAGTTCATTTGGGCGTGGCTATCGGACGGGTGCCTTGGCCGCCGTTACCTGGGATGTTTTTCCTGGACATCTGACACTATTCGGTGGTGCAATCTACCTGGATCGAAACGACTACGACTTTCTTCCTGCCGCGGGATTGATCTGGACTCCGACATCGGACTTACGTTTCGACCTTGTTTTTCCAAAGCCAAAAATTTCTAAACGGGTAGGTCATGTCCCGTTTGTCAATGAGGATTGGGCGTACGTAGCGCTAGGCATTGGTGGGGGCACCTACGATGTAACTCGGGAGTCTGGAATCCGGGACGAACTCACGCTTAGGGACTTTCGTTTGTCCGTGGGGGTTGAGCGAATAAGGGATGGAGGACCCGGTTGGTTTGTGGAAACAGGTTGGGTATTTGGTCGACGACTTCAATACGGAAGCGATTCTTTGCATCAAGAATTCCCCAGTACATTCGCAGTCGAAGCCGGAATGTCGTTCTAAATGCATGCGGTCTATACCAAATCGAATCCAACAAATGGGTGTCCAAGAGGGTTGACGCAGATTCGTTGCAGCATTCAACGTCGATTCATCGTTGGATCAATCTGTTTGGCTCGAATCCTGGTCAGCCACAACAACACCACAAAATCGTAGATGGCATGGGCAATAATCGGCACAAGTACGGTACCGCTTGCCAGCATCAATGCACCAAAATAGAGGCCTGCCAGCGTCGCCAAAATGGCATAAGTTCGATCGACCCAATGCAAAATCCCGAATACGATGGATGCGACAATCAGTGCAATCAACCAGCCTCCCGGAAAGGTAAAAAGAGATTCCAATCCACCTTGTAAACACCAGCGAAACAACATCTCTTCGCCGACTCCGGCACAGATGGAAATCCACGCCAGTCCGGGTACGGAAATTCCGGCAAACAGCGGGATTACCAGACGCTCAACTTTGGTCGAGAATGATCGACTCCAGTTCCATCTCATCTTTGGCAACCCCATTGCCAATATCAATGCTGGAATCGCAGCCATCGTTCCAAAAACCGTCGCCGACAGCCATGGCCAATCCAAGATCTCGGCAAGTGGTTGCCTTGGATCGTGAAACGATAGAATCCCCCCTAACACTAACGCCAGCACAAGCAGTCCGCCTTCAACGAGCGCAGTCAACCACAAAATTGAAGGACACGCCGATTTGTTGGGCGCAGTTTCGTGTTGATCGTCATCTGGCTGATGCGAGCTTTTAGTATCCGATGGTGTTGCATCGAATCGTTCTAGCTCATCGTTAGGTGGTTCCAAAAAATTATCGGAATCCGTCGAGCGAATTTCGTCAGCGGGATCATTGGACAATGGACCGCGTCCTGTAAATCGTCAATTTTCTCGGTGGCATCATGAATGTTTTGAAATAAAAAAATGCACGCAACATGCTGAGTGCGACGTTGCCACTCTGAGTTGGCATGAAGCTCTCGACCGTTTATGGCGCTTTGTACGACTCAAATTTAACTGGCTCCATCATAAGAGCACCGTTTACTTGTGAATCAGTCAAGTAATGGGTTTCTGGAACCGAGATCGGGGACTGGTCATCAATGCAGCCCTGTTTCTCCCGGCATCACCGAACGATGGTCGAGATACGTTGAGGTTCGGAGGTTTTGAAATCGATGGTTTGAAATGCAAATCTAAAGCCAAACTCAGCAGTGCCTGGACTGATGGCTACATCGTTTTGTTGAGATCACTTTACCTCAAGGTTTAGTTCAGTGATGATCGATTCTGCGCCCGGGGTGATGCCTCGAAGTTTGCGAGCGATTTCCAGCTTTTCAGTTGTATTTGCCTTGACGGCTCGTCTCTTAAGAATGGATACTTTTTTTAGACGCTTGCGGCGACGTGTCAACTCGCGTCGACGTTCACTTCCAGACATGTTTTGATTCTCCGGTTAAATTTGGTAAAGTTGATTGATCTGCATAGCATAGACCCCGGCGTTGGTTTCGACAACCGTTGTTCTCATGGGGCCAGAATCGCAGGTGAAACCGGGGTATGATTTTGAGCTTCCCTGATTACTAATGGTCGGATTTCTCCACACAAAAATGCTGAACCTGTGATACAAACAACTTCGCCTTCATCGTTCAAGTCAGCGGGCTGTTCGGTGATTAATCGCCAACTTGAAATTGGGTTTGGAGCGACCAGAATTGTTAGGGGATTTCTTGGATTGCCAGTTGTACCAAGGATCTGTTCAATAATATGCCGAAGTTTTTCAATTGGCGTTCCTCGAGGATTATCGGAATATCGTGTAAGCACAATCCGGTCAAAGCGGGGTACGAGCAATGCAAGCATTTCGTCGGCTCGCTTATCCTGACTACAAGCAAAGATTAGCGTACGACGTTTGACGTGGCACCAGCCGGGGTGGACTTCAGGTAACGCGTTCACAAGTGCCTCCACGGAAGCGGTATTGTGAGCAATATCCAGAACAACCCTGCGTGACCCCAGATCGATCATTTCCAACCTGCCTGGCAATTGCGTTGATCGAATACCTTCTCGTATCGCTTGATCCTGGATTCCGATCTCTTTGATCGACAAGAGTTTAAGCGCGGTTGCGGCGATCGATGCATTAATCTGTTGATGTGCACCCTCCATACCAGACCGGACATTCGAGATCTCGAATGGATTGCTGAACGATCGAAAATTGCACAACGGTTGTTCGCGGAAATGGCCTTGCACCGTTATCGAGCCTGCTTCCCCTGGCGCAAAACTGAAATCGCGATTCAGTT
>JBGTDM010000284.1:0-3086 GCA_041748315.1 Pirellulaceae bacterium
AACGCGACGAGCGATTCAACAGTAATTTCCCCGAAAGTGACTGTGCCCTGCCGTTTAACGGAATCAGAAGCCTTGTTCACACATTTCGGGGCGGCCCAGGCTCGGTTTTCCATGTCGCGCTGCAGTACCACTCAAAAGCAACTATACTAGAAAGCAAAATTAAGATCAACCAACCGATTCAATATTCAGTTCCCGCCGCGATAGCGGCTTACTTGAACCATGCCGTGAACCGGAGACATCTGAGTCATCGGGTCAATAGGTTGGCAGAATCGCTTCGCGCGACGTAAATCCTTGACACTGCTTAATTCCCGATATAGGATGCCGAAATACCCATCGAGCGAATACCCGGTTTAGACCGCAACTCGCCCGATTTAGGCCGACGTGTTAGGCCGCAATAAATCCGTCTACTATTGGTTCTGTCGCTTGCTGTGACAATCACATGGAATCCGACTTCTCGTTCACGGCATTGTTTGCGCTTTTGATCCTCGGCGTTCCGCTGGCCGTTTGGTTATTAATACGCGCGGACTATAAATTTCGACGCGAGTTGGCCAGTCGGATGATTAATTGGAAAATTGTGATCTTGTTCGCCGTGATTCACGGCTTTATCCTCTTATGTTGTTTTGGTTTTGCATTTGCGGAAGGCACGCGAAATTCAGACTCTTTTTCATTTCGACTTTCAGAATCAATTTTTAAGATTCTCGCATGGCCAATCCTCGCTCCCGTGTTCTTGCTAAGACAAGACCTGTCACTGATAACCAACCTGGCGTTTGTGGCGAACAGCATTGTGTGGGGTATAACCGGTTCAATTGTGATATCGTCAATTAGACGCATTGCACGAAGGCGCATAGATTCTGTGCAAAATGGCGGATGACTAACGGATGAACGCGAATGGTCGAGATCATCGTTGGCCGCCGCGTGATCCGGGACGTTCTGTCACTAACTAACGCGAGAGAGAGTATACGCATGACACGGCTATCAGTATCTGTTGTGATTGCGTTTGTTGTTGGCTGCATTACCGCGTCGGCGATTTCCGGCTGCACCAAGGCGGCGGATCGCACGCTCACAATCTACCAACTTCAGAGCACGAAAACCTACGATGGACAATTTCGTCTTGACACAAGTCAGTTGCCATCAGACGCCATTAAAGAGTCGATTGACACTGGCGGCCCCGGCGAACCGTTGAAGCGAATCACCTTGACAACGGACTACGAATTTGAAATCGTTCTGAGACTTGCTGGCGTGCAGCCCGCTAATGGCGGTTCAACCTCGCACTCGTCGCCCAATTAAGCTGCTAATAGTACGGTGCTTGTGCCGAACGTGTAACAGAACCATCGGACGCAGCGCAGTCGCCGAGCGGTGTGTTTTAACAATGGAAAGATCATCGCGGCGGCTCGGTGAACACCATCATTACCCGATTAAGCCATTGCAGAGTTGCTCTTCGTAGGACTTACCAGATTTTCAGTCATTTGATATTTTCGCCCTTGAACGATTGCAGTAAACTGCGTTCATGGCCACACCTAAAACACTCCGACTCTTCATATTCAGTTTTCTCGTATGCTTTGTACTGATCGCGATGGCTGCCCTAACGACTCGGTTCGTGATCGAACCAGAAATCCGGAGATTTCACGCGTTTAAAACTTTGAATGAGAAAAATGTGATTGGACCGCCGCTTGTAACGCTTTTTGGTGGGCGAGCACCCGGTACCTACGATCCTGTTCCAGCACCAGCTTGGTTTAAAATCAGGCAGCGAATTGCTCGCACACTTGCGATTCAAACTGAACCTTGGCGTGAGAACTGCTCGTTATATTTCAGGCCGCATGACGCATCACTTGTGGAACTGGCGAATTCGTGCGAGGATTTGAGGTTGTACATAAACAGAACTGTTCCCAAACCGTCAGATAACTAAGCGATCGCTTTAGGCTGTCGGTGTCAATGGCCTTGGGTTGCAGACGGCGGCGACAATTCGTCAGCGATGGGTTCGAAGTCGTTGCTTGTTGGCGTCGACAAGCTACAATCCAAGATAGTTGGCGAAGCGTTTTCGCCGCACCGAAATCTGGAAGTTGGCCTACGCTCTGAGTTCCGTACCGGCTCCCGCTCCGGCCAACCAATTTAAAGGGTGCGTTTACGATAAGACATCTGAGTCATCGGGTCCATAGGTTGGCCGACAGGTTGGCCGACTTGGTTCGCTCGACGTAAATCCTTGACACTGCCGAATTCGCGATATAGGATGCCGGAAAACCACTCGAGCGATTACCCGGTTTAGACCGCAACTCGCCCGATTTAGGCCGACGTGTTAGGCCGCAGTAAATCCGTCTACTATTTGTTCTTCTCAACTGTTGGAAATGAGCGGAGTGGCCGCGAGGAGTCATGATTGCGATGTTCGAAACATGGATCACGTCCGATTGGGAGAAGGTTCCCTGGGTATTGCTTTCGGTGGCCGTCGCGTACGGCGCGATTCTGCTGTTTACCCGCGTCTCAGGCTTGCGTAGTTTGTCGAAGATGTCTGCCGCTGACTTTGTGATGACGGTCGCGGTCGGATCATTGTTCGCATCGACCGCGTCTTTGTCATCACCGTCTTTGCTGGTCGGGCTGACCGCCCTGGCCGGCCTTTTCATCGGGCAGTGGGCGTTGGCCTGGTCGCGACGAAAGTCTCAAGCCGTCAGCAAACTGGTCGGCAATGAACCATTGCTGCTGATGGCCCGGGGCAAGATTCTCGACCACAACCTGAAACGGGCCAACGTGACGCGAGCCGACTTGTTCGGCAAGCTTCGGGAAGCCAACGCGCTGAACTACGGCGCGATTCTGGCGGTGGTTTTTGAGACGACTGGCGATATCTCGGTACTGCAAAGCAGTGACCCTAATGCGCATCTTGAACCGGAGTTTCTTACTTCCGTCATCGATGCAGATCAGCTGTTTGATGAACAGACCGGCTAGCCAATACCACCGCATAACCAGTAAGCCTTTAACATCGCGAGCCAACGGAGAGAGGGTATTTTTTGGAGATCGCTTGGCCGAAGCGGGTGCAGTTGACCGGCCAGAACATAGAGCCGATGTTTAAGGGCTTTGTTCAAGAAGCCTGGGGAGGC
>JBGTDM010000285.1:0-3195 GCA_041748315.1 Pirellulaceae bacterium
GCCTCCCCAGGCTTCTTGAACAAAGCCCTTAAACATCGGCTCTATGTTCTGGCCGGTCAACTGCACCCGCTTCGGCCAAGCGATCTCCAAAAAATACCCTCTCTCCGTTGGCTCGCGATGTTAAAGGCTTACTGGTTATGCCCGCTTAGTCCCAAACGACTTGCCATAGTTTATCTTCTGATCCGATGGCGGTCACTTTCCGTTTGATGTTTTCGGATGCCTCAATAACGCCGTCCGCATGAAGCGCATTGGCAAAATCCACCAAGTCATCACGAGATGATGTCGTTCGGACAACGATAGCGTTGGCGGTCGGCACACCATCATTAAGTTCATCGACATCGATTAAAACGGCGGACACATCGGGACGATCGCGGAATGCAATTAGGGCGTTGCGCATCGTAGCCAACGATGGATGCGGGTCAAGATTCGGCGCGAGACAATCATCTTCGTCGGCGGCGGAGAAGAAATCTTCGATAGTGTAAAGCGGGATGCCGAAAGTAGCCCCGCCATATTTGTCGATCATCTGATGAAAGAGCTGCGAGATTCGGCCAGACCATCCGGTCGCGAGATCACCGACACGTACTTCCAAGGTTGATCCGTCCATTAGCGTTAATTCAGATCGTTTCTTGCCATCCCCGTGTTGCGTTGAACACGCACGAATTTCTCGCCACGGCACACGTCGGACGCCGTTTGACAAACGGATCGCAAAGGATTGTGGTGTAAAAATGTACTTGTCCTTGTAAATCCCGAAAACCTTTTCGCCATCGTCGAGCGGGACATCGGGCAGTGTGCAACCATCGGGGAATCGTTGGCAATCGGCCCCACGGCCCTCGCGCGCTTCCATCTCGAACAGCCGAAGTATCCAAGCACTAGGATTGTCAATCAGGGCCATTTCAGAACGAGTGTGTTGTGGGCATAACGATTGAGGTAACCGGGATGGCGGACCAACGCGATTGACGTTGAACAACCGTAAATTGTAGACGAAGGAAACGACGTTGAAAAACCGAAAGGCGAGCCAACGCCGGTTGTCCGCTTGGCTATGCCTGGCATACCGACTAACTTTTGGGGTGCAAGTCCCCTGTACGAGAACGAGACCCTTCTGGAAAGGCAGTATACCAAATGAACGCTTCAAGAGAACAACACGAGGTGAGGGCAACTGCGGTAGGGTGACCAACCGTGGGAAAGAAGCCCGCGAAGGTGTGCGTAAACGCTGGGTTTGAGATTTGCCACCCAGACGCCTTCCCATCAAAGCTGCGAGGCTACGAACAGAAACTTGATACAAGGCCGGTCTGCTACGGTGAGCCAGCCAACCATGGCGAGACCCTCGAGCGTCCACAGCGGTGTCTGCTGATGCCACCAACATTGGTTTCACCGACCAGTCAGCGTTTGAATGTCTCGTGTAAACTCTTCATCGAAACGCCTAGTGCGGACCCGCATGCTAGGTGTGGGAGGGGTCCCAGGTAACCGGGCCCCTATCCCGATCGCCTTGTTATCGGGCATTGAAGTACGTTATCGACTGAACGATGGCTGCGATTACATGGTTGTCGGCGACCCGTTTATTGTCGCAGCAAATTTTCACGTGGCAAGCCCGGACGAATCGTGATTTCCTTGGCACTGCTTGGATCAACGCGTCGCATCAGGATTGGAATAATTGAGGCAGCAGTCGGTTTTGGAGGAGGAAAGAATAACGCCATGACATTATCGTATTGCGAGATCGCAGTCGGAAGCGAAACAGCAACCAACAGCGTAACGATCAACAAAGTGCGAATTGTAAATTGGCGTTTACGCATTCCAAGCCCGATAAGTTTTTATTACACTCGCTTGACGAGTTGTAACTTGATAACTAAGGGACTTTCCCTCGGTTAAAGTATGAATATATTTTATTTTGCAGTCAACCAGCGATTTTCCTGGAAAAACTCGCCAAGCGCGGATATTCCGATATCAACTCACGTCCACCCGTACGACTTTCCGGACAACCGCGGTGTTTCGGCTGGTGGGGCGTCCCAGTAGGACCAGCTGAAAGCCGGTCGCACTGTTGGGCACGAATCACGCGTTGCCGCGCACGCTTCACTCGGATGAGCCTTTTTTCATATCTCGATGTAGCAGTATTGGGCCAGCGCCCGAGGGCCGCCAACGTGCGCGGCACAAGTCCCCGAACTGCGGTGCGACCTGGAATTGGTGCTCGATCCGGAGTTCGCAGCGGCCGAGGCGGTCCCGTCAGAAACGCATCGGTCCCGCGAGCTGCAGTTGGTACTCGACCCCGAATTCCTCTAGAACCGAGCAGCGAGCCCGACCGGCGGGGTTGGTTTTGAGCGGTTTTTTCGCCGCCAACCAAGCGGAACGGTGACGGTGCGCGCCCAGATCACGCCATTGTTGCCTTTCTCTCCCGCGTCGGTCACAAGAGCAAATCCGGGGGCCGTCAGCGAAAAACGGGACCGGCGATAGCGAAAAACGGGCCCGCCAGCAGAAAAGCAAAAAACCGGGGGCAAACTTCCAACAGCGAAAGCCGGACCGAGCAGAAAGACAGGGTCGAAAGTCCCAAAACAGGGCCAAGAATCCCAAACAAAACATTCCAAACACCACGCGAGGCAGCGGGTGGCGATGGCAAAAAATTCTGAAAACAGTTTCTGAAAAACGGCCGAAAGACGGACGAGACCGTTGAGTTATCGTCCGTGGGAGATTAAAATTCCTATCAGTCGTGGGGGATTAAAATTCCTATCAGTTATCAGTATCAGTCATGGGGCGTGTCTCTCCGCGCGAGGTGACGATTGACCCCCAGGATTTACCCCCACCAATAAATGAAGAGAGCCGCAATGCACCAATGGCTGCTTGGATTGGTTTTTCTCGTTGGCCTGACCGAGCGAGTCGACGACGCTCTGCCACCGGTAAGCGAGCGGTTTGCCCAGCCGGGCGCGGAAATCCCCGATCTCCAAAAACACGTCCTTCCACTTTTGGGCCGGCTGGGTTGCAATGGTCGTGCCTGTCACGGCTCCGTCCAGGGGCAGGGCGGTTTCCAACTCTCGCTGTTCGGCTACGATTTTCAAGCGGACTACCAGGCGCTTTTGGGTGGCGAGGAGCCGCGGGTCGACCCGAGGGATCCCGCGGCCAGCCTGATCGTCCAAAAGCCATCCTTGGCCATGGATCATGATGGGGGGCGGCGTTTCGAGTCGGGGGGCTGGGAACATGAACTGCTGC
>JBGTDM010000286.1:0-5113 GCA_041748315.1 Pirellulaceae bacterium
GGTTGGCCGGCAGGCATTATGGCCAGTCAACCTTAGAAAGAAACGAGCGCTTCCCATCCATCGCTTGGATTGCAATGAGTATCCAAGCGAAATGAATGACGAACGTACGCAATGGAGCGTTTCAAAGCCAATTCAATTCACCTGATTTCATGTTGTCACCGATACGCATTGTTTTTTGTTCCCCCGCGCGCGCGATCCCGACTTGCCGATTGATTTCCTGCCGATTACTCTCGGCACGGATCCATTGCAAATACTCTGGAACGCTTAGTCCCCCTTGGGCAATGTGTTTGAGATTTTGTTTTAGTCTCAGCCATGCCTGTTGCTGGTCAAGCGAAATGTTGACCGGTCGTTCGAATGGTACCTGTTGGCCAAGAAGCATGACCATGTAGCCTTCAGCCGTGAAGGCATTCCGACTGAACTCTGGAGCCAATATCGAGAAATCTGGACCGACCTGGCGATAGTAATCCACGTATTCCTGGGTGTCGCCAATGTCAACGTCAGCGCGCACCGTCTTCCAGAATTCGGTATCGAGACGCGTATTGAATTTATAGTGAAGCGCCAGAAAGTCACGAATAATCTCCCAATTTTTTTGGGTGATTCGGTTGAAGATTGTTTGTTGCACCGGCAGGTTACGTTTTCCTGATGCAATCAACGCTTTGACGAGTCGCACGGCGCCATCACAGATCATCCCTATCGCAGTCGCTTCAAGCGGTTCAACAAACCCTGCGCTGTTTCCGATTGCAACCACGTTCTTTACCCAGCTTCTGCGGTACATTCCTGCCGGAAAGGGAATCACTTTTGTCTCGTCCAACTTTGGATTCTTACGCTTGAATTCCCCCACTGCCTGATCGTCGGAAGCGTATTGGGAACAAAACACGTAACCTCGATTGATCAGGTCATCATGTTCAATCTGCCAGCACCAGCCATTGTCCATCGTCTCTGCGGTGGTGTACGGATGATACGTCTCAGATGTTCGTTGCCAGCCGCCGACGACCGCGCGATCGCAGAATAACGCTTTTCGAAAGTCAACAAACTCTTCGCCCAGTGCTTTTCCGATCAGTTCCGCGCGATACCCGCTGGCGTCGACATAAAAATCACCTTCGATACTTGGGCCATCTTCAAGAATCAGCTTCTGAATGCCCATTTCGTTTGTTACGACGTGTTTGACCGTATCATCGATCTTGGTAATTCCGGCAAGCTCAGCCTTTTGTTCAAGGAAATTGACAAACTTTTTGTTTTCCAGGTGATACGCCGCGTTTACATTGACTTTCGGACTGCCGTTAGGGAGTCGAATACTAATCTTATCAAAACTCATGAGCGCAGAATTGATGTCCGCATATTCGAACGAGTCGCGGCAATAATATCCACGCGGTAGTGAAAGTGATGGGTGTCCCTGCGACAACTGGCCGGTAAACGTATAGTTAAAAAATGGCCGCGAACCCCAGAGGTAACGGATCCCCAATTTGGGGCTGGCCTGCACCTCAGAGTAAAGCGTGGATGAATCAATGCCTAGAAATCGATGCAGGAATTGAACGACTCCGGGAATAGTCCCTTCGCCGACACCGATCACGCCCATCTTTGTGGATCGAATCACAACAACCTGCAAGTCAGGCAGGTAACGCTTGAGTGCGAGGGCTGTGAGGAAGCCGGCGGTTCCGCCCCCCAAAACAACGACTTTTTTTATCAAGGCATCATGCCCCGGTTCCACACCGGAGATATTGTCGTGGCTTAAACTCATGGAACGTCAAACATTTTCTTTGCTCAATCGGTTGCGATAAAGACTGGGATCAACGGCGGCGGCCATTTTTTCCACATCCAGTTGTTCAATCGCAAGGAACTTCTTGATTCGTGCTGAAATTTGGACAGGTTTTGCCAACACCGTCCGATACGGGACGCGAATCGCCGGAATCCCGCGATTATTGATCAACCTGGCAGTTGATGCCATTTGATATTCAAAGATCGATTTCAGCCGGTCTTCGGCGATGTCACCCCCAGATTGCTGATTTCGATCCAGCATCTTTCGTTGGGACTGTATGATTTCTTCGATGTCGCGTTGCATGTAAATGACCTTGTAATCAATCTCAGCCGGAAGGCTGTCCAGCAGTTGCGCTACAACTTTGATTACCTTTCCCTTGGCGTCGACGACCCAGGTATTATCCTCTAACAAAGTTTTGACTTTTTCATACTCCAGATATCCCCGTGGGTTATCTTCGTCCGCCACCCTTTGTCCATCAGTCATAATTTCCAAACCAGCCTGTGCCAACATCTGCATCATCACCGACGTCCCACTACGTGGGAGTCCGGTAACCACCACAATTGACTCCAACGGATCCATTGATTCGGGCGGCTTGATTACTTTTTTTGCGGGTGCCGTTCGCAGCGTTGGCAACATTTTGGTCGACGGTGAAACGACCGGCAAGGATTCCGTCGGCTCAGTTTCCTCGAGGGTTGGTAGGATAGCTCGTTCCGCACGTTGTGAATCTTGGGCCTTTTGCGCTTCACGCGCGAGACGAAAGTACTTTCCCGCCGTTTGCTGGTCTTTCAACTTGGACTTGAATATAAACGCGAGCCAACGGTAGGCCTGCGAGAAATTCGGATTTTGATTAACGGCCATTTTAAACGCATCGATGGCGTTGTCAAATCGTCCCATCCGAGACAATGCAACGCCCAGCGTATAGTGCGCCACCGGATAAAAATAGGTTTTGGAAACACAGTCCAGGGCCCTTCGCGCGGCCAATTCGTTTTCGCGCCGACCGATATGGCATTTGGCGATTCCAAGCAAGACATGCGGATTGTTTTCATCCAGGCCGAGCGCTTTTTCAAACGCATAATAGGCCAAGTCCCAAGCTCTCAACTTCAGGTAAGCCTCTCCGATTTGGATATGAAGCGACGGGCGCGTTGGTTCAACAGCGATGGCGCGCTCCAGAAACACAATGGCTTCTTTCGCTTTGCCTTTCGAAATCAGCACAAACGCTTTAAGAAAGTCCAGAAAATAGTTCTGCAAAATCGCGATCGATCGATTCAAAGCGATGTCTTTGATCTCTTCAGGGGAAAATAATTTCGAAATCTCCCCCATGTTCCGAACGTTTTCGTCGTTCTTCATCTCTTGGACATCAGCTTGATCAAAGTCTACGGTAGCGTCAGAAGCAGCATTGCCCGATGTCTCAGTGGTCTTCCGTTCCTTGGAACGCTCGATGGCGATTTGCTGATAATCGAGCAGTTTTTTTCTGGCGGCATTGGCATCGCGTACGCGTTGTGCCGCCACGCGTTCCACAAGACGTTCCAGGTCGTCAACCCGATTCATCGACTTGTAACACATCGCTAACTGAATTCCGATACGATACTCCTTCGGGTATTCCGCGTACAATTTGGTCAATATGGGGAGCGCATCGCCGTATTGCGATGCATCCATGTAGGCCCGAGCCAGATTGAAATTCAGTTCCCGGTTGGCAGCTCGAATGTTTTCCTTTTGATCCCCCTTGAGTTCGGCAATATATCCCAGTTCTACCAACTGTTTGAGTGTCTCTTGGGCTTCGACAGGGTCAAGCTGTTTATCCTTGGCATGGCAACCATCATTCCCGACCACTTCATCCCAACTGGCAATCGAAGTGATCACCGGCGGATCGATGAACGCTTCGGTTATCACTCGCCCGTCCATATCATCCCCAATTGGCAGGTCAAACAAATGCAGGATGGTTGGTGTAATGTCCAGCAGGGACGTACCGAATACCAATTTGTCCTTGTTGATCCCCGGACCGGCGGCAACAAAAATTCCGAAATCGCGATGTTCGATCGCCGGACCGGCAGGCTCCATCGGCACGAATTTTGGACGCAAATGATCTGGATGAAATCCGTGATCTGACAGCAAAATGACGGTCGCGTCATCGCCCGCAAGTTCAAGCATCCGTCCCAGCATCATGTCATGATAGATGTAGCCACTGGTGACCACATGCTTGTACAGCTCGTAATCCGCTTCGGGTATAAATTCGCGGCGCGGTGGATGGTACTTCATAAACCCGTGCGAGAAGTGATCGATGGCGTCAAAATAGACAGCCATAAAATCCCAATCAGCCGTTTCCATAATCTCGGTGGCCACGGCCTGGATCGTCGTGCACTCCGCCACGATTTTGGCACACGATGCTAGTCGCGGGTCCCGAGACTGATCAACCTCGTTCATGTTTGGAATAAAATTGATCAGGTCGCCACCTGACAACTCGCGCAGATCAAACCGCAATTCACTCAACTCTGCTAACATGGACTCCGGATGGACAGCGCCTGGCGGAGCCAACTCCGGTAAACCGGATTTGACGGAGTTTTTGTGAAAGAAATCCGAGACCATGACACCATTGATCGGTTCGGCCGGGTGACTTGGCCACCAACCAACGACATGGCAGCGTTTGTCGTTCTGATTTAGGATATTCCAAACCGCTTTGGTCGTCCGCGTAAGATTGGTAATGGGTTGGACGCTCAACCCATCCGGCGTCGGTTCATAAAACCCGTAAATGCCATGTTTGAATGGACGTTTTCCAGTAGCAATCGACGTCCATAACATTGGCGATAAAACTGGATGCAATGTCGCGATGTTCCCCATCACGCCATTTTCAACCAATCGGCGAATGTTTGGCATTTTCCCGCTATCCATCAACGGGCTGATAATTTTCCAGTCAGCGGCATCCCAACCGATCACCAAGACGCGTCTGTTACCGATCGGATTTCCGCCATTACTCATCGTGATCTCAATTTCCTTTTCTTTTTGCTGGACCCATTGACGTCTTGCGGTGCACAACTACAGGTAACCCGTACATCGTCCGCCGATTGCACGAAATTCACAATATATTTAGCATCTCGCGCCACCTTAACTTTCCAAAATCGTCGATCTCAAATAAAAAAGAGCCCTTACATTTGAAATATGGGCTCTTACGAGAACGATCAGTTCAGGTTTTCACTGCTATGTCGCGTTCAATTTTTTCGACGACGGCGAAGGCCAACTGCACCCAGCGCGAGTGTTGCCATCGCCATGATCCCAACAGAACCAGGTTCCGGAATCGCACCAAAGTGAATCGGATTTCCCATATTCTCATAGGCGTGATCGACAAGGGTCATTGATCGAACA
>JBGTDM010000287.1:0-27209 GCA_041748315.1 Pirellulaceae bacterium
GAGTCCTCGACCTTCAACCTGACGGTGAAACGGACCGAACCATCGTAGTAAGCCGTGAACACGCCATAATCTTCTTTTTCAACGATTGGGAGTGAACTAGTGACATCGACAATCGAAAATCCCGCGGTCGGGAATAAACGAATCAAGGTCGGCACAAAATTCAAGCCCGTCTGTGCCTCCTCCTGGAGCCGGTACACATGGGCGCCATCCTTGATTTCGAAATCCAACCTTAATTCGAACTCATCCCCACGTGCCACGGCACCCCGGCTTAGTCCGCCCGATAGTGTCGAATTAAATCCTTGAATTTCATCGCCCGCAAATTTAATTCCGGTCAGTAAGTTGTCGAGGATCTCCTGTCTTGCAACTTGATCTTGGCTCGCCGTATCAATGCCCGACGTTTCAATGCTCTCAGTTGAAGCAACATCGCCGATGGCCGTCCGTTTTTCGGATAGCGTGTCGACATAGCCCCCCCACACCGCTTTTGTTTTTTCGTCCTCGATAAGGATACACCCCGAACTCATGTCGCAAACTTGGCCATCGAACTGCACGATGATTTCCAATGCTTCAGGATCGACATCTTCACCAATGGTTAGAGGTGCGATCCAGGTGATCTCGTCAGAGAACTTTTCAATCGTAACGCCGGACCAAATCTCAGACTCCGATCGATCCGGCTGTCGAACCGGTTCAAATTCTCCGGTCAAGCGCAAATCACCATGATCGATCAGCTTAACTCTGGAGGGGCCTGGACCATCCTGCTGTTTGAGCGAATACGTATGCCAGCCAGGAGCGATCGTAGCCGTGAACGCAATTTCGCCACTTCGACTGTTTTCAATGAGTGTAAACTTTGCCGAAAATTCGTACTTTCCCTCTTGTGTAAAATCATTGCCCTCGGGCGTCAAATTCGACAGGAATGATTGTTTTGGATCTTGAGGCCATGCTGGGAGTACAAAAACACTCCCGAAAATAAAGAGGCATATAGTCAAGAAAATCGAACGATGCATGATAGCAAACCTGATTAAAGGGTTTGTTGACGGATGGTTTCGAGACGGTTAGCTCTTAACAATGTCGCCGCTAACGCATTTATCTTACACATTGGAGTATTGTATTATTCGGCGATTGTCGAGGTCAACGACAGCTTGACGCGTCGTTGGTAAAAGATTGCGAACGAACCAATTCGGGAAAGTTTTCGCATTTTGTGGGAGGTAATGGGAGGTCATTGCAAATAAAAAGCCTCGATCGCGGCAACCAGCCGGCCGATTTAGGGGCCGCTGGGCGACTCGACGAACAAGTATTTTATGACCCACTGAATGCTGCCAGCGGCCATTTTCAGTGAATTATTGGAAAATTTTGGGAATCGATCAGTTCATTGGCTAGTGGCGGAAATTTGATTCCCCATCCAATCAGAGAATTCTTCGCAGTGCGATTCGCAACGTCCTTAACACTTTGATTGCTCACATGCATTCGACAAAATCAAGTCCGCAGGCACTCGAAACGTTCAGGCAAGTTTGAATCTGGAAATGGGCGTGTATCTCGGTCCAGATTTTTCAAGGACACTTTCATAAATCGTAACTTCATTGACGTCGAACGCGCCGATTTCAATCTTCGTTTCTGCATTGATCGCTCCCTTCATTTCTGTTGGGAATCGACCCTCTCGTTTGAGTCGTCCAATGGTAATATGCGGCCGAAAGGGATGCCGATCGCGCGGGTATTTTTGTTCCAAAAGCAATTGCTCGATCCGAGAATAAATTGCTTGAAGCTGTATTGAACCTTCAGTCACGCCCAGCCACACAATTCTGGGACGATCGATTTTTGGAAACGCTCCGCAGCCCTCCAACTGGACGGCGAATCCTGGTGTGGAAGCGATATGGGATTCGATCGCTCGGCAGAGCGGAGAGATATCCTGCTGGGTGACGTTGCCAATAAAGTTAAGGGTCAAATGCAGATTTTCTTCTGTCGTCCACCTGTATTGTTGGAAGGATTGAAATCGATGAATCAGTTTTTCGATACGAACCTTAATCGGTGACGGGAGCTCTATGGCAACAAAGGTTCTGAAGTCGCGGGGCATGAGGTCTATCGTCTTCTTCGACTGGATATTTAGGCTTTGTTTGACCACTGGAGTGGCTCGAACAACGTCAGCGATCGCGACTCCGGCGGTCATTGCAGAATAAGCGTCAAGATAACATAATGTTCAATCAAACTAAATTGAATGCCAGATGTGGTTCAGCGGATTCCTTGGGGAACAATTGATTGGAAGGTTTTTTAAAATGTCAAGAAAACTCAACGTATTTGGAGTTGGAAACGCAATCGTCGATATTTTAGCGTTTGTTTCGGACGAGTTCATCGTCGAGCGGGGCCTTGCGAAAGGTTCAATGACGTTGATGGATGCTGCTCAACAGGCAGAGATCTTAAGAGGTATTGAGCATGACGACGTTCAACTAGCTTCAGGTGGCTCCGCTGCAAATACGATGGTTGCGATTGCACAGAGCGGTGGCACCGGGATTTACTGCGGCAAAGTCGCGGCTGATCCTAACGGCGAATTTTATCGCGGCGACATCAATGCGACCGGAATCGAGTTTCCAGTGACTCCAGCTCCGGAAGCAGGATTGCCGACAGGCACTTGCGTCGTCTTAACCACTCCTGACGCCGAGAGGACAATGTGTACGCATTTGGGAATTTCCACCTCGTTATCAACAACCGAAATCGATTTCGACCGCTTACCCGATTGCGAGATAAGTTATATCGAAGGCTATCTTTGGGATGCCGAACACCCTCGACTCGCTTGCGTCGAGACGATGCAACAAGCAAAGAAACATGGGACACGAGTTGCGTTTACTTTCTCTGACCCATTTCTTATCAATCGATTCAGTAGCGACTTTAAACAGATTGCGACGGACTTTTGCGACATCCTATTTTGTAATTTGGATGAGGCCAAGATGTTCTGTGAAGCCGATTCACTGGAGCATTGTGTCGAAACATTGGGAGAGATGGTGCCGCTGGTGTTTGTAACCAACAGTGAACATGGCTGTATTGTCGTTGAGCAAGGCGTTCAACAAAAAGTCGCAGGATTTCCTGTCCGGCCCTTGGACACCGTCGGCGCCGGGGACGCATTTGCCGGAGGCGTGCTTTATGGATTAACTAATGGAATGTCACCATGTCAATCGGCGCGATGGGGAAATTATATCGCTTCGCAAGTCGTGCAAATTAACGGACCTCGCCTTTCCGGATCAATTTTGCAACAGCTTGAGGAAAAAAAGAGGCAGGTCTCTTTACAAGAACCAGCACCCGAAGTCGGCAATTTGTATACTTGAGAATTGTTTGGGGCCACGCATCGTTTTTCGGATGACGATGTGACCAAGCCCTTCCCTCTGTGCCAATATAGTCGAGACATTCCGGGAATCGCCGGTGGATCGAACGATTGCTAACATGGATGCCCTTGGAATCACCGTGAACGTTGGTGCCGATAGCGCCGAAGTAGGCTACTTCAGCGACGTCAATGTTAAAGCGTTTGAGCAGCATTGGAGCATGGAAGATGCGTACGTCGCGACCGGCCGAATCCACGCTCGATGACAGGTCCTACTTTTGCCGTCAGACCCTGAAGACTCGAGTTGCTTTGGCCCAAACGATCCGAACTGAAGCCTGAGCGAACCTCGGGCCCTGAACTTGTTTCCTCTTACCAATTCCCGCTCGATCCGAGTTGCGTCCCCGTGCAGATTTTGGGGTGAACGATCCTGGGTTAGACAAGCGGGGGTCATCGAACGCTTTGAAATTTTAACGTGTATAAAATCGAATTTTTTCAATTGGCCCGTTTGGCAGTCCCGTTGATCATTGCCCAATTGGCTCAAACGACCCTCTCGTTTGTCGACACCCTAATGGTTGGCAAGCTTGGGAATGATGCGCTGGCCGGGATTGCACTTGGGGGGACATTGTTTTTTCTAGTGTATGTGATTTTTTCAGGTTTCGTTTTGGGGGTTTCGCCAATTGTCGCGCAGGCAGTAGGAGGACGAGAGTTCGCCAGAGCCGGTCGGGCGGTGCGGCAAGGATTGTGGTTGTCTTTTGGACTGGCGATTCCCGCAATGATTGTGTTTTGGAATACCCAGCCGATCTTCATGGCATTAGGCCAAAATCCGGAGACGGCACTGGACAGCAGTCAATATCTGCAGGCGATTTCCTGGGGGATATTGCCAGGTTTGGGAATCATGGCTTTGCGAGGATTTCTCGAAGGGCATGGGGACACGCCCCCGATCATGATGATCTCCTTTGTTGCGGTCGGTTTAAACGTCTTTCTAAACAATGTGTTAATGTTTGGCTGGTATGGTTTGCCGGCGCTTGGACTTGTCGGGACCGGTTACGCCAGTGCGCTGGTGTTTACGTCTGGGTTCTTGATGTTGGCCACTTATGTCCAACTGAGGTATCCTCAATACGAGATCTTTCGCAGGTTTTGGTTTCCCGATTTTCGGATGTTGAAAGAACTGTTATCGGTCGGCGGACCGATTGGATTTACGTTGGGATTTGAATGCAGCATGTTCACCGCAGCGGGGGTAGCGATGGGAACATTGGGCAAACCGGAGTTGGCGGCCCATCAAATCGCCTTACAGTCGGCATCGGTTTCTTTTACGGTGGCCATGGGTTTGGCGATTGCCAGTTCGGTCCGTGTCGGTCAGGCGATCGGTCGACGATCGATCGACGAGGCAAGAACGGCCGGACACGTTGGGATGATGCTGTGCGTTGTGGTGATGGCGATCAGTGGTCTAGTTTTTTGGTTGTTTCCACAAATAATCGTCGGGATGTATATCGATGTGTTGGCGGTTGAGAATGCTGAGGTTGTCGGATTGGCGACCAGTTTTTTGGCAATCGCCGCCTTGTTTCAGGTTATGGATGGTTTGCAAGTGAGCGCTGCCTGCGCGCTGCGGGGATTAAAAGATACCTTCGCCACCATGGTGTTGACTTTGATTGCTTATTGGGGAGTCGGGGGACTTGCCGGTTACCTGTTTTGCTTCGTCTGGGAATGGGGCGGTATAGGACTGTGGTGGGGGATGACCGCCGGACTTGCGGCGGCCGCGGTGATGTTAGTGATACGATTTCAATGGCGAGTCGGGCAAAGGGAAGAAGCCCCATCGATCCCCGCTGCAATGACAGTCGGTGGTCGGTAGTTTGGGGTCGGGTGTTTTTAGTTGCTGATCCTGCGCTTAATGACCGATCAAACCAGCGATACTCAAACTCGGGTAGACAAGTCACTTCCTGGTTTCATTCGCTTGCCAGTGATTCCGCGTCAGGCCGTGGAGCGCAAAAAAAGCCGCGATGTTTCAAATTCATCGCGGCTTTTCGGAAATTCGGCTTGTGACCGTTTCGTTATCTGCGGAAGAGTTCACGAATACCGAAAGTGAAAAACGTTCCGGCAGCAAAGTTAATCAGTTCTTCTTCCGGTTTGTATCTTAGAATGAGCGTATCCCGTGGTGCCACTAAGATACGACTACGAGGACTATTGATGGCTTCGGTCAAGTCGACTTCAATTGCGATCTGCTGTTGGTTGGGAAGTTGTCGCAACACAATCAACTGCGTCGGAGGGACGCGAGAACCTGCGGACGCCTGGAGCCCACCTTGGAAAGCCTGTCGATCGACCCCGACCGACGTCCCTGCGATTGCAACCGCACCAAGCACGTCCAAGTCATAGTCACGAGGCAGGATCCATTCACCGCCACCAAGCAAACCACCGGTGTAATAGACTTCCGATTCGCGTGATTCGACATAGACAATATCACCTTCATTCAAGATCACGTCCGTCGCTCGAAAGCGCGGGGTTTGACCCGGTTTTAACCTTAATGGAATCGTAACGACGTCGGCATTTCCGGAATTTACGCCCGGTGGAATCATCCCGTAGGGGAATGCGTTCGTATTTGAAATTCCGAAAGCGCCTTGCAAGCGACTTTGTCGCTCAGCCTGGTTGCGGCTGGCACGTAATATCTTAATATCGGTTTTCGCGTTGATGCCCGGCAAGCCTCCAGTTCGGGTCAACGCGTTAATCACGTCGTTTTCGTAGGCGGGCAACTGCAAGACGAAACCGCGACCACTCTCGTCGCTTCGGTCTGATACTGCTTGACTGAAACGCCGCGAATTCTGCGGAGCATTGAAGTTAAGATTATCCTGACGAACGACGAACACCCGATAAGTACGCTTTCGCATCAGCGTAACAATGGTTTTTGGATCGACCAATATCCCTTTCTGGATATAGGTGCGTTTCACCAACTCTTCGACCTGTGGGATCGTCAATCCGCGCACAGGCATTGGATCAACCAATGGCAACGAAATCGTACCGTTCTCTCGAACAGGAACAGGAAAACCAATCGATGGATTCAAGTCACTTTGTGGATCCGGAAATTGAACCGGTGGCGTTGCCGTGCTATCTCCCAAAATGGTTTCAACATAAATGCCCAGCACATCACCTTCATCCAAGATATATGCCGGAGGCTTTTCCTGGCCAAGCAAAGCCAGATCGATCTGTTGATCATTGGCTCTGGGGGGTGATAGGAACTCCGGAGGAATTCGATTTGCAGGAATGGATTGGATCGGTGTAAACAGTTGCGTACAACCGGTCATCCCCAGGCAGCACACGACAATCAGGCCAAGACTGGCTTTGACGAGTCCAGTGCAAGCGGTTTTGTTGGCGGGTCGGTTCATAGCCATGAAACTCCTTTTCAAACGCCAAGCAGATTTGATTCGCAGGCGCTATGTGACTAACGTTTACCAGTTGAGTTGGTGTATTGGTTTGAGTGTTATTTTATTGCTGCAACGAGCGTCCAGGTGTACCCAGTGGCATGCCCGAACTTGAAGCGGGAATCGCCTGGGGAATCGCCTGATTGGCCCTGATCACTGGTGGTAGATCCGGAGACGTCTCCATATAGCTCGGATGCGGTGGAACATAATGAATTGGTCCGGCATAGGGTAAGGATGAACCAGCGGTGATATCCGATTCTTGCAGCATGGAATTGGATGGTTCCATCGAGTCAATCGAAACGACATCTTCGCCTGCATTCCGCAACTGCGCCATTGTTTCCATTAGCTCACTGGACATTTTGATGTCATGATACCTTCCGTTACCATCCGACAGAGCAGCTTTGGCGCCTGCAGGATAACCGGCGAACCAGGACTCGACCTTCTTAGATCCTTGTTCGGTTGTATATCGCGATGACCAATATGCTTCCGGAGGCAATGGAGGTGCTTGAACGTCACCGCCGCGACTGGCATTACAATAGCCTTCAATAAATCCAGCTCGGAAATCGCTGGGAAATGGCGAATCGCAATTGGGATATCTTAAATTGAACGCGCGCTGCGCCCAAATCCTCTCACGGTAACAGGAAACGGGTTGTTCGACGATTGTTGTAAACAACCAGCTCAAGCCAGCGTTATAACCCCTGTTACAATTTGAGCAACCAATCGAGCTCAAGGCGATCAGACAACCTGCGACCGCAATCAAACTGAATGGAAGTTTCTTCGCCAAAAGGCGACTCTCGTTCGCTGTTCGGTCTGCAGGAATCGTTTTGCGACCAAGGTAAGCGTGAGGAGACAAAGTCGTCTGCGACCTAGCCATTTTTCCCCCCGTGGAATGTAATTGAGCTGTGCAAACTAAAGGACATGCGATTGGCACTTAGGCGCCAATTGCCCATTGTTTTAATTCGCCATTTCGTCTTGGAAGAATTTAACGAAGATACGACTTATTTTAGTTTTCCGGAAAAAAACAGCCGTAGTGGTTCTTCCTAATCCGCAGTGCAACTCACAGCACTTTTCAAACGCCATGGCATGCCAGCAATCTCCGTCTCGATGCCGAGCGAAAGTTCCGACTTCGTTTTGGTGTCGAAATTCACACGGCTAAATCGGCGTTCACGACGCCTCGCATCAAGCGGGCTGGTCAAGAACTTCGTATTCAGGCGAAGGATTTCAAAGCTTGCTATGGGTGTTCAGTTCGCACGACGATAGCTCATTGCTTCACGCACACGCTCTCGTGCTAGCGACATCGCAGCTTGGCGAGGCAACATTTTTTCGTTCAATGACTTGTTAAGTACCGCTCGCGTATTGTCTCGCATCTTCTCCTCGATTTCAGCAAATGCTTGCTTTTTTGTGCCACCATGAAATTCGACCGAACCACAAATGACACCCCCAGCGTTTGCCACGAAATCCGGAACGTTCAAAATACCACGCTCAAACAAAATCCGTTCCGCCTCAGCGGTACATGGAATATTAGCCCCTTGCAGAATGACTTTGCAATCAATTCGTTCTGCATTTCCTGCGTTGATCACGTCAGGTTGCGCAGCTGGTACAAAGATATCGCAATTAATGTTGATAAAATCATCGCGATCCAGCTTAGTGGCATCCGCATAATGAGTGATCCCTTTTTCCGCATGCATTACCTCAATCAACCTTTCAACATCGATCCCGTTCTCGTTGTGAATCGTACCGTCCAGGTCAGTCGCGACGGTGAGGATCGCCCCACGTTCTGCCAAGTATCTGGCAGTATGTTGCCCGACATTGCCGAACCCCTGGATCGAAATCCTTGCTCCGTCCAAGGTCATGTCATCCCGGAATTCCTGGACCACTTCACCACAAATGGCAAGCCCGTAGCCGGTTGCACCGATTTGGTCGAGCGGAATACCTCCCAAAACGGTTGAAAGCCCAACCGACCTGCGAATCTCGTCACGAATCCAGGCCATACAGGTCTCGTCCGTACCCATATCTGGCCCGGGAATGTATTGGTTCAGTGTTTCGATTCCTCTGGCAAATTGCCGAATCAAAATTTCCTTTTGTTCCATATTAAGTTTCCGGGAGTCGGCGATAATTCCGGATTTGCCCCCTCCATGAGGAATGCCAGCAAGGGCATTTTTCCAAGTCATCGCCGCCGCCAATCGATAGACTTCTTCGCTGGATACATTGGGCGTCATCCGGACACCACCGATTGCGGGACCAACGCTGGTGTTATGAATCACAACAATCGCCTTAAGTCCGCAACGTGGCTCGTAGATATACACGACCTTTTCCGGCCCGAATTCGTCCGCAAATTCTCCAAAGACAGTGATTTCTGGTTGTATTGCCTTCTCGTCCACGATTACTTCAGGCATCATTTATGCTCCGAGTTAAATTCAAATAGATTGGTCAAATCACGTCGAATTCAAATTAACGAATCCACGCCGAAAAACGATTAGTTGTTTCCGGTGTATTGCGGCCGATTCAAGAGAAATCGAACGAGCCGAATCACACCCAAAAAGCCTCGACGAGCAACCGACATTCGCCATCCGTTTACGGTTTAACAATCCACGAAAATGTCAATTCCCAGGCACAACATTCGAAAACGTTTACAAAACAATGATGGGTCTGGATCAAAACAACAAGGTGGTTCCACGCTTGATGCCGCGTTAATTCTAGCGACTGGCGTTGAGGGCTTCCAGATGGCGACTTTGTCGCGACTCGTTTCCTGAAGCAAATCGTCCAACAAAAACCAATTGTCGGCGCCGTTTCAAACGATGAAATCACCAGCTACACTTCCCCAATCACTTTTTGCATCCGCAAACTCAAGCAATCTTTTTCTAAAATAAGGCTGTGTCAAATCGAATGATGGCAACGAAATGCCACGCCCAAGCGGACTCGATTAGCAAAATATTGAGACCATCCAGTCGATTTTCGAGCAGGCCAGCAATCGCCGTCTCCACTAAAGCAGGTGCCTCGCTTTGATTTCCAGGTAGCGATTGATTAACGGTGCTGTAAGCTGGTCCGGAAAAACATCGACGGAAAGGACTCCGGATCGATTCAACTGTAACAGCACCTCATGTCGCCATGCGAGAATCTCAGCAGCGGCAGCGGCCTCGAACAGTTTTGAGGAATCGCGTTCGAAATCTTCAAGAGGCTGCCACATCTGGTGGTCGCGCATGAGCACAGCAATTGGCAGGTGACGTCCCGCAATCGAACTTAAATACCGCTGCACCTGGTTGGCGTTGATCTCGTCAATCACACTTGTCAACAATACGACTAGCGACCGTTTCAGGCACCGAGTGCGCAGGTAGACAAAGGCTTCATCGTACCGCGATTCAACATATTCAGGATGCCGGTCAAATGCGGCGTGTAACAAATGGTTCATCTGAGCCTTACCGCTTTTAGGTGGCACATAGGCCAGCACCCGACTATTGAAAAACAGCATGCCAACCGCGTCGCCTCGCATCAACGCAACGTGGCTGAGCATCAGTGCCGAATTAAGTGCATGGTCCAAAAGCGTCAGACCCTCTTTTTGATTGGTCATCATCCGTCCGCAGTCAATCATGAAAATCACGCGTTGACTTTGGTTTGCCTGAAAATCTCGCACCGTTAGTTTTTGACGCCGCGAAGTCGCCCGCCAATCAATGAATTTGAAATTGTCGTCAAGGTTGTAGTCGCGTAACCGTTCAAAGTCGTTATCCTGTCCGATCTTGCGTGTTTTTCGCACGCCAAACTGACTAAGTTGATTGGTTCGAGCCAGGATTGAATACTCCATTAATTGCTTCAGGTCTGGGTAAACATGAACTTCGGATTCGCAGTTGATACGATAAATCCCCTTCCACAATTCCCAAGGACTGTTGACTCGTAGGTAAACTTTGTGCATCAGAAACCGCCCTCGTTCCAGGACGCGCATCGAGTATTTAAGCGAGATCGCGGAACGTCGCCGTATGGTTTGAAAGAACTCCGATGGTTCTGCTTCACAGCCTGCCGGAAGATCGTCCGCGACGATTATTTTCGCGTTTGAATCAGAGTTGTTTCTAACGATTACCTCGACCTGATGCGGCTTGTTCAGCGAAGCGACGCGCAAAATCTTTCGTTCAGCGCCAAACTTTTTTCTCCCTGACAATCTGAATATGTCAACGGCCGCAACGCAGACAAGCACCAGATCGGCAATCAAGATCGGATTGCGAAGCTGCGGCGTCACCACCAAAAACAACGTTCCAATGGCTGGTAATGCGACTAGAAACAGCAGGCGGCGACTCGGATAAGCCCGTTTAATTCTGGCGATCAACAATAATGGCAATATCATGATTGCCACAAATATTGCCATCTGACTGATCAGCCATTCGCCGAGGTACGTTAGGATTTCGAGTATCTGCATAAGAGCCTTAGCGCAAGCGAGGGACTTCGACAGAGCGAATTAAATCGGTCAGGATTTGATCCACGTTCTGTCCTTCAACTTCGGCTTCTGCGGTCAAGATGACTCGATGCCGCAATGCAGGGAGCGCAATTTGAACGACATCATCGGGTACCGTGTAGTCACGACCATAGAACGCCGCCAATGTCCGGGACGCCTGCATCAAACCAATGCCGGCTCGTGGAGAAGCACCAATATAGAATTGAGGCCAGTTGCGAGTCAGGCGGACCAGACTGTTGATGTAATCAACAAGTTTAGGGTCGACTCGAACTCGATCCGTTTCCTCCGTGATACTCAATATTTCTTCAGGATTGGTCACTTGGTCAAGTTGGTTTTCCAACTCAGCTCCCGGCTTCTGATGCAAACTATGCATCATTAAAATTTCAGCCTCTTCATTGACGCTTGGGTAATCGGCAATCAACTTGAACATGAACCGATCGAGCTGCGCCTCCGGCAAATTATAGGTCCCTTCAGACTCCACCGGGTTTTGCGTTGCCAACACGATAAAGGGCCGCTTCAGCCCATGGGTCGTCCCGTCGACCGTCACGCGATATTCTTGCATAATTTCCAGCAAGGCCGCATGGGTCTTTGCCGGCGCACGATTGATTTCGTCCGCTAACAACAATTGTGTGAAGACCGGACCAGCCCGAAAACTGAACTCTTGGGTCTTAATATTGAAAATCGGCGCGCCGGTAATATCGGACGGCATTAAGTCTGCTGTGAACTGTATTCGACCGAATTGGCACCCTAGAATTTTTCCCAACGTGCGAACAAACAATGTTTTGCCCAAACCAGGTACGCTTTCAATTAAGACATGTCCACCCGAGAACAATGCGACAAGAGTCCCCATCACCAGCTCGTCCTGACCAACATAGACTTTGGCAACCTCCTTACGGATTTTCTCGTACATTTTTCGCGTTCGGGTCTCAGATCCAATTTCCGGTTCGCTCGGTGCGAATTCAGATTGGATGACCGGCACATTCAATGCCGGACTCTGCCCCTCGAATGAACCTGGGTGCAATATCGAATTTGGTCCAGGATTGGAGAACGGAACCGACGTCTGAGGCGCTTCTGCTCCATGCGCGGCGCGATCATCAGACGAGCGCGTTGCCGATGAAGATGAACCTGGCTGGGCCGATACTCCAGTCGATGGCGACGGCCGTACGACCGGAGGCTGGCCTCGATTTGACGCCATCGATGATGTGGAAGCCGTCTGGATCGACTGGCACGCCGGACATTGAACTTGTGCCCCGGCGTATTCCGCTGCAACCGAAAGACGCTGGCCGCATTTCTCGCAACCGAAGTCGATCTTTTCCTTGCCTGATGGTGAAGAACTCATGTGAGGACCCAAATAGGGATGAAATTGTCATGTATTCCAAAGCACGGAACACGATTCGTTTACGTCGTTGGGTGATGACCGGAAATTTGTCGATAGTGCTGGATCGCATTCCGGGCAAATTGCCGATCCTTGGTCTGTTCCAGCATCTGGCCTACCGCTTCGATATGTGTTTTAAACTCGGAGACGTTGGCCGGTGGCAACTGTCGCGGTCTTCCAAAAATCGGAAAGTAACAGAAACAATAGAGGATGCCGAAGAAAATCAAATGCGGGATAATCCAGTTGAATGGCGGAACACTCATCCACTTCCAGAATAATTTCTCATCGGAGTCAGCGGATTCAGAAATGGTTTGCCCTCCAGAGCTAAAAATAGCCACCCTTCCGGGATCGAGATAATCGATGAGGTTTTGAACCAACCTGCGATTCTCGTGATTGACTAGTGGCAAGTTAAGCAACAGTGAACCATTTGTGACAATGACGACTTCAGCGGCACTTACATCTCGGCTACGAGGTTGTAACACAAATACAAAGGGTTCATCGTTGACATATAATAAAACCTCCATGACATAATTGGATTGGAAACTCGATTTGCCTGTCAAAACCAGATCGGACTTGCTGCCATCCACGCCATTGGCCAACTCTCCCGACAATTGTGTCGCCGGAATCCACCGGTCAAGTAGATCGTACCGAAACCAAATATTTTCATAGAATACTCCTGTCCCACGACCGAAACTCCAGCGAGCCCGAAGGTTTTCTACATGTTGCTCCGCCTGGAATTTCTGGCTTTCCGGAAGCTGATCGATGACCTTTTCCCAATAGCTGATCGACGAATCATAGTCGCGCCCGACAAACAAAACTCTCGTCCAGTTATTGAATTGGTACCTGGAATTCAATAACTGAACCTCGTCATAGGTGGGTGCATCCATCCGATCTGGCACCCAAATCAACAAATCCGCTTCGTCAATCGTATCGTTTAATGACCGGACGGTCCGGACGTCGCTGCCACTCTGTTTTAGCATCTCGGTAAACACCGCCAACCCGTTAATGCTTTGAGCAAACCGCCCATGGACTCCGCCATATTGATCCGGCAATTCACTCTGTTGACCAGAACCATCGCAGGAAAAATAAAACGATATCAACAACGCAACCAGCGCTTTAACCCAATAGGCTTTGAGGTACGCAATCTGTTTCATGATATGGATTAGATTCATTGATTGTGAACCCCTATGTTGTAAGCGGTCGATAAGGCATCTGAGTTGTCAAAACTCGTTGCGGCCTCTGTTGGACCATTTGATGAAAATGATCGATCTGTGACCAAAGGACTTCGAATCGTTGACTTGGAATCTGTTGATTCCCGAAAAAGGCAGCCTCGAATAGCGTCATGACGAGTTCGTAATATCGTCTGAGCTCATCGTGCCCCCGTAACTCGGCCAGATATTGTCGATTGGTCTTTCCTCGCGTCAAGCGAATCCAATTCTGTTGATTAAGGGTCAATAATACGTGACTAAACGTAAAGACGGTCGCCAAACGATAGTCCTGACGCTCATAGGCCTGACGAGCGGCATCAAGAAAATTCCCAATCGAGCGGTCGATTTCGAATGGGAGCATATCCACCGGCGCCAAGACGACTTCTTCGTTAACGGTCGTCTCATCTTCCTCCTGGTCTTTGGACAAGTCCATTTTCATGATGGCCCAAATGATGCCAACAATCACAGCGATTAATACCGTGATAACGGCGATCCAGGCAATCACATTGACGACATAACCCAGTCCTTCAAAGCCGCCACTGCTGGTTGGAAACGAAAATTCTGATGACGAACTCCCCCCCTGATCTCCACCTTGGCCGGCGCTACCCCCTCGATTCCCTGACGGTTTTTTGCCCTCAGAGCGAGTCCCCCGACTGTCACTTCCCGAGGAACGTCCGCGGCGACTGTCCAACGCGGGCGGATTGACCGGTTTCACCGCATCGGCATGGCTGTCGTACCAGGACCATTCCCCTTGACTACTGAACGCTTTTTGACCTTGTCGCACTGGGTCATTTTTGGATTGAGCGTCAACGTTTCTTTGAACGACGACAATCGCAATGAACACAAAAAGCGACAACTTCAGCGACAGCATCCTGCGAAAATCGCAATCTGTCACCAGTCGTTCACAATGTAAGCAACCCCGAAGAAATACCATAGCTTTCTAGCTCAGACGACTCTCGATGTATTTGTTGGCTTCGGCGCGAAGCTTGAGCTCGACCTCCCAACCTTCTTGCTTGATCCGCAAGTTGATGTACGACAAAAACCTGGCGACAGTCGTAAATCCTGCCGCCAACCAAAATGCCAAAGAATGAAATGTGGCCAACGCGTACAGAGACTCAGAACTCGTTCCAAACACGAATGACCGAGTCGCAAGCAATCCAATAAAACAAATTGTTAAAAGTGCGGCGAAGAAATAACTGACCAAAGCCTGGCCAAATAACTCTGCTGCAAAACGACTATGCAAGACTCGGCTGCGATTCGAAAACCTGAGCTCCTGTTGGCCTCGCTGCCAGAGGGGCTTCTCAAGCAACATAACTTCCGTCACAAAAGGACGAAGACCGCGAATCAAAAGTGCCCAACACAACACAGGTCCTAAAATGACCATGACGTAGGCGATTTGTGTTTCAATGCCCCAATCGGGGTCCATCACCGCTACCAGTACCGTTAGCAAAATCGCCCCGCGAACCACGCCCTGCAAGTGCAGTAGTTTCCCATAATTGCGCAAGACGTTTCGAGTCGAACGTAACACATTTGCCCGGCGCAAAAACATAACCGAACCAAGATAATCTGTGATGACGGCCGTTCCAATGGGTGCCTGACTGATAACCAGGCACGCTAATAACACCAAGCCCATTTTAAAATGATCGGCGTCCATCCAACGATGCAGAATAAGGAAATCAACTACCGCAAAAGGGATGGCTCCAACCAATAACGCCATCAACAATTTGAACGCATGGTCGCGCACGATTTGAGTGGTGAGATCAAAGATCTCAAGAATGTTTCTTTGGCGTACAACAATGTACGTGTGATCGAGTTTAATGCTCATCAATTCAGGCAATCATGTTGAGTGGTTTCGATGTGGATTGAGTTGAAATGATCGTCTCAAGAAACACAGTATCAAATCCCCGGTGTTATATTTTAGTCCCACTCATCCAAGTTTGCCTGGATTTCATCTTCAGCCTCGATGCCTGGATAACCCAACACGACAAAATAAAACATCAGCAGGCCGCTGGAAATGACACTGATCGAGCCTTTGATCCACCAGGGGAACACATGTCTGGAGAACGGCGACACAAACCCCTCGAGCAGAGCCGCCAGAATGAATAAAATAAAAGCGGTCATCGCGATCGGTAATGCACGCCTCGCTGCCAGCACTAACGCGCTTAATCGAGTCCATTTTTGGGTCGTCAACCAGGACACACCGATCCGCAAACCAGCGCCTGCGGATAAGATGATTGCTGTTATTTCGAACGGACCGTGGGCGGTCACGAAATCCTTGAAGTTGGTCCCCGCTTCACCAAGCTCGGGACGAAACATAAATCCGAATGCTGCGCCGATCTGTATCGCGTTGGTCGTCAAAATTAACACGCCCGGCACGATCAGAATTCCCGAAGCGAAACAACGCAGTCCGATCCCGGCGTTATTCACAATGTAAAATTGGGCCATAAACAAATTTTCTGACCAGCTTCGGTTTCCAAAATCGGCGAATGATGCTTCCATTTGATCCATTTGGGCTGGTCCCAAGATCGCCTCGGTGAATCCAGGCCAAAGTCGCTCGTCAAACGCAAGAATGCTTGCAACGACAGAAAAAGCAACCCATATCAACAATGCCAAATGCACGCACCGGTCTGAAAAAATCAATTTGGGTGTCACATGGAGCACCAGATGTCCCCAATAGCGCCATTGAAACCCCTTGTTTCGATACAGAGTATTATGCGAACGCGCGACCAGGGACTGCAGATACTCAATTTTCTGGGGAGGCAATTGATAGGCATCCGCCAATGCCAAATCAGCGCACACGGCGCGGTACAACGCTGAAAATCGCGTCACCAACTTTGGATCTCCATTGCGCCCCAACTTGCGTAACTGACGACAGAGTTGCTCCAACTCATCCCAGTTGGCTTCGCGGGCCTGCAATAATTTGGCTACTTTCATCAGATTTCAATGGCTGGAATAATCGTCCGTGGTGTCACGTGTCTAGCTGGGCACTCGCGGAAACCCACGTTCAATCTGGCGTTGTGGTTGCGTTATCGGCTGCGGTTGCGTAACCCACTCAATCTCTTTGCGACTCTCCGTTAATAAAAACGTCCGATAGTAGATTGAGCACAACAGCAAATCATAACTGGTATCGTCTGGCAAGCCAAATTCGCGTAACAGAGGAGCCGCCAGGTGCCCTGCGATTTCCCTGGCGCGTTCCGCTGAAAAATATTCGCGTCGTTGTACATACATCGATAGAGCGTGCGCTAACTCATTCGAGACAACGAAGCTGATGGGAATGTATTGTGCCAGTTGAGCAACTCGTAAATCCTGAAACTCCTCGATTGATTGATGATGTTTACGCCTCTCGTGGATTACGATCGTACCGGCCGCTAAATCTCCCAGCCGCTGAAAACGACGGTTGAGCGACATCACCAGCAACCCAATACCCCCCGTTGGAACGACCGTAAACACGGAAGGTAACAAATCCGCCAGACGGAGGAAGTTTCGGACGCCTGCTTGAATGACATTGATCGGCCGCCCGTCACACGTAAGAACTCTCAACCTTAATGCCCATTTACCAACCGTTCTTCCATTCCACCAGGTTTCCATCGCCGTTCCATAGAACCAAGTAACCAGAAACACAAACAGCATGAACAGTCCAAGTGCAACCAGGACGAAATCGGATAGAAACGAATCAAGTGCCACGGAAAACAGCACGAGTATCAACAGTGAAATCCCAACCACAAACGCCAACAACAACACGTCGAGCAAAAAGGCTAACATCCGCGTGAACGGTCCCGCAACTTCATATCGAAATGCAATATTTTCTGGTGTCGCAACTGGCACGCGATTATCCAACGCATCCTCGCCAAACAGCCGGGCGAAAGATTCGATCGATCGATAATTGTTACTCAATTTGGGGCTAGACATTCAGTTACAATCGGTGCCAACTAAAAACCAGTTCAGCCGAGAAGTCGTTCGTTTTGACCAAGTTGATCATGACAGAAGCAAAATATCAGGTCGCGAAGTTGCGATTTCTGTAATCCAAAACTCTGTCGAATTCAAATAATGGACTGCGATTCAATCCTCCAGTTTAATCCATTTCGTTGCTTTGGAAATGACACGTGATTCAACTGCCTTGGCACTCCACGAACCACAACAGGGTCCTCGCACCTTCCGGCAAGCCGCTGGCTCAAACCAACGTTCAGTTCCCTAAAAATAGACAACACCCCTTGATTGCAGTAAAACCGAGCGTAACCTTTGAACCATAACTTAAATCTATCGCATTGCAATTAAACCAAATCTGATGGCGAAACTCTATTTTTACTACTCCGCAATGAATGCGGGCAAAAGCACAACGTTGCTGCAATCGGCTCATAACTACCATGAGCGAGGGATGAAAACGATGTTGTTTACTCCGGACGTCGATCACCGTGGAGGAACAGGAGTTATTTCTTCGCGAATCGGCTTGAGTCGCCCCGCAACCACTTTTGGCTCACAGGATGACCTGTATTGGGAAATTGGAATTCATCAACGCCGTGCACCTGTGCATTGCGTGCTTATCGATGAAGCACAGTTTCTTACGCCAAAACAAGTCTTGCAGTTGACTCTAGTCTGTGACCGCCTAGATATTCCCGTTTTATGCTATGGAATTCGTACCGACTTTCAAGGCGAACCGTTTGAAGGAAGCAAATACCTGCTGGCTTGGGCGGAAGAACTCATCGAAATCAAAACAATCTGTCATAGTGGCAAAAAAGCAACGATGAATGCTCGACTCGACAATCAAGGCAATCGAGTCTGGATTGGAGCGCAAATCGACGTCGGACATCATTATCTGGCAACGAGCCGCAGGGAGTTCGATTTGCTCAAGGCCACGCCAATTCACTATGAACTTCCCGATCTGGATCGACCTTACGACGAGTCATAAATCACATAGCCAATCAAGTCGTCGGTGTGGGACGCCAAGAATTGAGGTAGTCCGCTGAGCTTTCCTTTCCACAGAAAACGTGATAGATTTCAACTCAACCATTAAAAATCGGAACTTGAAAATCCGAGTCTCGAAAATACTCGGTGCGATCGCCATGTTCCGTTTTTTTGATCGTCGATGAAGCTGATTCGGGTAGACGTACAAGCCAATGTGTCAATGCGAAACCGGCGAGACGCGTTCGTATCACTTTAGAGCCGACAAACTAGCCCGAACGGGGTGCGTCGAGCAGGAAGTTCAGAACCGACCCGCGCGTCGCATGGGGACTGCAGTAAAGGATCTCAATGTCGAAAGTTCATGTTATTGATCATCCACTGGTAAAACATCACCTCACCATGTTACGCGATGAGAGGACCGATTGCTTTCAGTTCCGACACGCGTTGCGACAACTCACAGGTTTTGTTGCCGTTCATGCATCCAATGATCTCCCCTTGCGCGAGGTGGTTGTTACCACTCCGCTGAAGAAAATGACGGGATATCAAATTTCAGGCCGAGTTGGCCTAGTGCCGATTTTGCGAGCAGGAATTGGAATGGTTGAACCCGTTCTCGAATTGATCCCCCATTCTGAAGTTTGGCACCTGGGGATGTATCGGGATGAAGAGACGTCAAAGCCGGTATGGTATTACAGTAAATTAGTCCCTGGGAAGCCGGTGGACGCAGCGCTAATTCTCGACCCGATGCTGGCGACGGGTGGGTCGGCACTACTCGCCTGCCGTTCCTTATTGGATTGGGGAGTTACGAATATTAGAATGCTTTCGATCATTGCCGCTCCAGAGGGAATTGAAAATTTGACGTGTGAGTTTCCCGAGTTGGCGATTTATACTTGTGTCATCGACGAATGCCTGAATGAGAGCAATTTCATCGTTCCCGGATTGGGTGATGCCGGGGATCGAATGTTTAATACGAACTAGCGCTTTGCAATCGACATATTTTCCAATACATTCCCTTTTTAATTCCGTTCAATCGAGTTAACTCGCGACGATTCATGCCGTTTGTTACTTTTAAATGCCCGTATTGTTCGTCGCCCTTCAAAATCAATGCAGCGGTATTGGGGCAGTGTGTCGAATGTCCTGGCTGCCAACAAGTTATCCAACTCCCCAATGAACCGGTCGTTGATTCGAAATCGCCAGACGAATCAACTGGACTTCATGTGAATGCAACATGGGTCAACGAACTCGCCGATCCAAATGAAGATGTTGACGATGCAGAACTGTTTGCCCCGGGATTTTTCCCCGATTCCAAGCTAGACGCTGAACGAGACCATCCGACAGAACCGGAGTCGATATCCGTTCGCACATCAAAAGCCAATGCGGCAAACCATACGTCTGAAACGGTCGACGCCGAACACGACACTTCCGAGATCGGTGCGAGGCAATTTCATCATCCGTCCCTGCCACCAAAATTTATCGCCTCGCCAGCCGAACTGTCGAGTTTAAAGGCGAATGCTGCCGGAAACCATCGACCCGATGTGATTCTGCTCCCTACCGCGTCTGGTGAAATGCAATCGATTGATCCAACGATTATCGGGATCAATACCGGGCGAGGCAGGTTTGAAATTCCAGCAATGCCTAAAGAGAAGAAGGAATTGCGACGACAGATCCGCAGCTTGATTGTGTATGGAATCTGCGTGATCCTATTGATTCTGGTACTTATTGCCATCAATTTCGTGCTGAGTTAGGACCGACGGCGTTGTCGGTCATTTTCCAGTTCGATTTTCGATGGGCTTGAGTGACGGTGACCTGGAAAATGACGATCGAGAGGTAACGTCACGAGGGCAAATCACACGACAGTTTCGACTCAAGGACCATGTCTTTCATATGGCACGTTCGAACGGTGCGAGGACTCTATAATTGTCGCTCGCAAATGAAGTCCCCCATCTGAATCAGCGGTTGAGCCGAGTCACCGACCAATGTAAGCAATGTTGCCTGAGCGTCTCGCACAAACAATGCTGCTTGGTTCGTTGCATACTGAAAGCCCCCTTGCTGCTCAACAAAATGAAGTAATTCATTCAGCTCACATTGACCCTGCTGGAATTGTGCCAGAAGATTGCCTCTGCGAGTCGTGTCGGTCGACCGCAATGCCGCGATGAGCGGCAACGTCATTTTGCCTTGACGAATATCCGATCCGAGTGATTTCCCTACGGTGGCCTCTTTTCCCTTAAGGTCCAGGACGTCATCAATAATCTGAAACGCGCGACCGTAATTCAATCCGACTTTCTCAAACCCTTCCATCGTCGCCGTATCGGCACCGCTGCAATACGCACCTAACATGCAAGCAACTGCGCACAACCTTGCGGTCTTGCCATCGACAATTCGGTAATAATCCGCTTCTGTCAGTTCGAGATTTCCCTGCGAACCCACTTGCATAATTTCACCGGCACAAACGGCGTTAGTGGCCAGACCAATTTGTTGACAGGCAAACGTTGATTCGGTAGTGCTGGCAAGATAAAAGGCATGCGAAAACAAAAAGTCCCCCAGCAAAACGCTGAGCTGACTCCCCCAACCGCGATTGATGCTCTCAGCATGTCGCCTGACCATGGCATCATCGAGGACATCGTCGTGCACCAAAGTCGCCGCATGGATCATCTCCAGCACCGTGGCCAGTAAATGATGCTCAGATGACAGGTGGCCAGTTGCCGTCGTTTGACCAGCAAGCAACAGTAGCGCGGGACGAATTCGCTTTCCTCCCCAAAACATTGGATGACACAACATGCGATCGATCGTCTCAATCTCACTTCGCATTTCCTGACGGAGCAGACTTTCGACCGATTCCAAATCGAGTTTAATCGAATCGACAATCGAACGGTATGTCAGACTGATTTGGGTTCCAGGAAAGTTATTCATTGCCCCCGCTTCCTCGCGTGTAATCCCCGCGTTCTCCACCGGATTTCGACTCCAGAAAAAGGCTGATTATTTCGATTTCGCGATCGACGGATTTGCACATATCGTAAATCGTTAGGCCACAGATCGCGGCGCTGGTCATCGCTTCCATTTCCACACCTGTCCGATCGGTCGTCGTCACCGTCGAACAGACTTCCACCTGACAATCTTCAATAAATTGAAATTGAATGTCGACCGAAGAAATCGAAAGTGGATGACACAGCGGAATTAAATCGGGCGTTCGTTTAGCGGCCATGATCGCCGCGACTCGCGCCACCGCCAAGGCATCCCCCTTGGACAATGTTCCATGACGAATCTGCTGCATGGTCACCGGTTGCATACGCAATAAACATTTTGCTACCGCGACCCGTTTTGAAACCGATTTGTGCGCAACATCGACCATACGTGCTTTACCAGATTCGTCAAAATGAGTGAAATCTTGTTTGCCTGACATGGTCGATCAATATTCTCTAACAAGTCTTCTTTATGCTAGGTTTTGGATTCCACCGGTATTGACCAACCACGTACCGGTTAAGTTATCAGGTTGACCGTAGGAGTTTAGTAAGCTTAACTAAAAACGTTCACAAAAGCAGGGGGAGCCCGGGAAATTTGAAGGATGAATTTCCAGAATGCTCGATCTTGCCATATACCGCCAGCGTTTGCTGATACGCAACGTGTGCGAGTCATCCCGTTGAAGCATCGCTACCAATCACTGTACCGTTGGTCATCTCATTAGGCGTCGGATTCTTGTCGATTCAATGAAACAACCGCACCGCGTTTTCGAAGATCTTGCGACCATCGATCGATACATCGTGGTCTAACCGCGTCCAATGCGGGTGCTGCGTGCGTTCAATAAATCGCTCTGGATGGGGCATCATGCCAAACACACGCCCAGTCACATCACACAACCCTGCGACGTTCCCAGTAGAACCATTTGGGTTCGTTGGAAACTTGTAGATCGAATTCGGATCCCGCGATCCACAGCGTTTTTTATCAGAGGCCTCCACGTCGCTTTCCGCCGTAGCACGGGCATAACACAAAGCCAATTGACCCTTATCCGCCAGGTCCGTAAATACCTCGCGATTGCGAATCGCGAAGCGCCCCTCTGCATGTGCAATGGGTAGATACATTCCCTCGATATCCTTAAGGAAAACACACGAAGTGTCGCCAGTTTGCAAATGCACCCAGCGATCTTCATAGCGACCACTAAGGTTCCAAGTCAACGTCGCGTCGAATCCCTGTTCCCCCTCATCGATCAGCAAACCCGACTTGATCAGGACTTGAAAGCCATTGCAGATTCCTAGAATAAGTTTGCCGGCATCTCGAAATGCACGCAGGCTATCCGCAATTTTTGCCATCAGTTGGTTGGCGAGAATCCGCCCGGCCGCAATATCATCACCATAGCTAAACCCACCTGGTATGCAAACGATTTGAAATGCCTCCAACACCCTGGGTTGCTCCAATAACCGATTGATATGTATGCGTTCAGCACGACCGCCTGCTTGTTCAAAGGCAAAGGCCGTTTCTTCATCACAGTTGGTGCCAGGTGCTCGCAGCACCATGACGTTGGGAACACTCATTGCAAGTCTCCGTTTTGATATTCACCCCCCAGGTCCAACGGACGTTGCCAGGCATGGCGGATCTGCTCAATCGTCAAATCGATAATCGGATTCCCTTGGGACGTGATCGTTACGCGGGGAATCGTTTGCACCCGGCCAATGGCTTGACATAAATCGCCAAAATGTTGTTCGAAAAGAGATTGGTGTTCGGTCGCAACTTCAACAACGAAACGCGAATTACTTTCGGAAAAGAGTTGTACAATGGTTTTATATTCAGGCTGAGCTCGCTCGACATCGCAGGCCCGCATTCGATCAAATGTGATCGAGTCCAATTCGACTTCACAACCAAGATCTCCTGCAAGCGACATTTCAGCAAGCGCCACCGACAAGCCACCCTCGCTCAGATCGTGGCACGCCTTGATCCAGCCAAAGATGATCGCTTGGTGAACGGCCGCGAACAATGCTTTCGAAGAACCGGCGTCGACTTGCGGCACTTGTCCCCCAGTCAACTGATGAACCAAAGAAAAATGCGAACCACCTAGTTCAGCATGTGTCTGCCCCAACTGATAAATCAAGCTACCGGCTTGTTTAAAATCCATGGTGACACATTGATTGACATCCGCAACTTGTCCCAATGCGCTGATTAGCAGCGTGGCTGGAATCGAAATGGTCTGTCGTTTTCCAGAAGAATCCAGGTAGCTGAACTCATTGTTGAGGCTGTCTTTGCCACTGATAAACGGTGTTCCGTACGCCTCGGCGATATCGCGGCAAGCCAACGCAGCCCGCACCAGGGAACCTAACGTTGTCGGTCGATCCGTGAAGCCCCAACAAAAATTGTCCAGGATAGCGATTCGCGAAGGGTCGGCACCCACCGCCACGCAATTGCGTATCGCTTCGTTGATCGAACTGGCAGCCATATGGTACGTATCGAAATCGCCGAAATATGGATTCATTCCGCAAGCGATTACGGCGCCACGTTGTGAATCGAGCCTCGGACGAATCACTGCCGCGTCACTCGGCCCATCGTTGCGACTTCCGACTAAAGGTTTGATGACGCTGCGTCCAAGAACCTCATGATCGTACTGACGAATAATCCAATGTTTGCTGGCTACATTCAGGCTGCTGAGAATCGATAATAGACTCTCTCCCGGTAAAAAACAGCTTGGTGTCGAGAGTGGTAAGCTGGCAGAGGGTGCGTATTCGGCCTGACGAATCGTCGCAGGCCGACCTTGATGCAAGAACTCGAGGTCCAGATCACCGACGATGTTGTCGTGATATTTTAGTTGCAACCGTCCGGTTGGAACAAATCGACCAATGACCGTCGCCTCGACCCCTTCGCTCATACAAAGATCCCGAAACTCCTCCCAATGAGACTCGGGCACACTGCAAACCATTCGCTCCTGCGCTTCGGAAATCCAAATTTCCGTATAGGAGAGTCCCTGGTATTTCAAGGGCGCTTTATCCAACCAGACTTCGGCACCAATTTCTTCACCCATTTCCCCGACCGCGCTGGAGAATCCACCCGCTCCACAATCGGTGATGGCATGATACAACCCTCGATCTCGAGCTTCCAGCACGACGTCCACAACGATCTTCTCGATGATCGGATTGCCGATCTGCACCGCACCACTGGACGTTTGCTCGCTGGACTCAGTCAATTCTGCCGAGCTAAACGTTGCACCGCGAATTCCGTCCCGTCCGGTTCGCCCACCGACCGAAACGATCAGGTCGTTGTGCTGCGGTTGCTTGAACGAGTGTTCCTGAGGGATCATTCCCACATTACCACAGAAAACCAGTGGGTTCCCCAGGTAGCGCTGGTCGAAAAAGACAGCACCGTTAATGGTTGGAATTCCCATCCGGTTTCCATAGTCGCGGACACCACTGACCACGCCTTGCATAATTCGGCGAGGGTGCATGACTCCAGGTGGAAGATCGCGAGTTTGCGTATTGGGATCACCAAAACAGAATACATCCGTGTTGCACAATGGTTTCGCCCCCATGCCCGTTCCCAGCGTGTCACGAATGACGCCGCCAATCCCAGTGTTCGCACCACCATACGGCTCGATCGCGGTGGGACGGTTATGGGTTTCAACTTTAAAAGTCAAATTCAGTTGATCGTCGAACTTGATCACGCCAGCGTTATCCTTAAACACGCTTACACACCAATCCCGTTCTCCGAGTTGCTTGCGAATATTCTGCGTTGCTGCAAAGATCGTCTCCTTCAACATGTTGTTGAAGTGCCTCTCACCATGTTCATCGCAATAATCGATTCTTCCAGCCAAGGTTTTGTGGCTGCAATGTTCGCTCCAAGTCTGTGCAATCGTCTCTAATTCGATATCCGTTGGATCGCGGTCCAACTGACGAAAATGTGCTTGAATCGTTTGCATTTCGACCAAATTCAAACTCAATTGAAACGCCTGGTTGATCTCACGAAGTTGGTCATCACCGGCTTCGCGTAGCGCTACGCGCGTCAATGCAAACTCATAACGGTTGTCGATTTCGAGTTGTTTAATTTGAAGTGGTCCAAAGACGACTTGTTCAATCGATTCGTTGGCCAATAATCTGCTGGCGAGCAACTGAGCCTCTTCGTTCGTTAGTCCCGTCACTTGAAATCGTCGAAACGTGCGCGCCGCCGATGGCGTCGCTCCGAGCAGTTGAATTGCCGCCAATGCACTATCGGCTTGCGCATCGGTCACTCCCGGTTTCGGCAACACGTACACTAGATGCCCGGCCTCAACGTTTTCTTCGGAACTATCCCCCACCCTTGAGACTTCAAATCGCTCAACGGCCGATTCCGTTAACAATTTCGTAGCAATCTTTTTGACAGTCGCTAGATCCAGATCACCCTGTAGTAAAAATCCGTGCGCCGAAGCAATCTGAAATCCGGACATGCTTTGATCATTCAATCCAAGCACACCTAACCGGACCGAGTTCGCAACTTGGTGAGCAAGTCGATCATGTTGTGGATCGGCCGGATAAACGGTTATCTGCCACAACATGCTTTTTTCCTGGTTAATTCCACGTTTACTATCCGAAGCTGATTGTGTTGCAGTTGTGTTTGACATGGAACCTCGACTCGAAATGGGAACCCAAAGACGTCACGCGGTTCCAAAAGCGCAAAGCGAATGGCAATTGAAGTAAAGACTTCACGGACATGCCCGACACGGGTCTAATCATCGACCCGTTCTCCACGATGGACGACACCACCGATGAACCGACGGTTCGAGACTGAACCGGCACAGCGGGTGGCTGCAATTTCAATGTCGACTTACGCGGAGAATCCTAATCGGTGAAACCGCCGCACCCATAGTGAACCGCATCACGTAACGAAGATTCTAATCTTTCGTCCGCGGTACCAAAAGGGAGGCGTTTTTAGAATGCAAACAGGTTCGCCGTAAATTGATTGCCAAGCATCCGAGCAGAAAACAACCTTTACACGAGCACGCGATTAAATCAATGTCGTGTCCGCGCTTGAACTGGCGTAGCATGCGCTGCTGCGATGGTGCGTGTTGATTCCGAATGATTGCCTCCGGCCCACGCCAGAACTCACCAAGCCTTTACTCCTTCAAAATATCCTTAAACACTTCGCGAACCTTCGCAACCTTCGGAGCAATAACGACTCGGCAGTAGTCTTGCTTGGAATTGTTTGAAAAATAATCCTGGTGGTAGTCTTCAGCGACGTAGAAGTTGGAGATTTCTGAAATCTCGGTCACTATCGGTGACCCAAAGGCTTTGGCATCATTCAATTTTTTCTTGTATTCTTCGGCAAGCTGTCTCTGCTCGTCATTATGATAGAAAATCACACTTCGATACTGGGTCCCAACGTCGGCACCTTGTCGATTCAACGTCGTCGGATCATGCGAAATCCAAAACACTTCCAGCAATTGTGCGAATGAAATTTTGCTCGGATCAAATTGGATTTGACAGACTTCCGCGTGACCTGTTTCCCCGGTCGTGATTTGTTTGTAAGTCGGATTTTCGGTTGCCCCACCACTGTAACCCGACACCACCTTGGTCACACCCTGCAACTGTTCAAAGACCGCTTCGATACACCAAAAACAACCACCGCCAAA
>JBGTDM010000288.1:0-6987 GCA_041748315.1 Pirellulaceae bacterium
CCGCCCCGCACCCCCGCCCCCCGCCGCAGGGCACAGGTACATCCAGCACGTGCCCCATGCTCAGCACCCCCGCGGTGAAGAGACCGGCGAAGGCGACGAGCAGCGCGGCGTGAAGGAGCAGGGCGTGAGGAGATGATGCTCTTGTGTCAGAGATCGACATGATGAAGGATGTGGTGTCAAGAGAAAGGCCGGAGGCGCGTGCGCCTCCGGCCCGGGAGTTGATGGGTCATCGCTGAAGATTAGTCGTCGATCGGCAGATCAAACGCCGTCCACGAGATGCCGTCGATGCTGACTTCCAGCACCGCGTCGCCGTCTGACTCGCCGTAGACGAGGCTGCCTTCCACGAGTCTCTTGTTGTTGCCGCCGTTTCCGGAGCCGTCTCCGCCGCCGCAGTCGCCGGGCTCGCCGCCATCGCCGTAGACTTCGGGCTCGCCGACAAAGCCGTTGAGGTTGAAGCCGGTGATCTGGCCTTGCTTGTTCTTGCGGGCGTCGTAGGCGATGTTTGCACTCAGTTCCGTGACGACCTCTTTGTTGTTCGCGTGGTACTTCCGGTTATGTTCTGGCCCGGTCCACCATTCGCACTCCCACTCGGCCTGCGTGATGGCAACGAAGCGGAAGCGGACGTGCTCAGCGTTCGCCTGAAGCTGGGCATTGTTCCAGCCGTACACGTTCTGCACATCACCCTTGCCAACGAAGCCAACGCCGTTTTCATCAACCACAACGGCGGCATACACAATCACGCTCATCGCGACGCATGCGACCAAACCGGTCGCGATTCCAGTAAACTTCTTCATAAACTAATTCTTTCTTTTCTTCTTGGCCGGTCTTTTACCGGCTTGAACCTTGAAACGAGACACAAAACAAACAAAACTGACATTGGAAGCAAAAAAACTTCCTCCGCCCCTCCCTTGGCCCGCCTCGCCGTTTCCGCCCCTGCTGGTTAAATCCAGGGGCGCGTGAAGGAGAAGTTGGTCATCGCTCCATGCCTCTCAGCAAGCCTCGCCTACTGGAGGAATCTTGAACGACGTCCGCCAAGACTGCAACTCTCTCTCGAACTTTACCTACCGCCTTTCCGTGCGCGCACAGTTTCCCCTTGAATCGACACCGATTGGATTACCAAAAATAGGTAAGACACCTTCCCCAACCGCATGTGTCGGTTATTCCAGAGTTGACGAAATGCATTTTGATCACGGTCTCGCTACCCGCAATACCCGAATCCGGGTATTTTGCCGAAATATTGGCAAAGTCATTGGTGTCGCTTGAGAAAACCGGTAATTTCGCTCCGCGAGTTGATATTCAGCTTGCGAAAGATGCTCTTGAAGTGCGTGCGGATCGTGTGTGGACTGCGATGCAGGATCTTGCCGAGTTCCTCATCGTCGCAGTAGCCCCGCCCCATCCACAGGACGATCTCCAATTCCGCTGGCGTCAGCATGGCCAACAGAATCTTGGGGGGCAGCGGGAGCGTTTCGTCGCGGCCAAAGAACGTGTCGTCATCGGCCATACTCTCCGACCCTATGTCCACCTCGGCCAGCACCTTCCCAATTGTCGCGAAATCCTCGACGACCTTCAGCTCCAGCCCTCCCATCCAGATCCGGTCTCCCACCGTCACACATGCCTCGCGGTGTTCCTTGATCCACACTCCATTGATGTGAGTACCACACTTCGAGTGCAGGTCTCGGAGCCTGATCCCGTTGCGATCCGCCCAAATCTCGGCATGTCGCCGCGAGACATGTTGAAATCTGCGGGGCACGCGAATGTCCGCTTCCTCCGAACGGCCGATCACTTTTCGCCGTTGATCAACCGCCTCACACCAGTCCTCGCGGGCCACATTGGTCAAGACAAGGTAGGCAACGGGAAATTCGCTCGCTGGGACCATCGGGTGGAATCCTAGTTGAAAAGCGTGCTGTAGTTGTCATGCGAATCCATTCTGAACGCCCGTCCTTGCCCGGTCTTCATGCTGAACATTGTGGCGCACCGACGGGGGTGGAACTTCAAGAATTTACCGGTCCATGCGAACCGAAGCCATTTTAGCAAATGTAATACAATATGTTAGCGTTTTCTTCCATGAATTAGCCCGAAGTTGTCGGATTTTGGCGAGCGAGCGCGGACGCGGGTATAATCGCGGGGTGTCCGTGTCATCGTTGTCTGGGAGGTAAACGCATCAGTTCTCTCGCACCATCTCCATGGTCGTGAATACTCTAGCTGGTTTCCAAGCACTTTGGCTTACATCGACATCCCTTTCGTTTTTTCAGAAAATCGCCAAATCTGTCATCCGCTTCCGGAGTCGACTGGCCAAAATAATTGGCGAGCGTAATCACACTGTCGCTTGATTGGGAGTCATCCAATGGGTCTTCCCGTAACCGGCTTGCTGCTTACTTGCTGGGGCCTGATCTTGCCATTGTTGTTTTCCCATCAACCATGAGAAGGGGAGGACGAAACTGCGAAAACTGAATTGAAATTTGGGAACTTCTCGGTGAGCGTCGCGGTCAGGGATCTCCAGGTTTCCCGGGACTTCTACGAAAAACTCTGTGGGGCGGGTTGAACAGGGTAAGAAATCGATCTACGTAATTGAACGAGAACGCTGACAGCTACACGTCACTCCTGACCCGTTTCAAAATCGCGTTGACTGCAGGTCGATCGTGCGGACTGGTACTGATATGGTGCAATTGGACGACTCCATCCGGATCGATCAGTACATCGCCACCCAGTTGACGATAGTCATCTCCAGGCTTACCCACCTTTCGTCCCTTAAACACCAACTTCATGTATTTCCAAATTGCAATCGGATTGAGAATTTGCCACCACGTTCCTCGCTCCATGCCATACCAGCGGTAAAGCGATCTGGACGAATCCAACAATAGCGGCCAAGGCAGTTTCGTCTGCTCAATATAGTTCACGGCAAGAATATCAGCATCAAAGGTCACAACAAAAACTTTGATGCCAAGGGTATTGATTTCGGACTCAACTTGTCGCAACTGCAACAAATGCTCTCGACACGGGAGTCATCCCAAGTGCCGATGGAAGACCAGAAGTTGCCAATGATCCGTATTGTCGCTCAAGCGATGAACAACTCCCCCAGTGTCAGGTAATTCAAAAGCAAAAGCTGCCGTTCCGAGCCTGTTTCCCTGCCGTTCCATTTGCACGTTTGCATGCATAGGTCTCTCGTCGAGTCGAATTAAGATTCAATTTGCCAGCTTCGTCGAAAACATTTACACAATGGCCGACCCCGCTGCGAATTAAGAATTGGTGTTTAAACCAACTCAACAATGTTCCGTCATGGAATCAAGGCGATTGTCGAGCCCAAGACCCAGGCACTATCGGCTAAAGGCAAGAAAACCCAGAATGCAAAGCCAGATCGCAAACGCCAAACAAAATATCGACAATATTATCGGCTGCTTCCGTAACAAGCCTGCCATCAAGCCGCCCCGCGTCCTCGCAGTCAACGGAATCGAGGCGCGAGTTTTGTCCGGTTTCGTCGGCGAGGTTTTCATGTTTCGACGATCCAAAAACATCACAACAAGTGTCAAAACCAACGGGCTGCGTGCGACGCATGTCAGAGTGTGGCACGTTCCTTCGCTCACGTCAACTTCTCGATCCACGACTTGACGAGAAACAACAGTTTGCTGATGAGTCGGCATCGAACTGAATACCGTCCCACGATCGCGAGCCGTGTGATGGGGCTCTCGGCGATCGGTAGCTCAATGGATGGGTCTCGGCAAATTCAAAGCGATTTCAAACCCATGATCGAATTCGGATTCGAAATCGTACACGGCATCAAAATCTGATTGCCGATCATGTTCACTCTTCTTCATGAGTCCAGCGTCAATCATGTTGTACACAATATTCCCATAGTCGGCCGTCGAGTAAATACCCCACTCGTTCATCACGACCTTTGCCATGAAACCAAATTGGTTCAAGGAAAACTGACGGATGGCTTCGCACAATTGCTGTCCGGTCAGATGCTGCTCGGCCTGTGGAATGGGGACACACTCTTCGCCCAAGTCGGTATCATCGGCAACATCCATTCCCATTTCCAGTACGTCGGCGGCGTACCGCAATGATTCCTTTACAAACGCATAGGCGGCAATTGGGTATCGAGGGTCCTTCTTGATACAAGCAACCAACGGGTATATGTCTTCTGGCATGATCAAACTCCGAAATTTCATGGCTGGGACGTGGGGTGATTCAAGGCGCGTGCTTCACTCATCTTTTTATTTTAATCGGCATTTCGATCAGCGGGGTAACTATTTTTTTGAACGACCGTCAGAACTTCGTCAAGGCCAATTAGAATTCGGCGGCGATCTTCAGTTTCGACCAGCAATTGCTGCGCCAGGATTTCTTGATTTAGCACTTTGGCGTGTCCATCGGGGGTGATGATATGGGATCCGATTGCAGGCATGCGATCGTGGATTTCCTCGTAAAAATCAAATTCATAACGCAAGCAACACTTGAGTCGCCCGCAACGACCAGAAATTTTTGTGGGGTCGAGCGTTGCTTTTTGTAATTTGGCCATCTTCATCGAAACGGGGGGCATCGAGGTCAAATGCGTATTACAGCAGACCTGTTTTCCGCAATCGCCATAGTCCGCAAGAAACTTTGCTTCATCTCGGACACCTATCTGCCGCATTTCAACGCGGGTTTGAAATTCGCTGGCAAGCGTTTTAACCAGATCCCTGAAATCGATCCGCTGTTCGGCCAAATAATAGATCACAATTCTTTCACCGCCGAACAGGTGTTCGATGTCGACCAGTTTCATATCGAGATTCGACGACCGTATATGGCGTTGACAGATGTCGATCTTCTCCAGCCGTTTTGCTTGAATATGATCGTACTCATTTAGATCCTCGCGACTCATCTCACGAAGTATATTGCCTGAAGGGGGTTCGTCGAGGTGTTGCAACGCGTCTGCCGTCGCTTCGCACAATACTTGTGCCGTTTCCATACCACGATTTGTACGCACAATGACTGCATTGCCACGTTTAAATTCATCCTTGGACCGCGCTGAAAACACTCCCAACGTGCGGGATGCACCGAATCGACAAACGTAATTGGCCAAAATTCGTAGCTCCGGTAAAAAACGTTGTTTAGCGTTGTCCCAATTCGCCGCGCGCCGACGGTTCAATCATCGTTGCAAGCGGCATCAAGCAATTCAACTGGTTAGTCGGGAATCCAAAGCTTGGACTCGCTTGGTTCGGATGCCGCCGCGATGTTCGATGCGGCAGGTTCTCCATCTTGCGGCGTCCAAATCGCCGATTGCCGCGTCGCCATCGGTTTTGCTGGACTGGAACCAAGAGCTCGTGGGCGAAAATTCTCATCAATCAACCCGTGCTGATGCAAGAGCTGAAGCAGTGCCGATTCCAATTCAGGATCCGTGCGGCATTGGTCGCTCAGCTTTCTTAACAACTCTGAGCAGCGGTCTGGGATTCCGCGGCGCAGCCTTAGCTCCAGTTCAGCAAGGTCCCAATTTATGTCCTTATCACCAACATGGATTGCGAGATCACTCGCGCGCTCAAAGTATTCAATCGCCTTGGTCGCAGAAACAGTAAAGGAGGCAAGCGTAAACAGAATGGAAACCTGATCTTTCTCGTCTAAATCCTCACATCGTTCCAAGTAGGCTTCAGCCGAAGTCGTCAACGTCGGCTGGTTCACAGCTAACATAGAATTTCGGAAGAGTCGCAACAACTCCATAACCTCCAACTGATTCAAGTCGATGCGGTCCCAAATTAGCGGAGAGAGATAAATCCAATCCAACGAACTCAGATCGACAGCTTCAAGAGGGGGTAGTCCCAGTTCTTCGCGGAGTGAGTCGAAGTCTAAGATGGAGGGGAGATTGGCCGACGATATCGCCGAGTTCGAAAAGGCAAAAATCGCCTCAATAGGCGCACGGTATTGTGTCTGACCGGCCGCCTCTTTGATCGTCTTACCGTCCAACAACGGCAAAGCAACCTCGGCAACAATTTTGTCAAATCGACTTCTTGCATTCCGCTGGAATGCTTCAACGATTTGGTCATCCGAAAAACCTTCCGGAAAATGATAGTCGTTATCCAAATAGTGGGCCCAGATTTGGACCTGGCCCTCGACCTGTGTCTCGGGTTCACCCACGCGCCAATCGCTGATTGTCGATTCAATTGTTGAACGATGCGATTCGAATTCATCATCGCAAGTCAGCGTGACCTCAACCCGGCCGGGACGATCGGTTTGTTTGCCGAAAACCACGGCGATTCCGATCAATCGTGGAATGTTTTCATGCGAATCATCCGGTGTTGGCATTGCGGAACTCAGTAGTCCGTAAACCGATTTCGGCGGCGGACTGGCGTCCTTGAGTTGCGAATCGAGTGTCGAAGGATCGACGATTGAGAATTGTGGGTGAGCCGTAGCGGCTTCGATGACGGCGGCGACATCATTGATTTCGTACGTTAACTTGATAATGTCGAAAGAGTCGCTCGAGGCATTGCGGTCGAACATCAATCGATAGGTCATGGCCGAAATCGCCTCGTCCAGCGCGAGGTGTGGATTTTGAGCGTATCGAGTCCAGTCTTCAATAAACGACTCCACCCCCAGCCACGTCGAGATCACTGCGATGTTCCGCTCGATACAGGGAACTTGCGGGTGCTTTTTGGCGATCTTCAGTAACAATCTTCTGGATTTTCGCCAACGCCCGGCGTTGGCGAACAGAATCGCCTGATCAAATTCCGCTTTCCAGGGTTGCTCGGTGTCGGGTTCGCTGATCAATAGCTCATAACGCATGGCCGGGTTGCGGAAATCGTGCTGAAATGTTGCCATGTAGAGCTGTTGCCACTTCTCTTCTTCCGGAAGCAGATTTATCGCAAATTGAAAATAGGCTCGCGATGCGAATACGCTATTGTTACGGGCCAGCGCCAATCCCAATGTGCCAAAGGTCGTGGCAAACAAGTCTGGAATCCGAACCGTCTTCACTGAGTCCAAGGCATCCTGCAGCGAGTTGATCGCAGCTTCGACGTCACCCTT
>JBGTDM010000289.1:0-18207 GCA_041748315.1 Pirellulaceae bacterium
CATCATTCGAGAAGTATTAAAAGACTTGATTAACGACAATCGTGCCGGTGCCGCGCCAGATGCAGCGGCGATGCAAGCGCAAGTTCAGCAACAGATGCTCGCCGCCATAACGGGGCGCGGCGGACGAGGTGGCGGAGGTGGAGGTGGAGGTGTCGATAAAGAATCGACCAAACCAAAAGCAAGCCTCTCAGTCGACGCGAATCGAAGTGCTTTAGTCGTCACGGGACCCGAATACCTTTATCATCAAATTCGAGACCTTGCCAAAATGTTGGATCAGCCTGGCGCTGATGCAAACAACACCTACGAATTTGTGCCGCTGAACGTTTCTCGACAAACGATCGAGAGTGGATTGCGATCAGCCTATGGTACCAAGATCGTCTTTGCGACGGACGTCCCTTCGACTCCAGGCACGACTCGACCCGAAGGATCAACTCAAACTCCGGCCATGGCCGGGCGACAGCCAGACGCAGGGGGTGATCGTGGCGCTCAGGCGGGACAACAACAGCGGGTGCAGATGCCTGACTTGGGACGGTTCATGCAGCAGCTTCAAGGAGGACTAAATCGTGGAGGTGCGGGAGGCAATCGTGGAGGAGGTGGCAGACGCTAAGGCTCTGCCAAGGCTAAAAAGCAGTGTTGGAATTCAGCGTTTGGGCTGGAAGAAACACACTGAGGTTTGAACTCCAACTCCAAAAAAAACATGGGAAGGACGCTAGTTTGCTGAGACAACTGGAAATGGAGAAAATTAGTCGTTGGGCGCTAGCCCCGGTTTTTGCCTTTGTCAATATTAAGAGTTCGGATTTCTGAGTATCAGCCGGAACGCACTAGCGTCCGGTTTTTTACGGCCTGAACCGGGTGTTAACGCACACCGGCTAATCCTAAACTCTAACCGGGACAAAGCACCAGGAGAAAATGTTGCAGGAGAACATGGCATAGTAAAAGTCCGATGGCAAAATCGGTCCAACGATTCCGGTCATCCGCAATCGTTTAGTTACAGGATCTGTTTGCGATGCGTCAAAAATTTTCCGTTTCAAAGTGACAGTAACGTCCGTTCACGTGGGGAGTCGTCGAAAACGATGCCAAAGAGATTTGAACGGTTTGCAATTTATTTAGTCAATTTTTGTATTTTTTCGTAAGCTAATTCGCATTGCGGTAACAAGCTTACCAAAGCAATTTTCTAGGGATCTTCTGGGCATGGTGCTCGGTTGGAATTCCTGATTTTTCGTGGCAACCTTTTGTTTCACAGAGACGTAGACCATGCCTGAATCTTACTGGCACATCAGCCGCAATAATTTCTTCTCTCAAATCGCCCCTGACGATATTCGACAACTGGAAGTTGCGTCGAAGATCCGAAAATTCAAACGAGGCGAGCCCATATACCTGCCAGTGGATGCTGCGGACGGAGTGTTGTTGTTGACTTCTGGCCGAGTCAAACTTTGCCATCTAACCCATGAAGGGAAACAGTCGATATTTGTGTTCGTTGAACCCGGTGAAATATTTGGCGAGCTGTCTGTGGTCGATGGATCAAGTCGTGAGGAATACGCCGAGGCAGTAGAGAGTGCACAGGTTGTATTGATCCCTCGAGAAAATGTTCAATGGATCATGGCCAAGTATCCGCATGTCTCTTTAGGGATCACGAAACTGATCGGTTTTCGTCGCAGGCGTATTGAGCGACGTCTCAAAAATCTCCTGTTTCGTTCCAACCGTGAGCGGTTGATTTATCTGATTTTGGAATTGGTCGAGCAGTACGGACTCACCACCGAAAACGGAGTTGAACTGCGAATCAAACTATCCCATCAAGACTTGGCCAACATTATCGGGAGTACACGCGAGACCGTCACGGTCGTGTTGGGACAGCTTCAAACGGAAGGATTCTTGCAAATCGCTCGGCGACGCCTTACGGTGACTGATGTAGCAGGTCTCTATAAGCAAGTGGACGAAACGCCCGTACAGAAACTTGATCGAGACGATGCGCCAATACGGAAACCGCCAACGCTAAGTGTGTTTTAAGATACTCAGAACTCGTGTTTGGTAGCAAGCTTCTCAATCTGAGGCCGGAATTTTCAATTCGAGCCAACATTTGCCGTGAGATGATCTTGGCGTTAAGTCCTGGAATCGTGAATAATAAGGGAGGTCAACGTAGCCAGCACGACCAACGCGCGTGATGCAGGTCAGTGAGCTATTGACTTAGATTCCTGGTCGACTTCCATCACAACCATGCCCCGTCGCAAAATCAGTTCGAAATCACAGTGGCAGCCATGCGAGCGCGGCGTGATTTCCGATATGGTGGTACATCAATCCGAAATAAGCCGTAGCGAAGTTTCGAAAACGGTAGGGAACGCTGCCGGAATACTTACCTTGGGTGCCGCAATTTTCACCGCCTCATTACTTTACTTGAGTAATGATCCCAAACTCAATGAGCGTTATCAAGCGCACGACCCGATCAACTGTGTCGAGGCGGAGGAGTTGATGGCAGCTTTTTGCTATAACGATTTGGATTCTAAACGAATGGCAGCGGTCGCTTCGCACCTCAACGTTTGTCAAGACTGCTATGAAGCATTCGATCACTACAAGCTGGAATGCGGAATCTGTAAACCAAAATCGTGCTCGAACAAATCCGTGGATGCCAGGAAATGACATGCCAATGTCACACCGTTCGAAAGCATTTTGTTTCATCACACAATCACTCTGGTTTTGTGAATGCAGAATTGAAAGCGGCTTTCGCGCATCTGGCGACGGTCTCTTAAGTAAAGACTTGGCTTTGACCTCTTCGCATTGGAATGCGCTATGAAAGTGGTCCGAGGAAACGAGATCAGCCTCATTCCTGCCTCTCATGAGGACTCACAAAGTCCGGGCGTTCTTAAAAAAATATTGGCCACGCGTCAGGATTTTGTCAGTGGTCGAGTTCAAATGTTAAACTGGTCCATTTGCCCGAAGGGCTCTTCATTTCGCAAGCACTTTCACGAAGACATGCAGGAGGTCTTCGTCATTATAAACGGCGCTGTGCAAATGCAAGTTGACGACGAATCGATCGATTTAACGGCTGGAGACGCCATCCTCATCGATGCTCTTGCGGTCCATCAAATGACAAATGTCTGCAATGAAGATGTGCAATACATTGTCTTTGGAATCTCAGCGGGAAATGATGGGAAAACCGTCGTCGTCGAGAATGGATAGAAATCGACGTTCGCTGTTTGATTTCCCTCTCCAAAAGAATGCATCAGATGACCACGCGGTTTCCCGATCCTTCCTACCGGATTGACATAACGAGGTCGATACTCGACCTGGCCGACTGCAAACTATCTGGCAGCGGACGATGCGTTTTTGCAACATGTGGGACTATTTAAACCTCGACGACTCCAACGTCAACCAAAATTCACCTTCGTAGCGATCATTCCGAACAATCGATCGGACGACCGTACGAAATATCTCGAATGCTGGACAAATCGCGAGTAGCAACCCATTCAATCCGTGGTTTGTCATATAGTTCATTGAGCTCCCCAAAACAGACTTTTCACAATCGAACTGACGAATTGTGAACCAGTAATTCATGTCTTTCTGGGAACAGCCTCATGACTCAATCGATACTGCTGGTTGATGATAGCGCGACCATCCGAGCGTCGGTCAGCAAAACTCTGGTGGTAGCCGGATATCATGTGATTCAAGCTAGTGACGGGGAAGAAGCGATTGAACTGGTTAAATCCCATTGTCCGGATCTGGCAATTATCGACATTTTGATGCCTGGCATTGATGGCTACGCGGTTTGTGATGAACTGAAGCGAATGGGTGAACCGTGGAGGTCACTCCCCATTCTTTTTCTGACCTGCGTCGAATCGACGGCTTTGGAACTTCTAGGTCGACAATTTGGTGGTTACCTGAAAAAGCCGGCTCAGGCAAAACAACTGTTGGAAGCTATCGACCAGACGCTTTCCGTCGCGTCCAGAACCACGAGTCAGCCATGAGCGAAAAAATTTACGAGTTTCAACCGAATTCACATGCTACCGATGGTACAGCGTTGCCAACTTCGCTGTTCGATTTCGATCCATGGCGAGTTGAATTGCAAAGTTTTTTTGCCGAAGTGTCCGCCGAACTTGATTCAATTCAAAGTCAACTTCTCGCGCCGACGCATGCATCATTACACATCGAACCTTCGTATGTTGCACCGGCACACAGGGCAGCACCGACCAGCGATCCAGCTCCAGACTCATCCTTGATGACGAATTCCTCGGATGAATGCGATTTTGTTTTGAACATGGAACTCGGTGAGCAACCCGTTTCAAAACCTCGCGAATTCATGAAAACATCGAATACGACGAAATCTTCGAACGATCGACTGGCCTCATTGCGTGCTCGTCTTTCAAGGTTACGCGACAAAGCTACCGATGCACCGCTCTCCGAGCACGCGACAGACGATGAACGACTTCAAGTTGACCCGACTGATGCCCAAAGTGATACAGGCTTAACGAGGAGTAAGATCAGAAATGACTGACTTGGAAAGCCATCCGAATAGCAGTTTTTGCCTGTTCAGCAGCAAAGGAAATGTGTTTGCCTGTGCTGCGACATCGGTACGTTCTGTTGCCGTGTGTCCAGATATCACTCCACTTCCGAAATCAAATAGTGCATTGTTGGGATTGGTATATCAACAGAAGGAATTTCTTCCTGTATTCGACCTGGGGGGCAGGACAAAGTTACTTGAAAGCAAATCGAAAACGCCTCATCAGTTATTAACTCTCAGCGTCGATGACGGAGACTTTGGACTGCTGGTGGACCAAGTGTTGGGTCTGGATATGTTGGAGACTTCCTATGCCACGTCGTCGTCGCCCCTTCACGAATGGTCCGGTATCGTCGTTGGGTCGGCGACATACCGTGATCAGTTTGTATCCGTTATCGAACCGGCAACGTTGGCGTCACTTTTAAAGGAGCGACTGGAGCAGGGATGGAAACAACCTGACGCGTTGGCGGAGATTGCGCTCAGAGAGCCCACAGATGCTGAGGCCTTGGCGAATTAATGTTTAGAAAGAGAATCGCATGCTGAATCAAATTGGTTTATTGCGCACACATTTGGTAGTTTTGTTGGCTGCCGTGTTGTCCACAGTTTCGTTCTTTTTATCCCCTTCGTTGGCAATCGCTGCGGTGATGACGTTTCTCTTGATGGGAAGTGCAATTAGCTACCTGGCATTTACATTGTTGAAATTCCAAGGTTCATTGTACCAAATCAAGTCGCTCTATTCTGATTCAGACTGGATCGAGTTATTGTCCTCAACCGACTTAAGGCCATCCGGTTTAGGCTTTTGGGATGAGACGTTGTCCATCGTTCAACAGCGATTCAACAAAGTGGCTCACGAATTGAGAATGCAACGTAACCAACTTGACCAATTTGAAGCATTTTTGCATCGACTCGATCAACGTCACGATTCCCGTCCTGAGGACTCCAGTCAGCCGGCTGTCAGGCGATTGGAGGGAATTCTCAGTGGCGTGGCCAGTCGGATCGAAACAAACCTCGGGCAGGTCGTCTCGTGCAATCGGGAAATCGAACGATGCAGCGAACAGATTTCATCGGTTGCCGATGAGCAAAATTCCGGTATCAACAAGACATCCAGTCTGGTGGAACGGATTTCACTGCAAATCGACTCCATCTTGCAGAATGTTGTTGCTACTCAATCGGCTGTGACTGCGACTCGCGAGTCAGCTGATCAAAGTTTATCCGAGGTCCAAGAGCTGCTCACAAAAATCCATTATATCGAGTCGCTCGTGAATGCGCGTGAAAAACGGCTGCGCGCGCTGGGAGATAGCACTCTGGAAATCGGTGGCATTGTTGAGACGATTGCCAACATATCGTCGCGAACGGATTTGCTCGCGTTGAATGCATCCATCGAGTCGGTTCGCGCTGGTCAACATGGCCGCGGGTTTGCGATTGTGGCCGAGGAAGTTCGCAACCTTGCTGAGCAATCAGCGGCTGCGGCTCGCGATGCAGCCCAGCGGATCGAGGCGATTCAGTTGGAGACCCAACAGTCGGTGTCAGTCATCGAGGATGAGCACAAACAAATACGAGATGCAGTCGAAAGACTTGAACAGGCGCGTACTCTACTGAAACGTACCTTGGAATCTGCCGAGGATTGCGGCACGCGTACAACCGTCATCGGAGACTCCTCGAGTCAACAACTTAAATTGGCGGAAGAGTTCGTGGATATCATTACGCATGTGTCGACGCACTCAAAGAAGTGCCGCAGTTTTATTGAGGGAATTCGCTGGACGACAAAATCACTTGAAAAACTAACCGACGCAATGAAGTCCGAGACATCGCAAATCCGAGGACGCCTAACGCAAGGACCAAGCTCAGTGCACGCGCCCGAGTTCGATCAGGCTTTGCCGATCAGTCCTGCTGAAGACGGCAATGCTCATGAAGTCGGATCACGGATGACTATGACTCTCGAAGATACTGAGCAAATGGTAACTTCTAGCTTTTAGTATCCGAATCGAATCAATTCTTCAATCAAATCGAAATTTATGAAGACGACCAACGAACTAACGAGTACCACCGCCAGCCGGCTTATGGATTGGTGTCATCAGGCACCTGATGATCGATCCTGCTGGAGTACGGTGCGTGATGATCTGGAATTGTTTGTCGACGAAGCAAGCACCAATGGGCTCTTTCGTTTGTCAACCATTGTGCATGCGTTACGGGATTTGATGGATCTGGCCACCGAGCAGGCCCAAAGCGAACCAGAATCTTTGAATGCAGAGCACGCAGGTACGGATTCCAATGATCTGATTCGAGATATTCCATTATTTGTTCAGGAAGCGATTTCCACACTCCTCAAGGCAAATGCAGAGGTCCCGGAATCCGATTGCGAATCTGATGATTTGCAACTTATTGCCGACGTGATTGAGGAACGATGGAGCGAGGCAATTTCGCTCTATCGCGGGATATCCCCTGAGGACGATTCCACGCATTCATTTGAAACTTGGAATGATCGGCTACCTGATGATTCTAATGACCTTAGTTTAACGGACAACTCGAATCACGCGGATGTTGAAACAACGCAACCTGTTGATGCTGATGCCGGGCAACAAATCGAACTCCTGTTGGCTATCCTCGACCAACACGATCAATTAAAGGCTACCGTTAGCGACGACCCATTCGACAGCGAACACGGCGAATGTCCCGCTGCAACCGCGATGGACAGCCAACATGCCGAAGAACTCGGCGATAGCGCAGTCGCGGCCGAAGATCGAGTCGGCAACAACTCACATTCAAACCGCAAACCTCCCCAACCGCCGACTCAGCTCAATGTTCCCGGTGAATTAAAATCGGACATGGAACTTCGCGAAGCATACTTGGACGACTCTCAACAGTGCTTAGCGAAAATGGAACAAATCATCCTTAACGGTGAACAGTGTTGCTCCCAAGAAGGATTGCAATCGTTTTGTCGAGAGTTACATACGCTCAAAGGTGCATCAGCGACGGTCGGACTTTCTGACTTGTCCACATACTTACATGAGCTTGAAGAATGGCTGGAATACCATTCGACTCCGGGTAAACCGCTTGACTCCGTGCAGGTTAATGAGGATGCCTTGTTGCAGGCAATTGACTCGGTTAGAAAACAGGTTGCTCTGGTTCAAACGAGTCATTCAGAAGACTCGAGCGAAACGCAATCGGAGACGATAACGAACGAGCTCTCACCGATCGTTCAACCGACGACTCAAAATGCAAAGAGGACTCAAGAACTCTCTGAGTTACCATGCGTTGAGATCGCGGTATCCGGTGGAGAAAAATCGGGAACAACGCGTGAGTCTTCAGTTCGAGTTCGCGCCGCCCAGCTCAACAAACTGATGGACATGCTCGCAGAACTCGTGGTGATTCGCAACCGCCGCGAGACTCGTGTGAGCGATGTTCAATTGCAAATTGCTGAGCTGACACGTTGTGCTTCGCGACTTCGCAAGTTCAATGATCAGCAGGTCCACAACACGCGATTGCGGGCCCAAGCTCGTGACGATGCGGCAATCAATCTTGGGAGCGAGCCAACCACATCGACGGCGATCGCCGAAATTGCCAACGATTTGGCCGAGGTCTCGCGAACACTTGAAAGTGCATTGGAGCCCATTTCGGATGAAAACACAGCGTTGTCACTTTTTATCCGACAATTCCGCCAGGAACTGGTGCAACTCAATCGGTTGCCGATATCGGGTTTGTTCCAACGGCTGAATCGGGCAGCTCGCGATGCAGCCAGAACAGAACAGAAACAGATACAAATTCACCTGGAAGGGGAGGGAACCGCAGTCGAACAAATGATACAGGAAAAGCTGTTCGACCCATTGTTGCACATGGTTCGAAACTGTGTGAGCCATGGCATTGAATCGGTCGACCAAAGACGACGGATGAAAAAATCGGAGCAGGGAAACATCACGCTGGGCGCTTCAGCAACGAGCAGTATGTTGGTTCTCACCATTTCGGACGATGGCCGAGGGCTAGACTTTGATGCAATCCGACGGCGCGGCTACGAACGAGGTCTATTGCCCTTGGATTCAATTCCAACCACAAAACAACTAGCAAAACTGATTTTTCATCCTGGATTCTCGACCCGTGATCAAGCCAGCGCCGTGTCGGGACGTGGTATTGGAATGGACGTCGTGGCCTCAACATTGGATCACCTGCAAGGACGCATCGAAGTCAACTCCGAACCGGGCCGCGGTACAACGATGCGTGTTTCAGTTCCACTCACAACAGGCATCGAACATGCGATGGTGTTTCGAGTTGGCAAGCAACGATTTGCTTTACCGATGCGGTCCGTGGTATCTGCCTGTAATGATCGGCAGGATTCCATTCATAACAGCGTTGCCATACCTTTGACTCGGTTGCTTGATTGCGATTCTAATGTCGATCGAAAGACAGCAAAAACACTGATGATTGACGACCAGCATGGTTTTTTCGTCGATGAAATTCTGGGACCCGAAGAAGTTGTCGTGCGACCACTGCCGACGTTGTTACACAAACATCCCTGGGTGACAGGCGCTATTCTTGCAAGTTGTGGTGCAACCGTACTGATGCTGTCGCCAGATCGAATCCGAGATTTTTGCACGTCATCTTCAATCAACGATTGGCCCTTTGATGGAGATTCGCCCACTGGAGTTCGGCCACCGACAAGCCGCGGGCCGTTGGATCGGTTTATCGAGGGTGAGCATTCATGTAGCGACGGGGTAGCAAATCGTGCGGCTGCGACGTTCGTTGATGCCTTGGTTGTCGACGACTCACTTAGCGCTCGCAAGGCGCTGACGCGCCGCCTCGCGCGCCTCGGTTTTTCGGTGGTCGAGGTCAATGATGGCGCGATGGCAATTGATCAACTTAACAAGACCCGATTCCGGTTTGTATTTACAGATCTGGATATGCCGGTCATGGATGGTTTTCAACTGCTCGCCGAGATTAAAAGCAGGAGGCTTTCCGACGCAAAAACGATCGTCGTAAGTAGTCGGAATCCCGATCATTTCCAATCGCAATGTTCGCATCTGAATGTGCATGCCTTCCTCACCAAGCCAACATCAGATGAATCACTCGTAAAGTTGTTGAACCAATTCGAACCACTTGAAAACCGCTAACCCAATTTAGTTAAAAACTCGTCTTCGCCCTGCGCGAATTTGAAATAGTAAATAAAAGCTAAGGATAAACAGATGAGCGAAAAAAAAATTCTAATCATCGACGACAGTGCTACGATACGTCGTTTGGTTGACAGCGAACTCGGACAGGCCGGATATCAGGTCATCATGGCCCCCACGGCGGAGCAGGGAATCGAATCGGCAACTTTGGAACAACCTGATTTGATCCTGCTCGATCATCAACTTCCCGGAACGACGGGGTCCGAAGTCTGCCGACAACTGCTAGAGATTCCTGGAGTTCAATCGATACCGGTGATCGTCAGTTCCACACTGCGCAACAAAGCCTATGTCGAGTATGCCAGTTTTTCCAATGTCATCGATATGCTTCCAAAGCCCTACACTGGTGAACTGTTGCGAATGACCGTCGCCAACGGACTTGAGACCGCGAAAATGGTTGTCCACTCTCAAACGCAGGGCTCGGCGGTTCCAGAGGTGATTGACACGCAGCGCGAATGTTCACTGCAAGGATCGTTTAAGGATTTTAGTTTACGGGAATTGCTAGACTTCCTTAACAACGGGGAAAAGACGGGTCGGCTGGAAATTGAAATGGCCAGAAGTCGCGTTTCAATGTTTTTAGCGCATGGGCGGATTCAAGGGGTTACCGCATCCGGAATTGATCCAGAAACAATTTCCGAACATTTACCGGAAGCCATTTGCGATCTTGCACCGATGATCAAATTTACGCTGCGTGGACGGAACGGTAGCGAAGTCGCTGGCATCAGCGAACTGTTGGACAACAAAGTATTGGATGCCCGAATGCTTCGGCAACTGTTAAGGCATCAATCGGCAATTCTGTTCCAAATGGTCTATGACGGAGCACCCGCTACATTTCTATTCGAGCCGGGGACACAACCGCCATCTCTGTTTGCAAAAATACCACTCGATCTGAGTCTACTCGCACTCACGGTCGAAGCATCATTGTTAAGTGACATTCCCGAGCTCACGGAACACGAGTTAACTCAAGTGGCCTATTTAAGAGCACCACAACGTGGACAGAATCTGGACCGTGCAGGTTTATCGGCCAGTCAAATGAAACTGTTGAACCTCATCGCAAACCCAACCACGCTTTCCGAACTTGCTCAAATCGCCAAGATGTCCAATGCGGAACTCTATAAGATCTTACGAGGCTTCGTTAATTCTGCACTGGTTACACGGCAGACTACCAACCATGCGACCAAAGTCATCGTCGTCACTCAATCGGGTCATCGAGCAAAACAACTTGTTGATTTCTTCGGTTCGCGATCCAATGCATTCGTGGGTCGCTGTGTCCGTGATTGTTTAGCGGCCAAGTTACTAAGCCGCAGACTTGTTCCCGATGTATTATTGTTTGATTTAAATGACGAACCCACATTGCAATCATTGAATCAATGGACGGCGTCGTCATTTGCTGGACTCCAGGACGTTGAATGGATCGGGTTGAGCAGCTCACCGGAAACGATCGACTTACCTGTTCAACAACTTCAGGTCTACGCCTGGCCCCAAAATGCTGAAGAGCTGGAGCAATTGTTGCATGACTCACTTCAACAAAAAGCCGATCCAATCTTGCAAACTCAGTAATTCTGACCGTTTTTACTCACAATCGATCCATGACAGTACACTATAAATCTCAAGTTCACGATCCGCGTTCCGGTTTTTCGGCAGGAGTCATTGTCCATCCGATTCCGTCCCCTGACGATGACCCGCAAAAGCATCAACGTCCGTTTGTTGTCAAAGTTGCCCATAACAGCAGTCTTATTGTCGGTAACGATCCTACCTGTGGTCTTCATTTGGATGGAGACGCGGTCGCGGCGCGTCACGCGATGATTCGATTGACGGAAGGGCTCGTTACGGTTAGCGACTGGTTTTCCGAGGGAGGTACGCTTGTCAACGGTCAACCCGTCAACGAGGTGCAACCGATCACGCATCACGATGTTATCGAGATTGCAAACTATCGCTTGCAAGTTATTACTTACCCGGCGAACGAAGTGCGTGAGTCGATTAAGCAATTCCCTGAGTGCAATTTGTTATTGCAAAACAATTTGGCGGCTGAACCCTGCCTGGCTGAGAATTGCGTGTCTCACAGAGACCAACTTGATTTGGACCTGGATACGAAGTCTACGTCTACGGGCGAAACGGGTAAATCAGCTTCGCGTTCAAGTTTGAATGACGGCGAAACAATCTGCGAGCTTGACGATCAACGGGATGCCGAAACGGCCAACAAAGTTTCAGACGAAACTTGGATTCAGGATGAATTGGCTCAGGCAACGCTGGAGATCGCTCGCTTGAAAGGAAAGCTGGAACTACAAACATCGAGCCCTACCAATCTCTCATTCAGCACCGACACGACCAATCATTGTCACGATTTTGGCATATCGATCCTTGCCGACGAGAATCAACTGTTACGAGATGAGCTACAGCATCTTCAAGCTGAGCTGGCGCAACGTCAGCAAGAACTGGCGCATCGCCCTGAGATTGATGGGGAACATGACGCGATTTCGCCGACGGAAACAGCAGCACTCGTGGAGAGATTAGAACAGCTTCTCGATGAACTACAGCAGGCTGACCATCGCGTGCTCAACCTCGAGGACATGCTACGCGTTTCTGATGAAGCCTATGAAGCTGAATGCGAGAGCCATCGTCAAATTGAAGATTGGATTACTGAACTGGAAAAGAGAATTCTGGCACGCGAACAGGAGTGGCACGCGCGTGAGGAACAATTGAATAGCCAATTGTCTGAATTCAAACAACGTTTTGCTGATACGGAGAACAGGCTCAACCATGCCGCATCGTCCTCGAGTACGCCAGTCGTGATTCGCGAATACGAACAATCGATTGCGCATCTCCAACACCGCAATGACGAACTGACGCAGCAATTGGTTGATTCCAAAGCAGAGACTTCGCAGCTGAACCAATTGATTGAGAGTGCTGGAGCCACGCAACAGGATATTATGCAACTGGCAGGACTGAGACACGAACTTCGAGAGCGTGAGATGGAACTGGCGCAGAAAAGTGCAGAATTAAGTCGGGAACAAGCGGAACTGACACGTCTGCGTAGTGAACTTGAGCATTCGACAACGGATGTCAGCCAACTTGAACCCGCAAGAGACAATCTCAAACTACGTGCTTTCCGCGAAACCCTGCGGGAAATTCACGAGCAGGAAAAACAGGAAAAACAGGAACGCAGTTTGAGCGCCAGAATTTCGCGTTTGTGGAATCGAGTGGAAAACAGATGATGCGAAACGATCTACAAACGGTCCCCCATCCGCACACTAAAACACCGTCCTGTCCAATACACGAACCCGACCGAAATCGAACTTTGACCTGATTCAGGTAGGTCACATTTAGACAACAAAATAGCAATGTCCAAATCGTCTCAAAAATCAACAAGTTCTTACGAAGCCATGGATCATGTTCGGGCACTCGGTGCGATCGCACGGAAACTCGAAAATTTCGTCGCGTTGCAACTCCGTAAACTCGGTGAAGTTGGCATTGAGCTTAATAATCAAAGCCAAGAACATCAAGCTGTTATGCGAATCATCGCGGAGTTCGAATCAGAACGGTCCCAATGGGAAGAAATGAAACAACTTGAAACTCAACGACTGATGGAAGCGGGGGAAAAGCTTGCCAGGGCGTGGCAACAACTCGAGGAACAACAACGTGATTCGAATCTTTCGAATTCCAACTTGAGCCGACACGAACGTCCCAGGCGCGATGTCGCTCCAATGCCTAAAGCGGCGGTCGTGCAACTTGCCACGCCAGTAGCCGGACACATTGTCGAAGCCTCATTATTTGAGATGAGAGTGTTACAAAAGCAGGTTGCCGAACACTCCAAACGACGTCTGTCGTGAACGACACCATGACCATGAACTCAATATTCAGTTTGAACCTAAATGTTATTTAACCCTATTTGAACTCAAGTAAACATTAACGGGAACTTTGCTTTGTTAGAGCTCGCACCTCAGAACCATTGCAGATTGAAACGCTAGTGTCCCAACCCAACATGTCAATCACATTTATTAACGCGAGAGACGCGACAATGAGACTATTTTCCAAACTCATGCCACAAAGACAGCCCGAACGCGCCGAGACAAATCCGATCAAGATCGATAGCGCGTCCATGAAATACTATCTCTACTGTCAGGTGTTGTCCGGAACCGACGAGCATTTCGAATCCGCGCCAGCGTGTCGAAGAGCTTGGGAAACATTGCAAAAGCAGATGGCGCTTGTTCCGACCGGTGTCGTCGAACTCGAATCGCAGCAGTTGGACAATATTGGACAAAGTCATGCATCGGGTGTTGTCGTGAATCATCGGGAAATCATGGAAGTTCCCAGTTTTTACATTGATAAAGTGACCGTAAGCAATTTGGATTTCTTCGCGTTCGTCAAAGCTGGCGGGTATCATGCGATGGAACTCTGGCCTCAGGAAGTTTGGTCACATGTAACACAATTCACGGATCAAACCGGTGAGCCTGGGCCGCTTTGGTGGAAGCATGGAAAGCCTTTAAGGGAGCTGAATGAACACCCGGTCGTGGGTGTCAGTTGGTATGAAGCAGCTGCGTACGCCAATTGGGTGGGCAAGCATTTGCCGACGTCAGCTCAGTGGCAACGCGCGGCAACGTGGCATACTGCTCAACAGGGAAAATGGGGGGGAGACCGCTATCCATGGGGCAATACATTCGAGTCAGATTGTGCGCATACATGGGGAAGCCGACCCGCCGGTACTTGTCCCGTGCATCGCTACTCGAATGGTTGCACTCCAAATGGCATCTCTCAACTGATTGGAAATGTCTGGGAATGGGTGTCCGACGAATTCGCGCCTCAAGGACCCGAAAACGATGAGATGCGTCCTTGGGGGGAAATTCGAGGCGGGGCGTTCGATACGTACCTGGCCATTCAGGCAACATGCCAATTCCGATCCGCTCAACAAAAGTTGTGGCGAGAACATAATGTAGGCTTTCGTTGCGCCGTAAACGCAAACGAATTAACACGAATCCCCGAAATCATTTAGTCGCTTTTCAAAATCAGGATTCCGCTATGAGTTTAATGACTTCCAATTGGCTAAGTGACCTGTATTGTGTCACTTGCCATACTCAGCTTATTGCATCGGGGCGAGCTTGCCCGACCTGTGGTACTCCAATGCAGGTATCGAAATCGTTTCGCAACCAGGGATATCGAGGTAAACTGATCACCGTATTGGGTGCCAGTAGTGCCGGTAAGACGGTTTACCTGGGGATGCTCATGGACATGCTTAGCAAGAGTCACAATGGACTCCGCGGTGTGCCCAACGGCAGTTTCTCGATGGATATTCAAGATGAAACGATCCGCGCCTTCGAAAACCGCCGCTTTCCGGAAAAAACTCCGTCGGAAGCCGACCATTGGAATTGGGTGCACTGCGAGGCTTTCGACGAACGCAATCCAAAACGGCGTGTTGAAATCATAACTCCCGATGTCGCTGGTGAGGTCTTAGCATTTGAATTGGAAAATCCCAACTCGTCAGTTACGATTCGAAGCTTGATCACGAATACCAATGGCATGATCATTTTGCTCGATTCTCAGCAGGTTCGAGACGCCGCCCGAGCGGTCGATGTTTTTGGAACCAAGTTGATCGCCTACATCGCCGATCTGCATACTCGACCCGTGGGCGAACGACGCAAACAAGTGCGATTGCCGATCGCCTTCGTACTCACCAAGACCGATGGATGTCGCGAGGCCGGCGCTGATGCCGTAAAATTCGCGCGATCAAATCTCATGGGGCTTACGCAGTACTGTGAACAGAAGCTTGCTTCGTTCCGCTTCTTTTCCGCAAGTGTTGTTGGATCGACGATGTCCGTGCTGGACGACTACGGCGCAGAATATCAGGCTCCACTTCATATTCAGCCACGGGGAATTATTGAGCCTCTCGATTGGATACTCGGGCAACTGGAGAAAAAATGGCGCAGGTCCAAGTAGAACAAGCCGTCTTCACATCGAGCAATCGCGGTGCCGTGGAGGGCTATCAACTGGTAGCCAAGTCACCGGGAATTGATGAACGGGCTGCCCACGTGATTCGACAATGGAGCCCTACGCATTCGGCGTTGGCGTCCAAAAACATCAGTGCACAGTCGATCAACTACTTTTCGATCGATAAACACCGTTTCGCCATTGGTCGCACGCTGTACGGTTTGCCCGAATACAGTAATCGCGGAAGCCTGCAAACGGTGACTCAATATCTGGTCACATCGATCGAACATTTGCAATCGTTTCAAGGCGATGTCTGGACAATGTATTCCATCGCTCGATCAATGGGGCTGCTTCAATTCAATCCTCAACTGCCTCCCAGACTATCAACGGTTGCGCTGCCAGCCACGACAATACTGGCTGGTCAATCGACAGCATCGACGGACCTGGAGTTGGCGAGACGGGCGACCCACAAGTTGATCGAAGGTTCATCGGTTGCAGTCGTCGGAGTTCCAGATCCGATTTCGACGTTACGCCACATCTTTTTCCTGATGAATGTCGAACAACGTCTCAACTGTTCGTTCATGACTGGCCTGCAACACTCGACCCAACGAAAATTCAAGCTGGAGTTTCACGAATCCAGTGATACCAATCTGCGGTATCAACTCTCGCAGGAGCACTTTTCAATCTTCCAGCCGGAACAGAAGTCGCCACTGTTCGATAGCGAGCCGATCATCGCTTAGCTAACCCGCATTTCTCACATGGAAAGCGTCGAGAGGGGCCATCTGCCGCTGGGGACAGCGGCAGCTACAGTAGGTCGGCCTGTCCTCAGTCCGACATATCCTCAGTCCGACACTTTGACCTGAACGCACCGTTGCCCACAACACTGACATTTGCCCAACAATCGATCGATCGCCAACGCAAAAGTCATCGTTGTGAGAAATGCGGGCTAACTGCCGTAGTTGACACCTCGGTGGGCGGTTCCGTCAAATCCCTTGTGGCGATGCGGGCAGGCTGCCAGCGCATCAACGCTGGCATAACGCTATCTTGTCTTCAGGATCAATTCAATGGGACGGTGATTGCTGGATCGCTCATTGTCCGGAAAATCTCGGCTGCGTTTGATGACACGACAAGTCGCAGGCCAACTCCGTGCACGTCCCGCGACGAAAACCAGATCTGATAGGATTCCCTCCAGTTCATTTTGGCCGTCCCCTTCGGTATCCAACCATTCCGTATCAATCCAGGTAAGTGGTTTTATCCATTTGTACGTCCCATTTTTCTGCAACTCATCGAATGACTGGTTTCCCTGGGCGTTATCGACGTTGTACTGGAAATTCAGACTCCCCATCACGACGACGGGTTCAGCCTTCTTTTCAGCCCACGTTTGAAGTGCGGACGCTTGCTGTAATCGAAACTCATCATCATCCGGCAACAAATGCGCAAGGATCAAGAAAAATTCCTGGTCATCCGTTTTGTCACGAAGATGCGCCACCAAGGGGAATGGATAATCGTCTTTCGCGGTCTTGATCCCATCGACCTCCTCGAGCTCAGTCTTCGAAACCAGATAGAGCCGCTCGTAATCGTAGACAATCATCAAGTGCCGGCTGGATGCTCCAGGAATTCGACCACTTCGGCTTTGAAACCGATCAAACTTGTTCGGCCATTTCTGTTTGATAATCGTTTCGAAAGTCTGAGGCTGATCAACTGAACTTAACGCGACAACATGGTATTGTCCCATATCGACCAGATCGCGGGCAACGTATTCGGCATCACTACCATCTCCCTGGACGTTCCAGTGTAACAAAGCCAGGTTGACACCGTCGCGACGGAGTACCTGCGGCGGATCTTCAGACACCTCATCGGTCGAAGCCGCCGCGGCAGCCGATTCGTTGATGGTTGCCGAATGACTGTCGCCATCGGGACCTGGAGTGTTACCAGAACAACTGGTAAACGTTATCGACAACAAACCAAGGACCGACAACATCATCGTGTACGTTAAAGATCTCAGCATAATAATTTTGAATTTACGTTGAACGAATTGAAATCACACCTCAAGTTTATCCGACGAGCGGGATATCGTGCAATCACTCCTTGTACCCTTTGCGGGTTTTCTCCTCCATCGTTCGTTCTGAAACTCTTTCCAAAGCTTAAAGCTTGCTGGAGCATCGTCATTTACTCAGCCAGCATCCAGGATCAAGATGGGGCTCGGATGGTGTTGGCCACGCTGAAAGAAAAATACCGACGCCTCAAAGTTGTATTTGCCGACGCGGCATACAAGCGTCAAGGGTTGCCAAACTGGCTGTACGAAACTTACCACATTTTTCTGCAAGCCGTTTTCAGGCCGGTCGGAATTAAGGGGTTTGTGATTTTGCCAATGCGATGGGTTGTTAAACGAAACTTCGCTTGGGTTAACGGCTGACGACGAAACAGTAAAGACTGCTAACCAAATTCTGCTTCAAGCGTCGCCATGATTCAAATCACAATGATTGCGCTAATGGCCAAACGACTCGAAAAATCGAAAAACACTATTTGAAGACACCCTCTTAGTCCTACAGCGCCGGCTCGATGCAAAGCTGTACGTCAGCCTTTCCAGGCTGACGCCGTTTACCTGGTTTGTGCCAAACCGGGAGGATTCGGTCAGCC
>JBGTDM010000290.1:0-7517 GCA_041748315.1 Pirellulaceae bacterium
CATGGGCGCTGGACGTTAGCATCAAGCAACGCACCGTCGATTGGCAGATGCGGATTGACGACGCCCGCTGCAAACTAAAAACTGTCTACCCTAAAATCCTTAACCACCAACCCGAAAATCGAATTGGAACAAAGCACTAGGCACAGTCCAGGAACACCGAAAGTTCAATGGTTAACAGAAGCAGCGTGAAGGGCTTGGACCGATGTTAATGTTTCTTTGCCACCGTTTCCAGTCGGTTGTCGAATCGGAATGGGTCAAGTAGGATGCGGTTTCTTTGGCGTTCCGGCAAAAAGCATCGATGAGAGGCGTTTGCATCTGTCAAAGAGTAACTGACTCAAGTGTCGTCGACGCGAGAAATTCTTGTCGAGTGGATCGCCGATGCACAGACTGAAGCTACAAAATCATGGATCATACAATGCGAAGTCTTAGTTTGGCTTTATTTTTGCTCGGGTTAACGCTCGGATTATTGACGTCGACCACCGTTACAGTGATTTCGCAGGATTCGGCAACTCTCCAACGCGCTGCGCGAACGGACGATAGCCTCTCTTACAGATATGGACACGCGAAACCGTTTCCGAAACGCGAGGGGACAATCCGCATCGCATCCTACAACCTGAATCACCTTTACGATCATGACGACGATCCTACACTTTTGGGTGAACATGATGACATGCAACATGCGATCTCACATAACCGCGCCACTGCAATCGCCAAGGTAATCCGCTCGCTTGATGCCGATATTGTCGCCCTTCAAGAAGTCGAGTCGCTGGATGCGCTTCGTTGGTATCGGGATGAATACCTTTCGGACATGGGATATGACCATCTCGCCTCTGAAGACGTTGGCTATCATCGAGGGATGGAAAACTCGGTGATGAGCCGATTTAAAATCTCAAAGGTCGAAGTTCGAATGGACCTGTCCCTACGCGACGTAGAGCGAGAGGGCCCTGGGTGGTCGGAGGCGCCCCAAGCCGTTCCCCAAGGCTTCATGATTCAGCGCAGCCCACTTCGAGTCGACATCAAAGTCAATGAGGAGTACGATCTTACGCTATTTGTCGTTCATCATAAGGCAGGGCGCGATTTCCAATTTCAACGTGAATCCGAATCCGTGGTCACTCTGGACTGGGTTAATCAGATCGCGAGTCAGAATTTGAACAGGAATATTATAATTTTGGGAGACTTCAATGCCGCTCCTTGGGATAAATCCTACAGGCTCTACCTTGAACGAGGATTTGTCGATACCTTGGCCCATCGTATTATTCCTCGCTCAAGTGATGAATCGCAAGAAGAAGCTAGACTCTACAAAACCCACGAATCTGGGAGAGTCATCGATTACATTTTGATGAATTCAGCCGCTTATCGCGAATTTGTCGTTGGGAGCGCGCAGGTGGTCGGCACCTTTTTTCCGCCGTCGTCATACGATTGGCGAAATGATCCATTCCCACCCGGGTATTGCTCCGATCATTATCCGGTCCTGATTGACATCGTGCCACAAGATCAGCCGTAGTCAAACGGCCATTTTACAAACGGCATGTCGGCATCTTTCAGGTGCGAACTTCTCAAGTGTCCGGGATCTGTGTGAAATTGAGGCGATAGGATTGGATTTATGATCAAAACCGGTGCACTCGCATTTGGGGTTCTCAGATCATGGTTCGCGTTGAACCGTCGCGGTCTCGCTTGCGACCTAAGGTGGTCTTAACTCCCGTCAGGCACTGATTAGGGTTTCACGAGTCGAAAAATTGGCGAGTCGCCAACACAAGTGAACGATTGTCGGTTTTTCTGACCAAGCCAGCAGCACCTCAATGGCGTCTTGTTTAGCGTTAAGTTTTTGAAAAATGTTCAAAATTGCTAAATCTGCTCTCGCCTTATTCCGACAACGAAATAGACTATTCCGTTTACAACACTTTTCACTTTTTTGATAATCAGTCAGATTCAGGAGTAAATCATGAACAGTACACTTGCGACATGGGAGGACGAAGAAAACAACCGTCACATCCATTTTTCGGTAAATTACACAACCGAAAAAGGAGAAGTTGAAATCCAATCGATCACTCCTGAAAAGATTTCGTTTGTTTGTCCCGATACCAATACCTGTACCCGCGCGATCGGCATTTGGACCGAAACTGGGCGTGACCTGGTCACTCAGACGATTAAGAACTCGTCAGCAATTCATCAGCTCAAGCAGCACATTGCTGGCCATGCGTACGAGTCTGTGAAGTCGGTTCCCCATATTAAATTGAACGCCAATTGCGCTATTGCAAACGCTTAATTGCGAATGAGGTGGTTCTTATTTTCGAAAACGACGAGCGCCTGCATGCTTCACATGCAGGCGTTTTTTGTTTGCCCAGCGAAGCAGGCAAACCCGGTCGGTGCGTGCCACCCGACCAAGCCCTGTTGATGGGGAATCGAATCCGACTCGCAATCATCGCTGGACTACGGCGGGTTCTAAAGGAGGCGATAGGTAGACGGTGGAAGGTAGCGAAAGCGAACTCGATTCGGCTGGTTGTCGAGGCGAGCGTGCTAAAAGACGCGATGCTTGATAGAAGAACAACGACATCAAGTGACTGGGGACGTAATCATCGTTAGGGAGCCAGACCCAGATCGTCATTTATATTTTGCGCGGATCGCATCGTGCGATAGGCCAATGACTCTCTGATCCTGTGCCGGAGCGAATCGTCGGCGAGACGGGCATTGGAAGTCGCCACCAACATTCTGGAAGACGACTTGAAGTTTGTGTCGCCCTTTCAGGGCTTGGGGATCAATTGCTACTACCACCCGGGGCGGCGGTGCGCTCTGCCCCGGGCTGGTTTGTTCCGGCCCCTTCGGGACAACTCACCGCGCCCCTGAAGATCTCGAACGACGCTGTCGTCCTTCCCGTTGCATTCTCGTCGTTTGGCTGTAAATCGGTCTGGCGGCAATGTCGCCGACCTCTCCGAGGTCGGTCGCTCTGTCACAATTGCCGTGACGACTCGGTTTCGCGGCCGGAACCTCACGTTCTTTTCGCTTGCGTCGGCTCTGCCCTGAATGGGCCCGACATATTATCAGCCCAGGGGAAGGTGACGCGAGTTGTGCGAGCGTCGCCGCCGCCCTAGGTAGCGTATCGTGCCGAAAGTACTGGACCTGACCCCGTTTTTCAATCAAGGCTCAAATGTTTCCTGACCTCCTCCAGGCTCGGTGTTCGTAATTCGATTGCTCCTTGCTCATCCAAGATGATCCAAAGCGGGACGGAATTGACGCCCAGCGGTTCCGCGTTTCGAACGCCGTCGGTAGAGCCTAGATGACCTTGCGGCCACCGCAAGTCTCGGTCGGCCAAAAATGCCTGCACGGTTTCGAGTGAATCATCGATGCTGATACTGATCAACTCGATTTCACCGGCTCGTTCGCCAAGTTCACTTGCGTTCAATCGTTCATGCAATCGCACCATATCGGGAATTCCCGCCACACAGGGCGCGCACCAAGTCGCCCAAAAATCAATGATCACTTTGCGACCCCGCAGGTCAGAGATTCGATTGCGATCGCCTTCCATCGTGCGGTATTGAAAATCGGGGAGAATATCGCCGACCTGCGGCATCGGCTCCAGCGGAATCGTGATTGTTCCCAAGTCGATTGTATTGTCGGAAACGGGATAATCGCCGGTTGCGAATTCCAGAAACCCGTAACCCACCGGATCGATCAGGCAGCCGGACGGAGGCTCATAGATTTTCAGCAGGAATCGGTAGTTGCCCGATTGAACGCCGTTGATCAGGAACGATCCGTCCGGATTCAGTTTCACAAAATGGGATTCGTGCCCACTTACATCTTGCAAACCAGCGGCAAGTCGTTCTTCGAACTCCAGCAACTTGCCCGATTTCCATAGAACGGCCTTATTCCGGGCATGGTCAGGAACCGAAATTGGATTATCAAGATTCAGCAGCGTGTTCAGACCATAGCGAAACTCGATTCGTTCGGCTCCCACGCCTTCTAACTTGACATTGCCCGTAATCCGCAGTCCATCGCCACCGAGATCAACGACATGAGTCTTGCCCGGCTGAAGTTCAAGAGGCACGGTGCGGGCGGACGTAATCGGAAAATCCCCCCAGGCGGACAATAAAGGGCAAACGCCGCAGGGAACCGGAGGCACTCGGTCGAAGACAAATCGCCCTTCAATGTCAGTTCTAGTTTGCAAGTGGTCTTGAACGTGCGGATTGTCCCCACCGAGCTGCCGAATCGGTGACGCGAAGACAATCGCGTCGGGGACAGGATTACCATCTTGGAACAATTGTCCTTCGATTCGCGCCCATGGTTGGAGAACCATATCGCCGGCAGACTCGTCCGCGCTCATGTAATTTTCGGCGTAGCCTTCATCCGATGCTACAACGATCGCGTGGTTGGTGACAGGAGTCGGGTACTCGAACGTGCCGTCCTCCGAGATGCTTAACCGTGGCTCTCTGGAACTATATTTGGAACTATATTCTTGCTCTCCAAAAAAGCTCTCGTCGGGCAGCACCAGCCACACTCGGGCGTTGGGCGCCGCGCGTCCGTCGGACAACAGGGCACGCCCGGAGCGAATGGGAACTGGCACGAGCCGGATATCGAACGGCGCTTTCTCATCGGTGACCGAATACCTCGACGTGGTCAGTATTTCGTATCCCGGCTTATGGAACCGAAACGCCACTTGCAACAAGTCGCCGGCCGAAAATACATCGTCCATGTGAAATTCGTGAGCGTCAAATTGATTTACCCGACCACGTTGAATTATCCCACGCGCATTGGCATCCGTGGACCAATAGTATACCGGTACAATCTGATAATCTGAGACCGGTTCGCGAGTTAGCGCATTGGCAACGGTGCCGTGAAATACAAACGGCGGTGACAATGTGAATGTATGGACCGATCCATCGGCAACGAGTTCCAGTTTTTTGCTAAAATTCCACTCCGTGACATGGACCGTATACTGCACTGCGTCATCGGGGGCCCATTCCCAGGTGTACTCACCATCTTCATTGGCTCGGCGAGGGATTCCCGATGGCAGGACATTGCGGCTGACGGTGTTGTAGAGTGCTTGGCTGCCGCGCCACTCGTCAATGTTAATTTGCGGTTGCAAAGGGTTCCCTTCAGGATCAACGAATTTCAGATGGAGTTTTTTCCCGGCGACCAGAGAGAATTGAAGTGGGCCCTGATCGGTTCCAAATTTGACCATCTGGGTCTGCGGCATCCACCCTTCGGCAACCACGGTTACCCTTTTTTCTCCGTCGGGTTGAGGTGGGACGCGAAAGTGGCCATCTTCGCCCGTTCGCGTTTCTTGACTCCCCCGTTCCCCATAGGGATGATCACCCCAAATCACCAGGGCATCTACCACCGGGTTCCCTTCCGAATCAGTAACTTGACCCGAAAGTACGTTTCCGGTTTTCAGCATGAACCGGGCGGTCTGATTGCGAAGTTCTACGAGCGTTACTCGGTAATACAACGTGGATTGCCAGCGCTCGTCGGCTAGGAAATCGGGATGTGTGATCATGAATTCCAGTTGGAGGTCATCACCTGCCGGCGCATTGACGATACTCCATTTCCCCTTTTCATCCGTCATGGCCGCATTGTTGCCGGATGCCAACCATAGAGTGATCCGAGAATTCGAGTTTGTGTCGACTTTTTCAACACCACCCCCACGATGAACCACCTCGACTCGTGCCCCTGCTACTGGAGTGCCGTCCGGATCGACGACGGTTCCACCCAAGATTGTTCCTGGCTGCATCGTCAATGGGTACCTCTCGGGAATGTCCTTTTCCGTACCCCTTTCCCAATTGAAAAACAACGAAACGTAACCCTCCTTGCTGGCCCAAGTTCGTATCGAGTTCAATTCGGCAAGGATCAAGACATCCGCATCGCCATTTTCATCCGTGAAGTAATCATGGTTTTCAACCTTCGGTTTGCCGTCAAGCATAAAACTGCAATTGGTAAAAATTTTGACGCCCTCTAGCGGTTGGCCATGCGGATCGACGACCGTTACCCGCATCGTTCGCTCGTCAGACGCAATTTCTGCTTCAGTCGTTTTGTTGGTTCCCTCGTTATTCTCGACATCTTGGTTTCGTTCATCCGCCTGCAGGCTACGATCCAATCGACTGATCTCCACTCCAGCATGGTCAGTCTGCGTTTGTTCATTTGCCGGACGACCGCCTCCTGGAATCACTACCATCGCGACCCCCAAAACGCCTGCGATAGCTGGCCAGGATAGCCTGCGGCCAAACGGCAATCGCGGATCGAGAATTCGATTGACTCGAGTCGTCAGCAGACTACGAGACTCGACAAACGACAGGCCCAATATGGACTGCGGAGTCGCCATCAGACTTGCGACCTTGACCATGCTTTGGCCGTAATCCTTGCGATGGCCCCCCAATGCCGCGATCGTTCCTTCATCGCACGCCTGTTCTCGCAGCCGTCCAATATTCCAGATCGCAAACCAGACCGCCGGGTGAAACCAGTAAATCGTGGCAATTAAGCACTCGGCCAACCGAACCCATGGATCACGGCGCTGAGCGTGATGCATTTCATGAACCATCACAGTCAGCAACTCGTGCCGATTCAAGGCGGCTTCAATCCGCTCTGGAAGGAGTACGATCGGATGGAGGAGTCCGGACAGCATCGGCCCAGTGATCTCAGCTGAAACTCGCACTGCCGGTTTTCGATTCATGCCTAGTAACTTGCCACACTGCTCCGCAACAAGTTGCAAATCCGCGTTCGCCGGTCGGCTATTCACCGCTAATCGACGTACTGCCAAGTAACCGAGGAACAGTCTCGATATCAACACGAGAACTCCAGCGAGCCAACCGAAAAACAGGCCGTATATGAGCGATAATCCTCCGGCCCCTCTTGGTTCTGGCTGCGGGAACGTCGCGACGGCTGCGTCATCACCCAACATACTCGATTGCTCTTTGTTCCCGCCTTCAGTATGAACGGCGAGCGATCGTTCACCGTCTTGATCTTCCGTATTCAAGTGATCTCGATTCCGATCTGCCGGCAAATGCCCCGCCAGCGGTCGAACTTGAAATAACCCATTTGGCGTTGACGGGGTGTTTCTCCCTTGGCTACCGATGAAAGTCCCTTCGCCTATCGCGCTGTGTATTTCATCGCTCCCGTTCGACGAGGCAAGGCTACGTGGGGAATCATCGCGCGAGACTAACGAGTTCTCTTGTTGAGATTGCCGCACTTCGGCAGTCGATGCCGATGGTGTCGCCGGCATCATCCACCAGCCCCATCCGGTCACCAAAGTCAATGTGGGAGGAAGAACCAACCTCAACGGAACGATCAACCACAACGCATACCGCAATCGCGCCGATCGCTTGTGCATCAAACGCGTGATGACCCAGATCACCAGGACGAGCAAGCACACTTGCCAGGCCATCGAACCCATCCATTGTGCCCAATACTCCACACTCAATTGAATGTCCCACGCCGTCGTTGAAGTTGCCTTCGGGTTCATGATAAATCTCCCGTTTCGGAATCGCGGTAGTTGTCGAGAATCGCTTTCAGTTTTTTGAGATCGCTCG
>JBGTDM010000291.1:0-25076 GCA_041748315.1 Pirellulaceae bacterium
GTTTCCTCGGGGATGGTGATGCCAAGAATCCTCTCGATTTGATCGAATCGGAGGCTGATGGCGGCGCGATCCAGGGACGAGATTCCGGTATCGATCCACCCTTGATCGAGCTTACCCCCCGCGACTTGCAAAACAAGTTCACAACATCTTCGGCTCGCCCAATCGATGTTATGTGAATCGATCGTGCGTTCGAATCGATAAGAAGCGGCGCTATGCAGATTCAATTTCCTGGCCGTGTTGCGAATCGTTAACGGATTAAAGTGAGCAGCTTCGATGAGCAGATTCATCGTCTTGTTGGAGACTTCGGTATCCGCGCCACCCATCACCCCCCCTAAGCCGACAGCGCGATTTGCGTCGGCAATAACACACATTCCAGCCTCCAGACCATAGGTTTTATGATCGATTGCGACCAATTCCTCATTGGGAATCGGTTCGCGCACGATAATTTGGTCCCCCTGCAGTTTGTCGAGGTCAAAAATATGCAGCGGTTGACCGCATTCAAACATGACATAATTGGAGATGTCGACAATATTGTTGATCGACGCCACTCCAAGGGTTGCCAGCCGATCCACGAGCCAAAGCGGGCTGGGGCCAACCTGAACGTCTCGAATGATGCGGGCCGTAAACCGAAGACACAATTTCGGGCATTCAATGAGAACTTGAAAGTGATTTTCGATGGGAGGACCCTGGTCCTTAATCTCCGCGGTCGGCACGTTTAACGTTGAGTTGAACAAGGCGGCAACTTCACGGGCCACGCCAATATGCCCCAAACAGTCCGGCCGATTACTGGTGACCTCCAGATCCACCGCAAAGTCCTTGCCATAGGCCTCGGTCCTTTCGTGGTTGAGCCCGGACATGGTCAAACGATGTACTAATTCCGACTGTGGCATTTCCAGCGCGACATACTCTTTCAACCAGTTCCAGGATACGATCATTGAATCTTCTTATAATGGACTTGTTTCATCGCGGTTCAACTCGACATTCGCCTTCGGTCACGGACCCGGCCCACGTTCAAAACTGGCGTAGAAAGCGCACATCGTTCGTGAACAGATTGCGGATATCAGTGATTCTGTGTCGGATCATGCACAGGCGTTCAACGCCCAGGCCAAAAGCGAATCCGGAGTACTCATCGGGATCGTAACCCACGGCGCGCAACACGTTGGGATCGACAATTCCTGCCCCTCCGAACTCGACCCATTTTTGGTTCCAAAAATAGTCGGCTTCGACACTCGGTTCGGTGAACGGAAAGAACGAAGGGCGAATTCGAATCGGCACTGCTTTTCCAAGATAACTTGTGGCAAACAGTTGCAGGACCGTTTTCAAATGTGCCAACGTGACGTGCCGATCAACCCACAGCCCTTCCATCTGGTGGAACATTGGATAGTGCGTGGCATCTGCCGTATCGGGCCGGTAGACTCGACCCAGGGAGATGATTCGAACTGGAGGGCTGGTTTGTTCCATAACACGGACTTGAACGGTGCTGGTTTGACTGCGCAACAGTCGTTCCCCCGAGTCGGGCCGATCGAGACCAGCCATCATCTTGTTGGCCGTTGTGACGTAGAAATTTTCTAGTGGATCGCGTGCAGGATGCGCGGCAGGAATATTCAGCGCTTCGAAATTGTGCCACTCGTCTTCAACTTCGGGACCATCGGCCGGTGTGAACCCGAGTCGTCCCATAATATCCTTCAGCTCTTCGATCGTTTGCGTGATGGGATGCAATTTGCCTAAGCGGAATCGTCTACCGGGGATCGTGGTGTCAATGAGCGGGTCGCGTCGATTCTGGGTCGTGCCGCTTACGAGCCGCATCAACGCTGCATCAAAACTGGCTTGCACCGCTTCCTTGATTTCGTTCAACTTTTTTCCCGCTGCCGGTTTGGACGCTGGATCGATGGCACCGAGTTGTTTTTGCAATGGCTTGAGTCTTCCCTGACGCGCCCCTAGAAATTCGACACGCGCTTCTTCCAGGGCTTCGTGGGACTGCGCCAAGTCGAAAGCAGACTGTGCATCTGCCAGGAATTGATCGAGTGCCTGGGTGAATTGTTGCAACGACATGGCTGTATTCGACGACATTAAACACCTCGCGCTCCGTAATCCTGACGGTCCTGAACGCGTTCAACCTGAATGTTGCCGATGAAACAGGAGTCCCTACTCGTTCAGGACACAAACGAAATTGACTGATTGAAAACAGACCCAAAATAAAGTCCAACACGCCAGTCGATTCGGTTCGAAAGGATCGGATTTTCGATGATGAAAATCGAGATCGATTCTAGCCGTCGGTCCATCCTTCGAGTTAGCGGTTGACTCAAACTGCGACGGCTTCCTTAACGACTGCGACGATCTTGTCGAAGCCGCTCGGGTCATGAATCGCGATTTCCGAAAGCGACTTACGGTCAAGCTCGATATTCGCTTTCTCCAATCCAGCGATAAACTGATTGTATCGGATACCGCGTTGGCGACATGCAGCGTTGATCCGGGTAATCCATAGTTGGCGGAACATTCGCTTGCGAACCTTGCGGTCACGAAACGCATAGACACCCGCGCGAATAACCGTTTCTTTCGCAGTTCGCAATAGACTCCGTCGGCCACCGACGTAACCCTTGACTCTTTTAAACAATCGGCGCTTGGATTTGGTTCGCGCCGCACCCTTTGAAGTACGCATCTTTAATCAACCTTATTTGTAACGCTATTCAGGTCCCTGAAGCGGTCTCGACCTTTGAAACAAAGCTTCAGAAGTTGACTACCCGTTCGCAGTTAAAACTCATTTAGTATCAATCTCATGCAGGCGTCCATCTCAGACATGCACGATGTCATTCACCCAGGCCCGTGACAATCAGAATGTTAGGAATTTGAATGGTCATTGCCGCTGATTGGCGATGAAATATGCAGCCCTGAATTGATCATGCCCAGAATGATTAGGGAATACCGCACGAAGGGATCAGGCGGCTTTCAAAAGTTTAACATCGATCCACGGATCGGAATCCACCAGCGAAAACGAAATCAACAAGTCGCGAATCGTCGAATTATATGGTTTACCGACTGTACTTGCCCAAGCAGGCATGAATTGACTTTTCCATGCATTCATCCAAAGTTCGTAATCCGCGCAGATTTCGTTTCCGCTTTTGTGACAAGCGAACTTGACGGTGGCTCGTTCCGGATGCGCGATGTTTGACCTTTCCGGTTGCGGAAATCCGAAACCGTTTCTTGGTTGCCTTATGAGTTTTCAATTTATTCGACATCGGTATCCCTTTTCAAATTTCCAACGGACGATTGTAGCGAATTCTGAGGAAACAAAAAAGGGGTTTCCGCTTCAAAAGGGGGCAAAACGACGGGTTGGCGGAGCGATTGCGTGAATCGCAGCAGCCCTTTCCAGTCCAACCCCGAGATCCAGTCCGGGCAATGAACTTCATTTCCAGCAACACTCCGAAGCCGATTTGATCATGTTACTGTCGACTCGAATTTCACCGGTCACGGCTGTAGGAACTGAATTTATCGGACGTTGAGTTCATTCCTCAAGTAACGTTCGTCCATTTCCCGGAGAGATTTTGGCCATATATGAAATGGGCCGGCCAGCACCCCATGAATCAACCATTCGCCACGAATTCCCTGCTCGTTGTAAGCGCCATGGTAACGGACTCGGTGCTTCCCCAAATATTGTTTAACCCATTCGATATTCCCCTGAGCGTCGAAGTTCCCTTGGATGTGCCAGGGACCAACGTAATCAGTCCCTTCCCCCTTCAGGGTTCCCGGTTCGAAAAGGAGGTAGAGGTGCATCCAGCCTCGGTTAGGTTGGTGCTTTTCCAGATAAAAGCCCTTCCATTCGCCGCTTGGCAATTCGGCAGGCACGACCAGTTTGTCAGGAATGATCATAAAGATAAGCGATTAAAATTACGACGGGAGATCGATTGGTATTCGAGTTTTGCGAATTGGAATGTGGCCGAATGAGGAAACTTGGCCAATTGTGGGACCATGATAATCGTATTCTGTGGGACCCCGAAATTCCATACCGATTGCGATCAAGATCGGGTCGCCATGGTGTGTTGCGAGTCGATTGTTTGCGGTGAAACATGAATGGCTCACTCAACCGCGCGAGAATATTGGTCTTGGCCATGTTTAACAAATTGCATCGTATCCTCGAATCGCCTCGGCGCCAGGACACGGTCAAATTAACCCAGTTTTGTTGGATGGATTGTCGTTACGACTGTCGCGAGTGGGAAAATCGGCTCTCCGAACCAACAGCTCCGCAAAGAAAATCTGAGGAAATCGTGAATTTTTTCCACGTTGCAAGCATTAAAGGGGAGGAAGACGCCAAAATTCCTAAATAATGTTGAATTTGCTGGTTTTGGTACTTGCAAGAGATGTAGTTTTAGTCAAAAATTCAATCATCTGCAAAATCCCAGTTGGATGTTGGCGGTCTAACCGAAACCTTTTCGTGAAATAGAACGCTGGAACTTTACTGGAATTTTTTGGTCTAACAGGGTGTAGGGTCTAACGTCCGTGAATCGTTCATCAAATTTGTGCGGACGGGAAACTCATGGTTGTTTTTTCATTTCTTTATTGGAGGATTGTGTATGTCTACACGTCGTAAAGGGTTCACACTGATTGAACTCCTCGTTGTTATTGCCATCATCGGTATTTTGATGGCGATGCTGTTACCTGCTGTGCAGCAGGTACGTGAAGCAGCTCGTCGAACTGACTGTGCGAATCGCATGCGTCAGATCACGATCGCTGCCCATAATTTCCATGACTCGAACAAGCGAATTCCGGCCGGCGTGTTGGCAATTCGTGGTGTTCCACCAGCATCCGTTGATATCGGTTGTGGTACCCAAGGTCTTAGTGCGGCGTTGTTGTCCACCCAGTGGACTTCGGCTTTGGGTTTGGTCATGCCGTTCATGGAGTTGGATACATTGGCTGACGTAACCGAAGCTATTGTTTTCGATTACAATGAGAACTTCTGCACGTACACAGATAGTATGGGAACTCCATACTATGTTTGGGTTGGTCAAGTTCCTGGCATTGGAATCCTGATGAACACTCGCGTCCCTGACTTCGAGTGCCCTTCGGATAACATCAATGACATTCAATTCCCATTCACTGGTTTTGGTCCAAATACATGTCTTGCGGCATATGTGCCTTGGGACAACGGATCAAACGATGAACAAGCTTCGTCGTGGACTGGATATATAGTACGTTTTACAAACGATGCTGATATCTTTAAGACGAACTATGCTTCGATGCATGGTGCCGATGCCCATACCCACATTGCGACCAAGAACATGTGGAAGGGTTGCATGACTACTCGTGAAAAGCGTACGCTGGAGTCGATTAAAGACGGTACCAGCCGTTGCTTTATGTTTTCCGAGTATATTGGTTCCATTTGGAATAACCAACGTGGTCGCCGCGACTCTAACGCTGGTGCCAGTGACTTCCCAGCCTACGCTTGGGTTTGGGGTGGTACGATCGAAGGTAACGGATTCTTCCTTTACCTCCAAGGTCGTTTAGATGACGATCAATTTGGTGCCACAACTTATGTAAACGAAAGAACGCTTACTATGATCGGCGATGCTCGATATGCTCCACGTGTTGGCGCTGGCTCGATGCATCCAGCCGGAGCAAATGTTTCGTTTGCTGATGGTTCGGTACACAACATTCGCCGCAACATTAACTGGGAAACTTGGTACGAACTCTGTGGCGCTAACACAGGTCGTACCCCAACTCCTTACTAGTCGTTGTTAGCTTAGAGGGTTAAACTTTAATGTTTAAGCATTTGACAATTTTATCATTGGCTCTTGGTTTGTTCGCGGTTCCTTTCAGTCTCGGTTGTGCTGGCCGTCCGCCGGCACCTGAGTTGAGTGAGGAAGCCGAAGAATTCGGTGTTGGATCAAGCGCGGAAAGGGAAACCGACTACCCTCTGGGTGGTGTTGAGAGCGATGAGATAAAGCCAATCGACTAACCTGCCAGATTTTCTGGTCGGGAAGATCGTTAATTGGTTTTATTAAAAACTTGCCGAGGCAACGCGGTTTGCGTTGCCTCGGTTTTTTCGTAATCGTATCGTCATGAAATGTTCGATGGGTCGACCGACTAATTTGATCCTCTCTGATCCTCTCATTGAAGCATCGACTTAGCATAGAATCGTTGCGGCCAGGCTTGGCGCGAAAATCGCAGGCTACAGATCGCACCGTTAGATTGCACCTTTACCACGCCTATCGCTCCCCGTGTCGATGACCTGATCGAGAGACAACACAAAGATCTTTCCGTCACCATCGGTTCCGCGTGCACCGGTCCGAGCCACCTGACAGATCGTATCGACCGTTCGGTCCAAAAAGTCTTCGTTGACGGCGATCTCCAACATGATCTTTCGCAATACGTCGGTGCGAATTTCGATCCCACGAAAGATTGGAACGCGATCGGGACGCTGGGCATATTCCTGCGAATCACAAATGGTGATCCGTTCAACGCCGACTTCGGCCAGTGCTTCTTTAACAACCCGCAACTTGGTAGGTTGAATAATGGCGATCACCAATTTCATGAGCGTGAACTTTTTGCGAAAAAACGATGCTCGAACAGATTCTCAGTTGCTACCAAGATCATCTGGATTTGCATCGCTTGCAAGTCCATCCGTTGGAAAATGCGGGAGGATTTAGCGGTGCAATGATTTGGAAGGTCGAATCTGCCGGCCAAGTGTATTGCTTGCGAAAATGGCCCAACCGGGTGGATTCCATCAAACTGAGGCGGAATCATAGGGTGCTGAATGCCGTTGGGAAATTTGGCTGCAACTTCGTTCCGGTTCCCATTCCAACTGCTCACCATTTACTTCGGGGGCACGGTGAAGAAATCCATTCGTTCGTATGTTCGAGTTCGGGAATCTTTCAACTGGAACCGTGGATGCCGGGGCGAGCCGATTTCATGGAATTCCCGACACGGCAACGCCTGACGGCGGCCGTCGAAGCCCTGGCACGATTTCATCTGGCTGTAGACGGGAGTTTTGGTTACTCGATCGAGCCATGCCCCGCAGTCCAAGAGAGACAGCGACTTCTCGAGCGGTTAGTCTCTGGTGAATTTGCACAGATTGCTGCGATCAGCCTGAGTCGGGCGCCCCCCGCTTATTCATCCGTCGTCCAACAGACTGAGCGAGGATTCGCTTGTCTAGCCGACCGGCTGCTATCCCACTTACAGGACGCGAATCGGCTTCCAGTCCGCGTCAACCCGGTGATCCGGGATGTCTGGCATGACCACGTACTGTTCATCGGTCAGGAAGTGACGGGGATCATTGACTACGGAGCAATGCGCGACGATTCGAGATCCGTCGATCTCTCCCGAATGCTGGGTAGTTTCTGCGAGAGCGACACTTCGATGTGGCATGATGCGCTCGAAGCCTATCAACAGGTTTCGGCTATATCCGATAACGAACGGGCATTGCTCAAGGTACTTGACCAGTCGACGATTTTGCTATCACTCGTGAATTGGTTGCGCTGGCTATTTGTGGACCGTCGATCATTTGCTTTAGAACAGGATATTCTACCGCGGCTGCACCATTTTTGCGATCGATTGAAAGCACTTTGACCCATATCCAAACTCTGGGCAACCAACGCAAGGGAATTAGTGCTACAGCGCAAGGTATGTACGTCAGCCTTTCCAGGCTGACCCAATCCACCCGGTTTGGCACAAACCAGGTAAACGGCGTCAGCCTGGAAAGGCTGGCCTACAGCTTTGCATCGAGCCGGCGCTGTAGGATTAGTGTTGCCGCGAATTGACGTGCAATGTTACTCTTGCACCAATCAGGTTGCCGAGGAGAAAGCCAGTACGGGTTCGTACGGTGATTTGGAGATACGCAAAATTTTCAGGAAGGAAGAGAGGGTTCACAATCATGGGTTCGGACCAGATCAAGGTTGCACGTCGTTACATAGCGAGAAACAACGGTTATCAGCCATGCATTGTGAATGGACCGCATTCGCGTCACGGAAATCATTGGCCGCCATTAATCCAACAGGTCCCGTCGACCCTGAAAGGTGTACCTCTGTTTTGTTTCAACTTGATTGTGGCAATGACGCTACAGTCAACCGGTGTGTCGTCGCAGGAACCCAAACTCGAGGACTACATCCAATTCTCTGCTGAATATCAAATGGAAAATGATCGGCGTGGCGGCGTTGTTTTGTTGACGGTCGCGATGGTTGAAGGTTCCTGTATCTATGCACTGAAGCAATCGAATCAACAGGTTCCGGTCACTTCGATTCGGGTCGAATCGTCCGACGCGTTTTCGATCGAGGAATTCATCCCGGCGGAGAAACCAGTGGTCAAAAAAAATGATCCTGATTTCAACGCCGATGTCGGAAAGCATTTTGGCAAAACGCTTTTCTGGGCCAGGATCACGCTTGCCGACGGACAACCCACAGCAGACTTGACGATTGATTTGTCGGTCAATGGCTCGATATGCACGACGGACGAAATGTGTTTTGCGATTCGCGACCAGCGTGTTCCAGTTCGATTTGGAGGTTTTTACGAACCGAAGTAATGAATTTCAGGCTACGTATCGGCCAGTTCATAATGAGTTCAAGTTATTCGTCTTTTCCATTTTTGCCGAATTCAGACGCTGTCGATGTTAAACGTTCGACTTCAATGACGGCTCAAGGGAACTTGTAAGCCGGATTATCCGGGTCAAAGTCGAGATCAGTTAGGCCGACATTCACCTGGATATCAGAATAAAAGTAGCTTTCAAGCAGCAACGGAGCGCCATCCTCAGATTCTGGCCAGAGATATCCTTGGTAGCCGACCGGCAAATTATGCTCATCGTCGATATAGATTTTAGCTTGAAAGAACTCGAATTCATCTGATTTTTTGGGATGCGTGATGGTGATCAACGTTCCTTTTCGACCGTTGATTTCTAACGTGCGGTCATAGGTGACTTCGCAGTTGCCGAATTGTCGCGCTCGTTCTCCCTTTTCGATCATTCGAGCAATGAGAGTTTCCATACCCAATTCTGTAATTGGATAGCGATTTCCCATCATTGCCAAACGATCCGTAGGGTTGAGATTGACGCGAACCAATCCGAGAATACCGGCCTCGTGAGCCACCAGTCGGTCGCGGTTTCGTCCCTCCACCCAAATCACCTCGCGACCGGCAATTTGTTTGGGCTTTACAAATTTTAGGTAGAAACTCTTGGGAATCGCTACTCCGTCAATCAACCTTTGATGGCGAATTTTGCACTCGAAGAATTCTGGTTCAAGCAGTTTCCCGTTGACACGTTCCTGTTTTGAAACCGTCGCCGTGTAGTCGATTACGGACTCCTTCAGATGTTTGAGCCCGGCTTTGGCAATCAACAATGCTGGATCGAGCGGATGTTCTGCCTGTTCAATGGGGTATTTTAAAAGTAGATCGGTTATGCTGCCGCGAAGTTCCCATGACGGGTCCTCATTGATTTCTTCAACGAGATCGATATCGGGAGATTGAATATTCTGGTTAAAGTCGGGGCGGTGATCATTGGCAACGATTACCCATCCCACCAAAATAACGAACAGTAGCAAAACACCTACGATAATGACCAAGAACGCTGGTGAGTTGGAATGCAAACGACGTTTCACTTCCGATGAGTCCATCAAGTCGATTGTTGCGTGTTGGACTGGATCATCGGTTGCCTCATCTCTACGGTTATTGCCCATGTTTAACATCCTTTCAACTTTTTGAGTATTGCTCGGCATACTCCAATACCCATTGATCAACGGCCTGCAAGAAATGGCCCAGTTCAGCAGCGTCGATGGTTTCATGAAAATTTCGAGCAAACATCTCTTGATTGCGAATGGTCCCCTTGCCTGCCAATTCCACAACCTTGATCGGCGAATAGGGGCGCACCGTGATTTCCAGTCGGCTATAAAGGGTATTGCGTTTGCCTACGTGGATTTGGACATCATCGCGAAAAATTGCACCTCCCCATCCACGTTCGCCGAACACCGTCTCATATTTGAAACCAGGGAGGTGATCGACGACTTTTTTGAGGACCGTTTCAATTTCATCCGAAATTCCCAAACGAAAATGGGTATGTTTGCGCCGGCATTCGTCCTCGGTCATTTGCAATTGTTTTTGCTCAATTGCCTGCTGTAATGATCGTTGCTGACCACGCTCAATCGCTTGTTTTAATTTTTCTTCGAATGACATGCCGACCAAAAATAGAAAGAACAGACAGGTGAAGGCCAACGTCAACGTTCAGGAGAGAACCCGGTCGTTTCATGATCCATAGAACCCGGCTCGTTTTTTGAGATTTGGCATCCTACTCAATCGGATAGCAAAACTACCAAAAAACGCGACCGGCGCCTTGGTTGCTATGAACGTTCACAAGTTTGATTATCCAAAATTACAGCTGGATTGGCAAACCAAGTTTGCTTGAATCGGGCACAAAGTCGCCTGTTTTTGTTAAGTTGTTTGCGAGCTGTAACAACCCACCATCAGCAAGATCATCTTCAGCACCGTCATGACCACGTTTCCTACGCGTCGATCTCTCTTTAAAGCGTCCGACTTCGGAGACGCAAGGTCGCTGATTTCTCCGGAATCCGACGGTTGAAGCGACCGTAACCGTTCACGCGATCCGCGTACGCCGTCGCGAATTTGGCGCGCATCGATTGAACCGAATGCTCTGGTCTATCCCGATAAATTCGTTCTGGCAGATGTTTAGCCAGCAGTTCTCACATGGAAAGCGTCGAGAGGGGCCATCTGCCGCTGGGGACAGCGGCAGCTACAGTAGGTCGGCCTGTCCTCAGGCCGACACTTTGACCTGAACGCACCGTTGCCCACAACACTGGCATTTGCCCAACAATCGAGCGATCGCCAACGCAAAAGTCATCGTTGTGAGAAATGCGGGTTAGCCAGCAGTTCAGCGAATGTTCGTGAATCGCAACAACTTGAGTTCTAAACGCAAACCACGGCCGGGCTACCGACGATCAACGATGGTTGCCAGGGTTTCAATTCGGTAAACAGAGGACTCGAGTTTTTGCCCTGGAAGCAGACTCGTTTGAGGCCACTGAATCGTCGCTCGTAGTGTTGATGCCAGGTCGTCTGTGGCCGGGGGAGTTCAAGATTGTGGTTTTACAGCTTGGACAAGTAGACAGCCATTGATTTGGAATTGAGCGAACGTTGACCGATTGGCTCGAGCAACGGGCCATTCCGATCCTCAAATATATCGGCTGGCGATTCCGCACTCGTGTCAAGCAACAACGTCCATTGTTTTGCTTTGGCAATGGTTGGAATCGAAAACATCACTGGGTGAGATGTGGGGTTTAGCAGGAGCAGTAGGTCATCACCCGCTTGACCTTTCGCGTTTGGCGGAGGCGCGATCAGTAGACTGATCATTGGCAGGTGTTTGTCGGTCCAATCGAGTGCCGTCCCGAACGGACTGAACCAAGACACATCTGGCAGGTTTCGAGTCCCTTGCAGACTGCCGGACAGGAACTGAGTCTGCCTGACGGTCGGTTGTTCGCGACGGAATTTGATCAGTGCCGAACAGAAGCGGAGCAGTTCAGAATTTGTTTCGGTTAAATTCCAGTCGAACCAACTAATTTCGTTGTCCTGGCAATAGGCGTTATTATTGCCCTGTTGAGTTCGTCTGACCTCGTCCCCGGCAAGGATCATGGGGACACCTTGGCTTAACATCAACGATGAGTAAAAGTTCTTGATTTGCCGGATGCGAACCTGATTAATTAAGGGGTCTTCAGTATGGCCCTCAAAGCCATGGTTGTCGCTATAGTTGTTATTGTCGCCGTCAGCATTGTTTTCCCCATTGGCCCAATTATGTTTTTCGCGATAACTCACCAGATCATTCATCGGAAAGCCATCATGCGAGGTGATGAAATTGATGCTGCAGTAGGGGGCGCGGTTTCCATTTTGATAGAGGTCGGCAGAGCCCGCTAATCTCGTTGCCATGGCGCCACGAAATCCTGCATCACCACGCCAATAACACCTGACATCATCACGATATCGCCCGTTCCATTCGGCCCACCGCAAGTCACCAAACGAACCGACTTGGTACGCGCCTGCGGCATCCCACGCCTCGGCGATGATCTTGGTATCGCGCAGCAACGGGTCTTCGCCGATCAGTTCGACGAGTGGAGGATTTGCGATCAATACGCCCTTGCGATCACGGCTGAGGATTGAAGCCAAGTCAAAGCGAAAGCCATCGATATGGTAATTGTGAACCCAATGACGCAAACAGTTAAAAATCAACTCACGCACGACCGGATGATTTCCATTGACCGTGTTGCCGCATCCAGAGAAATTTTTGTACAAATTGCGATCATTTTCCAGCATGTAATAAATACTGTTATCAAGTCCTTTAAAGCTAAGTGTTGGCCCGAGGTGATTTCCCTCGCAGGTATGATTGAACACCACATCGAGGATGACTTCGATGCCAGCAGCATGCAACGATTTGACCATTTGCTTGAATTCCCGCACCTGGGCTCCAAGTTGGTCGCTGTGAGCGTAGCCGCGGTGTGGTGAAAAGAAGGCGAGTGGATCATAACCCCAGTAGTTTTTTTGACCTTCGGGGTTGCCATCGAAACCACAAATCGGAAACTCGTGGATCGGCATCAGTTCAACTGCCGTGACTCCCAGCGACTTCAAATATGGAATCTTCTCGATCACGCCGAGATAGCTGCCGGGATGCTGTACGCCGCTATTGGCGTGCTGTGTAAAACCCCGTACATGCATCTCGTAAATAATGGTTTCGGAAAGGTCGCGTCGCAAATGGCGGTCCCCTTCCCAATCGAAGTAATCATCAATCACAACGCATTTTGGCGGTCGAATGATATTATCTGGTCCCGCCTGGAAATTACCGGCCAATGCTTTGGCATAAGGATCAATCAAACGAGCCGTCGGATCAAACCGGTGTCCATGACTTGGGTCGTAAGGCCCGGACGCTTGAAAATGATAGAGCTGTCCCGCGCTGATGTCGGGAATAAACATGCTCCAGATGTCTCCCCAACGATCAGAGTTTCGTTTAAATTCAATAACTTCTTCAGGTTCCAAATCATTGACGCCGTTGTACAACAGCAACCGCATTTCGGTCGCGTTGCGACTGAATACGACGAACTGCGTGCCGCCGTCATGCATCACGGCGCCGTACGGTAAAACGTGAGTAAATTGAAGACCTGGATGAGTATGCGGCATTATTTTTAACAAGGTTTCAAGCTCTCACAGCGAATTCTCGATTGACGGGTTGAATCAACAACTCAACCGTATCATGCAACCGTTAACCGAGCTGAACCAAAACGACTGAAATCCTGTATTTTCTTTCGGCACGAGACATAAGTTGAGCGATTTCACAGTCGCGTAAACCAGTTAAACTAGTTCAATTATACAAGACGTTTCGCGATTTGTTGCTTGCGGCAATTCACCGTCAGACACATTTCCAGATTAAAGGTCAAAAACGATCTTCAAACACTAATGCGTTAGCAGATTCGAATGATTACAACGGTCCGAACGGGCAACGGTCTTGACGTTCGGTTAAGATTAACTCACGTTATCGTCGATTGATCCACCCAGATTTAGCCAATGAACTCAAGTGAACTCTCCTGATTCCAAACAAGGGTCGACCCGAGGTGTTTCCTATCGAGACGCCGGCGTTGACTTGGAAACCTATCAGCAATCGATGTCGCGGCTCCCCCGGCTAATGCACCGTACGTTTACATCGCGTGTGATGAAATTGGACGGCGGATTCGCCGGTCTTTTTCGACTTAATGAGAGCATCCGACTGTTTTCTCGCACGTACCGAGATCCGGTTTTAGTTTCTGGAACCGATGGCGTCGGGACAAAACTCAAGGTTGCGCAGTTGGTTGGAAAGCATGATACCGTTGGCATCGATTTGGTTGCCATGTCCGTAAACGATATCATCTGTTGCGGCGCGGAGCCCCTTTTCTTTCTGGACTACATCGCCATGTCCCATGACGACCCGGATTTACTTGAACAGATTGTCGGCGGCATCAGCGAGGGCTGTCTACAGTCTGAAGCGGCATTGTTGGGAGGAGAAACCGCCATCATGCCGGATATGTACCAGCATGGCGATTACGACTTGGCTGGATTTGCAGTTGGCGTCGTTGAAAACAAAAACGTGATTGACGGTAGACAAATTGGTGCAAACGATATTGTAATCGGCCTTCACGCAAACGGTTTTCACTCCAACGGTTATAGCCTGGTTCGCAAAATCGTGTTTGATGTGGCGAAAAGCGATTGTCGTGATTATGTTGATGAACTAGGTGCGGCCGTGGGGGAGATCTTATTGAGGCCCACACGCATCTATGCTGCCGCAATCCGCAACGTTTTACGGCACTACCGAGTCAAAAATGTGGTCCACGGCATCGCCCACATCACCGGGGGTGGATTGCAGGAGAACATCGAACGGATTTTGCCAACGCATCTGGATGTCATGATCGATCAGAATTCCTGGACTTGGCCAACCCCCTTTTCCTGGGTGCAACGGCTGGGAAATGTCGAATTATCCGAAATGCGTCGCGTCTTCAATCTGGGCATTGGGATGGCGTTAATAGTCAGCCCCTATTACGCAGAAAAGATTTGCCGCATCTTAAACGATGCCGGTTACGACTATACGGTGATTGGCAAAGTCGTTCCGGGTGAGGGGAAAGTGCAAATCCACTGAGCACGTTGCACCAAGGAAACCATTGAGCGCTCTCGGTCCATGATGTTAAAACCAGGTTTCTGCCTGAATGAGCATCATCTGGCGGGAATTGACCCGCCAGATGAAATGCACCTCATTTGCCGACGGTACTTCGGCAAAATTAGCCAACGGTACTTCGGCAAATCTTACGGGGATTCGTCTGGGGTTTTCGATTTTGAATCGGAGTCTGCTCTTTCAGCAGCAGGCGTATCGGGTTCCTTCCCGGTCTTTTTGAACTTGGCCAAAAACTCTTCCGCTGCGTCCAGGCCTGGTTTGAAACCCCAGGGACCCCGATCGGCAGCCACAGCCAGTGTCCCATCTTTGCGTACTAAAAAGACTCGGTCGGGCCAGGCAGAATAGGCCTCGCCGACCTTATTATCGAGTTCATCAATAAGCATGGGGATATTGAGAGTTTTTTCCTTCAACAGAATTTCGGCAGTCTTGCAACGATCCGCGTGCGAAGTGTGTTCGTTGATTCCCTTTTCGATCGCGTATTTCACGGGGCGGCGTCCATCGGCGGCGTGGGCTTCACGAATGTAAATTAAACGGAATTCGGCGACATCTTTATACGTCTGATACATCTCTTCCATTGAATCAACCTGATTCAAAAATGGAGGTCACGTATAGCTGCCGAATAACAATACGACCGGTTTGTCTCCTCGAAAGGCTGTCAAATCGGTTTCAGTTTCTCCATCAAGTGACTTCAACACGAATGTTGGAGCTTTATCACCGACTTTGGGAGCGTTATCATTGACTGCTGCTCGCTTTTCACGCGGTGGTTGTTGTCGTTTTTGGTCTTGCTCCTCCTGAGCCTGTAATGACGAGAGCGTTACAAGAACTGCTCCGACACAAATCACCGCTAAACTTTTTTTCCGCATCGGTTTCTCCTGATCGCGAACCATGAATGGGATTAGTTTTCTTCTACAATTTTAAACCATTTTGTCGACATTGGTTCCGGGGTTCTCGCAGGAACCGAACGAATTTGTTAGATTTGAACCGAAGTTCATCAAGTACAGGTCCCGGAGATAGCAAAATGAGTTTTGATCCCAATACGGCTGATCCAAAGTTTGGTAGCGGGTTGCCCCCACAACATGCTCAAGCGACATCAGGGGGTGGGGCCTTGAAGTGGATCATTATCATTCTTGTTGTGCTATTAATTTTATTGCTTGGTTGTGTGGCGAGTTGCTATTTCGGAGCATCAATGTTCGGTTCGGCAATCATGCAGCCGATCAATGATATGGTGGAGAATTTAAATCAGAATGATGAGGTGACATCGAAGCTGGGAGTACCCATTGAACAAGTTTCGGTTTTTGAACAAGGTCGATTCCAGTCTAACATCACAAATAATAAGGCGGAAATTGAGATCACGGTTAAGGGTCCAAACGGAACGGCCGAAGTTGGTGGAACCATGACCAAGTCCGGTGACAAATGGATCCCCACTGATATTGAAGTCATCTTTGAGGACGAGACTCGGATCACGATTACTCGGTAGCGAAGGATCCGTTTAAACTGTGGAACGAACCCGGGGCCCCGTTGGCGAGCGGTTACGTTTTTCCAGTTATTCGTTGCGGCGCGTTGGACCTCCATAAATTTACCAACGTCAAAGCGGTGATTGGTTTGGGTACTCGATCGGGCTTTTGCCAACCGTAAGGACTACAACAGTTCATCGATGTGATTTTGTTCAACTGGCGACATAACGGGATATTAGATTCCGTTGGTGCCCATGCCGGTCAGATTCGTTAGCCTTAGGCGAGTTGGCATGCATTTTTCGGCATGCATATTTTTTTTCTGTGCTGCGAATCATGCTCGGAAACCCAGGCGGCGATTTAGTTCAAAAAATCGATAGCACGACCTCGATGACTCCCCCCTTTAATTGACGAAATTGGCAAACGCCGGTATGGTGATCAGATGTCGCGCAGGGAATTCCAAGGCGCGACCCGGTGTTGAACCAAAGCGAATCAGCTCAGTCTCAAGCAGTTCCCATTCATGGAATTCAAGATGACTTTGCAATTCAACAATGGCTTCACAGGAGGCAGCGGCCATGGACAGCCGCGTCGGGAAACAAACTAACATTCTGCACGAGAAGAAATTAGATGGGCAAAGTTGCATCGAACCCCAAGGGAAAAACCGCCAGCGCCACAAATGGTAAGGCGAATTCTGACAAGCCAACGAAGTCAATATATTACTTTGGAAAGAGTCGCACCGAAGGAAAGGGTGTCAGCAAAAGTATTCTTGGTGGCAAAGGTGCAAACCTTGCCGATATGACGAGTATCGGTTTGCCAGTCCCACCCGGATTTACGATTACAACGGAAGTGTGTTCGACGTACTACAAGCACGGTAAGAAATTACCCAGTGATTTGACCGATCAAATCGCTACGAACATCAAGTCCTTGGAAAAGGAATTGGGAAAAAGATTTGGTGATGCGGCCAACCCATTGCTGGTATCGGTACGCAGTGGTGCGGCGGTATCGATGCCCGGAATGATGGACACCGTCCTTAATTTGGGTTTGAACGATGTGTCGGTCGAAGGTCTAGCCACTGCGACGGGAAATCGCAGATTCGCCTTTGATGCGTATCGCCGACTGATCAACATGTACGGCAATGTGGTGATGGACGTTAACCATGAACATTTTGAACAGGCGTTTGGCAAACTGAAAAAGAAATACAAGGTCGAAACTGATACCGATGTACCTGTCGAAGGCATGGTCGAGTTGTGCGTCGAGTACAAATCGATTTATAAGCAGTTTACGAATCAATCGTTTCCACAAGATCCGATGCAACAACTGACGTTGGCGGTCGAAGCGGTCTTCAAGAGTTGGATGGCGACACGGGCCATCAGCTACCGTGAAAAGGAGGGAATTCGGGGACTGTTGGGAACGGCGGTCAACGTTCAGTCGATGGTTTACGGTAACATGGGGAACGATTCGGGAACGGGGGTAGCGTTCACACGAAATCCATCCACTGGAGAAAATAAATTCTATGGCGAATTTCTGGTCAATGCACAGGGAGAGGATGTGGTCGCGGGAATCCGTACACCGCAGCCAGTCCAGGAAATGCCAAAATGGAACAAACGGGTCTTTGACCAACTGATAAAAATCAAGGATATTCTTGAGCAGCACTACAAGGAGATGCAAGATATCGAATTCACCATCGAGCGCGGTGAGTTATTTATGTTGCAGACTCGAACCGGAAAACGAACGGGTGCGGCTGCCGTCAAGATCGCTTGCGATATGGTAAAGGAAAAGTTGATCGATGAGAAAACGGCCGTGCTGCGACTCCCTGCTAATGATTTGATCCAGTTGTTACTTCCCAGTTTTGAAGTAGCTCAGAAAGCCAAAGCCAATGTGTTGACCATAGGGCTCCCCGCATCGCCTGGCGCTGCGGTGGGCAAGTTGGCGTTTACCGCCGAAGAAGCTGTAAAACGCACGGCAGCCGGTGAGCAAGTGTTGCTGGTTCGAAGAGAAACCAGTCCTGAGGATATCGATGGCATGCATTGTGCCGCCGGAATTCTGACGAGTACGGGTGGCATGACCAGCCATGCGGCCGTTGTCGCGCGAGGATGGGGGCGTTGTTGTGTCGCCGGTGCCGGTAAAATTGATATCAATGAAAAAGCTCGTCGGATCACCGTTAACGGCACCGTTTTCAACCACAATGACGTGCTGTCGATCGACGGCGCAACCGGCGAGGTCATGGCAGGTGAAGTTCCGACCAGTGTTCCAAAAAAAATCTCCGGTGATTTCTTGACCGTGATGGGATGGGCCGACAAGTACCGTCAGATGAAAGTCCGCACCAATGCTGACAACCCAGCGGATTCCAAACGCGCTCGTGAGTTTGGCGCTGAGGGGATCGGACTTTGCCGCACGGAACATATGTTTTTCGAAGAAGATCGAATTTCGGCAATGCGGGAAATGATTCTGGCTGAGAACGAACCCGATCGACGTAAAGCGCTGGCAAAATTATTACCGCATCAGCGGAAAGATTTTGAAGGCATATTCAAGGCCATGACTGGACTACCGGTGACCATTCGATTGTTGGATCCTCCGCTGCACGAATTCCTGCCCAACGATGCAAAGAGTCAGGCAGTGTTGGCTAAGGAATTGAACGTCAACGTTAAACAAATTGCGCGTCGCGTTTCGATGCTACACGAAATGAATCCAATGTTGGGACATCGTGGTTGTCGGTTAAGTGTCACCTACCCTGAGATTTTGGAAATGCAGGTGACCGCAATTGTCGAAGCCGTAATCAACTGTGGCAAGAAAGGGATCGATGCAAAAGCCGAGATCATGATTCCATTGATCGGAACGGCCATCGAATTGGAGTTGCTTCGAACCAAAACCGAGCAAACCATTAAAGCGGTCGTGAAGGCTAAGAGCCACACCGGTAAATTGGATATCATCATCGGGACCATGATCGAAATTCCTCGCGCGGCGTTGACCGCTGATGAAGTCGCCGAACATGCAGATTTCTTTAGTTTCGGTACAAATGACTTAACACAAATGACGTTTGGTTTCAGCCGTGACGATATCGGCACTTTTCTGCCTGATTATCTGCAGCAAGAAATCCTTCCCTTCGATCCTTTTGTTTCAATGGACCAGTCTGGAGTTGGACAACTGGTTGAGATGGGAGTTACCAAAGGTCGACAAGTTAAACCGAAGTTAAAAATCGGCATTTGTGGTGAACACGGTGGTGATCCAGCATCCGTCGATTTCTGTCACCGCGTCGGATTGGATTATGTTAGCTGCTCGCCGTTCCGCGTTCCCATCGCAAGATTGGCAGCGGCACAAGCCGCGTTGCGTAACAAACGCTAAGTTGCTCCCCCGGTTTCAATGCCCGGTCGCTAACAGATTTTCCGGGAGAGTTTGCTTCCGAGGGCGAACTCTCCTTAGTTTCTTGACTTACTGGACGTCAACCGTTTAAACGACCGAGGGACCATCGCCTGCGAGTCGATACCGAAAGCATCGCTAACCCGGTGGTTTCTCGCATCGGTTTTTCGGTTGCCACATAGATTAATTCATGCCGCTCGGCTAAACTCGATCCCGTGATGAAACATGTTTCAACTCGATTTCGCGAGCATGCCAAACCGAAATATGATTTGGCAGCAGGGACTGCGGTGCCGCCCAACAAAGCATGCTGGCCGAGGCCACGCAATCAAAACGTTTCATGAATTCCCTTGATGGGTGACCCAATGTCTGAACAATTGCTTAAACTTGAGAACGAAGCGACGGCTCTCAAAAACGACGGCAACCCGCAGGGTGCCATCGAAAAACTGTTGGAGTTGTTAGCAATCGACGACACCTTTGTCCGAGCTCACATGGCATTGTCCGTCTTATACCACACGGTCAAAGATTACGAAAAATCGGTTCAACACGCCGAACGGGTTGTCGAATTGGAACCTGGTGATCCATTTAATTTTTCGGCTCTAAGTATCGCCTACCAACGAGCATTCGAACATACTCGCGATCCGGAATTCATTCAAAAAGCGGAATTAGCGATGGCCAGAAGCCGCGGCGTCTAGTTCGCACTTTTTGCACCTCATGGTGAAGTGCGAATAAGACGGGCTACGGGATGAACAAGATACGATCCGTGCCGTGGCGATTTCTCGTCAGAACGGTGACCCCTCGTAGGACCAGCGGATTTGATCACCCGCTTCGAGTCGGTAGCTGCTACATCCGACTTTCGACAGCTTGTCATTAACGTAGTAAACCCAATATCTGCCGGTGGCTGCGTCATTGGCCAGCCCATTCAGGGCCTTTACAAAGACTTGTCCACCCGTTTCGCTGAAATCATCCAGCGTCAGTAAATCGAGTTCGGCACCGATTTGCATGAGTTCAAAAACAGTCGTACCCACGACGGCCGGGATGATCATTGTCGCCTGTTCCTCGGACGATTTTGCGATCGTTAGCTGAAATTCAAGGAATAGCGCATCGTCCTGGGCAACCTGTTCGACATTGATTTCAGATTGAACCCCGTTACGACAACCTGCCGAAACCAGTAAAATCACGAGTAGAAATAAAATTGCTCGCATTGGTCATCCCCTACGGTGTGATCGGTAAGTCGTTACGGTGTTGGCCGTAAGATCGCCTCGAGTCGGATTCAGCATTTATTGAATTGTCGCTCAAAATGGGCTGCAAATACAAGGGGCGATGCTGGTGAGTTGACGATTGATTTCCGGGCAGTCGCCATCGAGTGTCGAAATCGATCGTCCGTATCGGTTGATCCCAGTTGATCCCAGTTCATCCCGGTTGTTTGCCCCCCTTTCCACATAGATTTAATTGATTTGATGGCCCCACCTAAGGATATTCAATCGGCGATTTGTCGGAGTGAACCGGCGCCTGGCATTGTGTTGCTTACATTTGATATGCCCGGCACAAGCGCTAACGTTTTGACCCAGGCCATGTTTGACGAGTTGGCATCGCATTTCGATCAACTGGAATCGGAACAAGCATCTATTCGAGGATTGATCTTATTCTCAGCCAAGTCCAGGATATTTTTTGCTGGCGCGGATTTGAAGTTGATTTGGGAGTCGCTCGACTGGCCCGCTGACGATATTCGAGCCTTTTGTCGGCAGGGGCAACGCGTTTTTGCTCGATTGGGCACATTCCCCTTCCCGTCGGTCGCCGCAATTCATGGGATTTGCGTGGGCGGTGGTTTGGAATTGACTTTGGCCTGTGATTTTCGAATTTGCAGCGACGCGCGAAATACATTGCTCGGCCTACCGGAAGTCAATCTGGGATTGATCCCGGGGTGGTGTGGAACAGCTCGGACGCCACGGCTGATTGGCTTGGCAGAGGGTATTGAACTTGTCGTGAGCGGTCGACTGATGAACTCCGACGAGGCGGATGCTTTTCTGTTAGTCGACGACGTTGTCCCTCAGAATGAACTGATCCCCGTCGCAATGGAACTGATTGATCGATGTGATCGGAAGCGACTGAGGAGTCGTCGCAGCATGATGAATTCCCCAATCATCGCCAGTCAAATCAAACATAACTCGCTGGATGATTGGGTGCGTAAAATCGAATCGAATCGCGCGATCCATCCGTTTGCCCCGCTGACCGTCGCCGAACATATGATCCGTTCTGCATCGATGAATCTTGCGGAAGCGGGCGAAAGTGAAGGGATCGCCATGTCCGAGGTGTGGGGGAGCGATTCAAGCCGAGGTTTGCTCAATATGTTTTTTGTCGATGAATGGATTAAAAAGAATCCCACACTGCAAAGGCAAGAAAACGATCAATCCAAGGAAATGACCGGGATTCCAATCCGAACACTCGGTGTGGTTGGTGCAGGTCAAATGGGACGTCAACTGGCGCAGGCGCTGACGGCATTGAATTGTGAGATGCTGATCTATGATGCTCGTCCTGAAACGACTCGGGTCCTGGTCGATCAGTTGGTCGATCAGAATGTGTCTGCCGAAATGGTTGCGGAATTGTCAGGGCTGGCTTCATGTGATTTTGTGATTGAGTCGATCGTCGAAAATCTGCAAATCAAACGTGATGTTCTATCGCGAATCGAAAAAGAACTCGCGCCCCACGCGATTATTGCCAGCAATACCTCAACCATTCCGATCCTGGATTTGGCGAAGGCGTTGGAACGTCCACAACAGTTGATCGGATTCCACGTCTGTCATCCAGTTGAACAACGGCGTCTTTGCGAGGTGATCCCGTCATCGGCAACGCATCGATCGACGCTTGTGACGGCGGTGAATATTGCAAAATCAATCGGGAAGACACCGATCATTGTCGGCGATGCACCTGGCTTTGTCGTCAATCGTTTGCTGGCACCGATGTTGGATCAAGCTGTAAACCTAGTCACCGCTGGAATCCCCCCGGAATCCGTCGAAGATGCGGCCATGAGATTTGGCTTTGAAGCCGGTCCTTTGGAAGTGATCGATTCGATTGGAGTTGATACCTTGTTTTATGCAGGAATTATCTTTGCCGAGCGCCGACCGCATCTGGTCGGACGTTCGAAAGTGCTGCCTCACTTAATCAAAGCGGGACGACTGGGGCAAAAGAGCGGATCAGGGTTTTTTAGCTATGCGACGGGTCGAGCGACGAGCGATGCACAGTTGCGAGATGTGTTGCGGAATGCGATTGATGGACCGTCTAAACTGAGTTTGAACTCTAAGCAGATTCAATTCAATTTGTTGCTGCCTATGGTGGTCGAGGCCATCGCGATATTGGAGGAAGGAATCGTTCGTGACGTGCGAGAAATTGATTTTTGTGCGGTTCATGGTGCTGGCTTCCCGGCCCATCAGGGCGGGCCTTTGTTTTGGGCTGACCGGTTTACGGCTGTTGAGTTAGTTCAGCAGATCGAATCCGTTGCTCAACTTCGGCAGACCCTGGTCGTTCCCGCGCGCTTACGCGAACGGATTGAACATGGCGGGAAGCTTTATGGCTGACAAGAACGTCTTGGCGCAACAAACGGTAGCCGATCTGTTTGTTTCGCGGGTGCGGCAATCCCCAAACAAACGTGCTTTGGTCTGGTTTGACCCAAGTCGGCAGGAATGGCTTGGGTGGAATTGGTCTGAATTATCCGAGCAAGTTTGTCGGTATGCGAGTGCATTGCTCGATTGTAACGTCTGCCATGGTTCACATGTCGTCTTGATCTCAGAGAATCGATGCGAATGGATCGTCGCCGATTTGGCGATCCAAATGATCGGTGCCGTCAACGTTCCCCTGCACAGTGAATTAACGGCCAAGCAGACTTGCGCGCTGATCGATCATTGTGAACCACAGCTTATCCTGGTTTCATCACACGCTCAGTATCGAAAGTTGGGTCAACTGCAACATTCAGTTCCCATTTTCGTGTTCGATGTTGCCTGTGATGAGCGCAAAGGCACAATCTCGGAATCCGTGACTAACGTTGAATCGCCCCCAGTTCATGTCGATTGGCGGGAACAGGTTCACCAGGCGCGAACCATCTCCTTGAGTCAGCTTGCGGAACTTGCCAGCCGCATTCAACCGACCGATTTGATTTCGATTTTATACACATCTGGGACGATGGGGCAACCGAAAGGGGTGATGTTGACCCACCGCAATGTTTGGTCAAACGTGAACTCCAAGTTGGCGACGCTTCCATTGGGACCCGAAGATGTCCGGCTGTGTTTTCTTCCGCTATCACATGTCTTTGCCAGAGTGTGCGATTTATACACTTGGATTGCTGCCGGTTGCGAAACATATCTTTCACGGGGCTGGACAGATATTTTTGCTGACTTGCAACAGGTCAGGCCAACCTACATTAACGGCGTTCCGTACTTCTATGAGAAATGTTATCGCGAACTCGAACGACAACAGCGGCTTAACGACCCAGTGGCGTTATCGGAGTTAATGGGTGGAAGAACGATCGTATGCAATTGCGGTGGGGCGCCGTTGGCCGACCATGTATTCAGTTACTTCAACGAACGGGAAATAGGTTTGGTAACGGGCTATGGACTTACCGAGTCGTCTCCAGTGCTCTCATCGAATCGCGTCGGAGAATGCCGAATCGGTTCGGTGGGAAAGGCGGTGCCTGGTGTGGAATTGCGGCTTGCCGAAGATGGAGAGGTGTTGGCCAGGGGTGAGAACATCATGTGTGGCTATTTCAACGACGCCGTCGCGACAGCGGAAACCTTGATCGACGGTTGGCTGCACACCGGCGATATCGGACGTTTTGACGACGATGGATATTTGTACATTATCGGTCGCAAGAAAGAACTGATCATCACCACTGGTGCAAAAAAAATTGCACCGATCCCGATTGAAAATCGACTCGTGGAGCATCCGGCCATCGCACAATGCATGATCTACGGCAACCAGCGAGATTTCCTGATTGCCCTGATTGTCTTGTCTCCCGACTATGAGCCGAATGAGGCCAGTGAGTCTCCAAATGACCAACTCCGTGCCATCATCGACCAGCAACTTCAGGATTTTTCCAAGTACGAGCAGATCGGTCGATTTGCGATCGTGAGTGATCCTTTTACGGTTGAAAATGGAATGTTAACTGCCAAGCGGAGTTTGCGTCGAGAACATATCGTTTTGGTTTACCGAGATACGATCGAAAAGCTTTACGATTTGCCTAAGCAAACAGGTTCAGCTTTTTGAAATTACCCGCCAAGATGGCCTTGCTTTCTTCAGAACAAGTGCTTTGTCAATATTAAGAGTTCGGATTGCTGAGTATCGGCCGGAACGCGCTAGGGTTTTTACGGCCTGAACCGGGTGCTCGCGCACACCGGCTAACCCTAATCTCTAACCTGGACAAAGCACAAGTTGCACACCAGGTTCCAATTGTCCAAGGAATTCCTCTTCAAAGTCTAGCCCGCATTTCTCACATGGAAAGCGTCGAGAGGGGCCATCTGCCGCTGGGGACAGCGGCAGCTACAGTAGGTCGGCCTGTCCTCAGGCCGACACATCCTCAGGCCGACACTTTGACCTGAACGCACCGTTGCCCACAA
>JBGTDM010000292.1:0-4794 GCA_041748315.1 Pirellulaceae bacterium
CTGGAGTGAGCGGTTGCGGATCGCGTAGAAACCTTGACTGACGATCGCTCTTCGTTGGAGTTCAGCCTTCAGGCTGTTCGTGCGCTAACTTCTTTGCGCAACGCTTGGTTATGGCGTGACGAAAACACGCTAAAGCGTGAACTCCAACGTTGGAGTTCAGCCTTCAGGCTGTTCGTGCTACGTTCTTCGCGCAATGGTTGGTAACTGAATTACGAAAAAGCACGCTAAAGCGTGAACTCCAACAATTACATTCAAAAAACACGCTAAAGCGTGAACTCCAACGTTGGAGTTCAGCCTTTAGGCTGTCCGCGCCATCCTTCTTCGCGCAATGGTTGGTAATTGAGTCACGAAAAGCACGCTGAAGCGTGAACTCCAACGTTGGAGTTCAGCCTTTAGGCTGTCCGCGCCATCCTTCTTCGCGCAATGGTTGGTAACGGCGTGACGAAAACACGCTGAAGCGTGAACTCCAACGATTGTACGGACGGAGGGGATGCGACGAGCAGAGAATTTGCAATGACAGGTGTTATTGCAATGAGTCGAGCAGGTGTTGAATTCGTTGACGAGCTTCAACACTCAAACCGTTGGCTTGAGTCTGTTCGACTTCGTTGATTTTCGATTGGATCAACTGCCGCAACTTTTCGAAATCGTGCTTATGGCCGGCACAGAGCTTGCACATTACGATATGAAATTTGAGTTGCAACTTCTCCCAAAACGTTAGTCTTCGCTCAAGAGAATCCGAGATCAGCCTTGAAACCTGTTTACAACTTAGCATCAATTGACAACTCCCCATTTAAGTTTCAGGCAATTCGCCAGTCGCAGGCGAGCGCGATGCAGCAAAACCCATAGATTCGTCGTCGTGAGTCCCAATTCCTTGCATATCTCTTCACTCGTTTTTTCTTCCAACTCACGCAAGGTGAATACATCTGCTTGTTTGTCGGGAAGGCCGTCGATGCAATCGGTCAATTCTCGCCAAAAATCCTGAGTGTTTAAATTTGCCTCAGGGGATTCGCCGAAAATCCGTGGATCTGATTTCCATTTTCCGCTCTGATCAAACAACATTTCGGTAATATCATCTTGCGAATCGGGAATGCCACTCGTGCGGGCTCGCACTCGTTTACGAATCAGATCAACGATTTTTCGTTTAAGGATCCCCAGTAACCAGGCTCGCTCAACACCACGACCCGAATACTGTTCAAGCCCCTTGATCCCAGCAACAAACGTATCCTGTACGACCTCTTCCGCCGCTTCTCGATCCCGAAGGCGTGTCAATGCATAATTAAACAAAAAGTCTCCATGTTGGTCTAACCAGTTTTCTGGATTCAGGTCACGTTGGCCATCAGCCTCATTTCGATTTTCGTTCACGACTTTTCGTTTGAGTTAAACCACCAATACCATGGACACGAGGCGCGATTGAGCTTAGCCAAGTCCTTTCAATGAAATTGCCTTTCGCACGTAAGGCGAATTCGGTCTAGGATTCCGGAATCTGACCGTTAAAACCCACTTCGGCGAGTCCGCACCGAGCAATACTTACGCTTGTTCGGTTTAAACCGGAAAACCTTACTTACCAGATTAGAGAAAAACCCCTATTCCCCACGAATCCGGTAAATTCAAATGTGGACGCCATTCAACCGTTCAGCAATCCGACGACTGACTTTACAATATAAACTAAACATTTCCACACGGGGAGTATATTGAAAACGACAGATTCTTCGCAAATCGGATCCACACCGTTGCACGCAGGTCTTGGATCGACCGGTTTCTATAACCGATTCCTGCCGATCGTCACCAATAAAATTGGGGCGATTGCGACGATCGCCTGGGATTGCTCGAACGGCCAGTTCAGGATCATTGCGCAACACATCAAGTCGGGAAATACGCTGCGGATTAACTTGTCTGAGCATGAACATATCAAGCTGTTGCAACGCGCAGACGGTGCGGGAAAAGCCCTTTTTTTCGCTGATATCAATGTTGATGGCCATTCGCAAACCGTTGCGCTAGCGTCGATTTCTCGGCCAAGTTCCCGAATGGTGATCGAAGTCGTTTTTGATCGCCCTGTTCCGAACGATCAACGGAGCGAAATTGGGCAATCGTTGACCTCGTTTTGCGAAGCGGCGTCGGAAGAATTCAAATTTTCAGAACCCAATACTTCCCTGGCATCGGATGAATCGCAGCTCGCGATCACTCACCATTCAGGGTTGTTGGCCATTGATCACTTTGCTAAGTCCGTCCATCGTAGCCTTGATCTTCGCCAGACTGCGTTCGAAATCGCTAATGAGGTGCAAGCCTTGACCGATTGCGACAGGGTCGCCGTGTTAAGAAAAACCGGGAATCGTTGGAAGGCGATCGCATTCAGTGGACAGTCCGAATTAGCGGCAAGATCCAACAGTATCCGGGCACTCGAATCGTTGGTCGGAATCCAGATGCTTACTGGCGAACCCATGTGGCCCGACGTTGACTCACCGACCCATGCGAATGAGGGTTCTGATGATGAATCCGCACAAGTCTTAAGTGCGAGTCTTGACAATTATCAAGGGTTGTCCCGGGCGCGCGAGATCGTCATCCTGCCGATGCGCTGCGACGTGCTACCGGTAAAGTCTCAACAAACCGGCTCGCAGCCAGCGACTCCGTTGGAGACTCAACCGCCAACAGCCGAGCAGGGAGAGATCGTGGGCGCCTTGGTCTTAGAACAATTTGGCGACGGGTCATTGCTACCCAAGCGACGCGGAATCGAGCTGCTGCAGCAGCACGCGGAAAGTGCATTCGGCAATGCCCTCACACATCAGAACCTGCCTTTCTTTACTCTAATCGATCGTTTAGGCAAGCTCAGTTCATTCCGTTTACGGGGTCGCCGAAACAAGCTGTTGGCGGGATTGTCCGTCACTGCGCTCATCATGCTCCTCCTGGTTACGGTAAAGATCGACTTCAAAATTCATGCAGACGGCACGCTTCTCCCCGAACAGCGACGAAATGTTTTCGCTGAAGTCGATGGCGAGGTTCAAAGAGTTCTAGTAAAGCATGGTGACTCAGTAACCGCGGGCCAGTTACTGATTCAAATGACTAGCGATCAACTTGAAATCTACTTGGAAGAGTTAAACGGAAAGATTAGTACGACGGAGAAACAAATCGAGGCAATCGTTCAAGCAGCGATGCGAGCCGATCAGCGCGGAGCCGATGCCTCTCAAACAGCCATGCTCAACGTGGAGCGTTCGAAGCTTGGCGAGATGTTGATTACCTTGCGTGAGGAGCTGCTCATTGCAACGCAGCGAAAAGAAAAACTTAATGTTAAAAGTCCGATCGATGGGCAGGTGTTGTCCTGGCAGCTCGAACATCAACTCGGCGACCGCCCGGTAGCTCACGGCCAACGACTATTGGAAATCGGAAGGTTGGACGGAGCGTGGATTGTCGAGTTGTCACTTGCGGATAAATATGGGGGAAAGATCCTTGAGGCACAACGACGTTCAAAGGTGCCACTTAAAGTCACGTTCATGATCGCATCAGACACGGCCAAAACATTTACCGGGGAAGTTGTTGAGATCGCGAAAGCCACAATCGAAGATCCAACTTCGGGTCGGATCATCCGGGTGCGTGCCAAAATCAATGAGGACGATGCTGATTTTCGACAGGTCCGCACCGATGTGCGAGCCAAAGTGCACCTTGGAAAAGCGAGTCTCGGTTATGTCTGGCTGCATGACCTGTTCGAATTTGTTCAAAGCAAGATTCTCTTTCGACTGTTATAGCTGGTAAGATGGCCGACACCGTTTCGACTCACGACTTTGGCGACACTTCGCATCAACCGATCGAGCTGCGAAGGCGTCGAGACATTCAGATCTCGGCTAGCGAGTTCCAAGGGGAAAAATGCTGGATTTTGAAAGACCCGGTAACGCTGAAGTACTATCGGGTTCGCGAACCGGAGTTTCTGGTCTTTAATATGCTCGATGGTGCATCGACATTTCACCAGATCCAAACCGCTTTGAGCCGGCTATTTGGCGGCTCAGCGGTTGAAGAAGCTCATGTTCGCGGACTGGTGGGATCGCTGTATCAGCGCGGGTTGCTGGTGGGAAAACGGTTCGGTCAGGCGACTCGACTTTTGGAACGTCGGAGCAAGCTCAACCGAATGCGATGGTTTGGGCGATTTACCAATTTATTGTCCATTCGTTTTCCGGGAGTCGATCCGGAACGTTTTTTGAATTGGCTTTATCCCAAGACCTCCTGGCTCTTTCATCCATGGGCCGTGCTCTGTTGCATTGCCCTTGTCATTGCTGCCGGCTTGCTTGTGGTGCTGAACGCCAATGAAGTCGTCGCCAAACTGCCGCAAATGCAACAATTTTTCGGCATACAAAATCTGGTCCTGATGGGGTTGTTATTGGTTATTACCAAATCAATGCACGAATTGGGACACGGTTTGGCGTGCAAACATTATGGTGGCGAATGTCACGAGATCGGCTTCATGTTACTCGTGTTGATGCCGGTTATGTATTGCAACACGACAGATTCCTGGGTGCTCAAAAATAAGTGGCATCGGATAATTATCGGTGCTGCGGGTATGTATGTGGAAGTTATCCTGGCTTCGATTTGTACCTTTGTATGGTGGTATGCAAATCCAGGGTTACTTAGCTATATCTGCCTGAACATCATGTTCTTGAGTTCCGTCACGACTGTGGTATTTAACGCTAATCCGCTGTTGCGATTCGATGGTTATTACATCCTAAGCGACTTCCTTGAAATACCGAATATGACTCAAAAGTCACGTGCCGCTCTATTGAGCAAATTGCGATCGGTATGCCTGGGACTACC
>JBGTDM010000293.1:0-6224 GCA_041748315.1 Pirellulaceae bacterium
TTTTGTCGAGTTAGACATCAGCCGGATTCCTTTCAAGCTGATAGGTTTCAGATTGTTGTACCGGGGAATCCGGCTTTTCCCAACTTTACTCCTTCTTGAAAACCCCGCTTTTTCCCCACCCAAATTACGCTACGGCGTTGCATGCAGGGGCGATACGATGCCGATTTCCTTGACTTGCCCGCATTGTGGAACCAGCACGAAAGTCGCGGATGAATACGTGGGAGAGACGAGGCCTTGTGGTCACTGCGGCGGCGAAATCACGATCGACCCGAGTCGAGTCGAACATTCGGCAACATTTATCGCCGATCTCGCTCTGCGCCGGGCGCGGCGGAGTTGGTTACTTTGCATCGTTGGCACGGTCGGGCTGGCGCTCGGCACGCTGGTTATACTTCCGCACTTGTGGCCCGATCCCCAAACGATTCGCAGGGGTCATAGGGCGAATTGCAGTAACAATCTCAGACAAATCGCGTTGGCGCTTCATGACTACCAACGGGACCACCGGAGTTTGCCGCCAGCTTATACGGTGGACGAAGATGGCCGGCGGCTGCACAGTTGGCGCACGTTCCTGCTCCCTTACCTGGAGGCTCAAAATCTTTACGACAAGATTCGATTGGATGAACCGTGGGACAGCCCGCACAACCGGGGTTTCGACGATTTAAATTTTCCGATCTATAGGTGTCCCAACAATCCGGATCGGGACCTTTCGTACATGGTGGTCGTCGGTCCGCGCACGCTGTTTCCCGGAGCGGAGGCGGTTTCCATGGAGGACGCGGTCGGTGGATTGTCCAATACTTTGTTGTTAGTCGAGGTGCGAGGATTCGCAGGGAGTTGGATGGAGCCGGTGGATTTGGAGTTCGACGAGTTGGTCGATAACCTCAAGCTGCTGACAGACGACGGGGCGACCAGTCACGCCGGCGGTTTTAACGTGGCGTTTGCCGACGGTTCCACGCGATTCGTTGCGATGTCGATCGACCGGGACCGTTTTCGCGCGATGTTGACTCGGGATGGCGGCGAGGATATCGCAGACGGGGATTAAAACGCGCCGTGGTGGCACCATGTTGTCGAGCTGCCATGTTCAGTGGATTGCGTGACGGCTCCCACCGACTGAAGGCCACAAAAGGAAGGAAAGGAGGCAACCCACGAATGGCATACGAATGAAACTGCCGCGAAAACAAATCGGCCCGATTTTTCGGTAAACTGGCGAAAGTACATTTGAATCGGCAATCAATCCTCCTCAATGAACGCTAAACAATGAATGAGGCAACCTTGTTTTTCCAAGTATTTTTTAAATACGTGGATTTGAAAACATAACCGGCTGTTGCAGATTTTGGGTTATCGGACGAACAAGTTACTATGTTGATTCACGCTTCGGTGTTTCCTTTTCCTGAAAATATGCTTTCGTATTTGAAGTTGACCATTCCTAATAAATGGGATGAGGGCCCAGGATTGGTTGACTTTTACTGTTTCGACAGGATCATACGAGAAAATACGGAATGGTTGCCAGGATCCGTTACAAATAGTTTTCGGAAGTTTGTTTTTGCCGGAAGCGGGGGACCAACCGTTTATGCAATAGATTTAAAAACAGAGAAAGTAATTGAGCTGTACCTGGGATCTGTCGATCGGCAAGGTGTGTCCGTTGAAGGCAAATGGATGGAACTAATGCGTGATAACATCCTTGCGTCATCACCAGCGCAGTGGTCCTGTATGATGAACTTTCTACAATGGTTAGACGGTGAGCTATTTAAGACGAAAAAAAGACTGTAATACCAACAAACGGGGACAGAAAGAAACGGGGATGACAGTGCCATTCGTGCCATCCACCTGTTCCACCTATTGACTGCGCTGTTGAGAACGGGAGCATGCTCGAAGCAGGTACCGGTGATGATGCGGAAACGCCCCGGTTCGTCAAATGTGGAGGGCTGCGCCACGGGAAGCCTCGCTGGATTCGATTGGCAACGGCTGCCTTCCGCTGTTCGGTGTCCATTCTCTGTAGTCATACTTTGATTCGTCCTCCGTTCGTAGTTCCGCTTTCAGGCGATTTGTGATGCATCCATTGTCTCCAAAAATCGGCTAATCTCCAAGGACCGCCTGGCCTTAAAGACCGCCTAAAGGCGGGACTACGAGCGCTCATGCCGCCAACCTTTCATTTATTTTGTCAAGGATGACGGGAAGACGGTCGCCGAAGAGTTGGTACGCACGACGCAACCCGCCCATCTGTGCGAACGGGGCGTCTGTTTGTAGTCCCACCTTCAGGCGGAGTTCCTTCAAAGCCCGACTGGGAGCAAGCCGCCTAAGAGTTGGCTCTCACAGCGCATCCCGCCCATCTGTGCCAACGCAACCAAAAAGGTGCAAGCGCAACCAAAAAGGCGAAAAGGGTGCAAGGAAAAAGGTGCCACCCACCGATTGGGGACGATTCGCGTTGGCACAGGATCAGAATGTCATCGGCATATCGCTCGATGCGATCCACGCAAAATATAAATGACAGTCGGGGCCTGGCTTCCTAACGATGATTACGTCCCAGTCACTTGATGTCGTTGTTCATCTATCAAGCATCGCGTTTTTTTGCACGCTTGCCTCGACCACCAGACGAATCGGGTTCGCTTTCGCGACGTTCCATCGTCCACCTATCGCTTCCTTCAGATCCCGCCGTTGGCCAGTGACGACTTTGCGATTCGGATTCAATTCCCCATGAACAGGGCTTGCTTCGCTGGGCAAAAAAAAGGCGGCAGAGGGTAGCCGCCGCCGGTTCGCAAATTCAGAGCCTACCAAGGACCGCGTACGGGATAGACGCCAAATTGTTCGGTGTTTGACGGCCAATATGGGGTTGGAGCGAACACGCCACCACCAGGTCCGCCTGGATAAGGCCTGAGGAACTGATGATAAATCGGCAGGCTTTTGGTCTGAGCGACGCCCCAGCTATATTGAGTATGAAATGACGCGGTCGGTGGAACGACCAGCGCCAACGGCTGCCCATATTGCCGGTGATAGTATCCGCCGTGCCAAGGGTATTGAGCCGCCTGGTTGTAGTTCCAGGCATGCGTGCGTGTTGCATCGATTCCCCCTGGTCCATATGCGTAATAGGGTGCTGGATGAAACGGGTCGCGAGCAGCGTAATAGGCTGTAGCCACCGGTGACGGATAGGCTTTCGTCCCGTTGCGGCGAGTTGTTATGCATTCGGCGTTTATTGATCCGTCTGGATTGCGATTCGCGGTGTCGTGATAGCTTTGCCATTCGCTTGACGAAGCGGCGTACCCACCGGAGGCACAAACAGCGCCACCCGAGCAATTGCTAGGGGTATCGCTACTGTTAGAGGTGATTCCGTGTACTTCCTGAGCCGTGGCGACGCCCGCGAGAAGGACGCTCAGCATGCTTAGCACAGCCGCACTGAGGTATCTGGTTTTCATGATAATTTCCTATCAACAAGAGTTCATTATGTTTAGATTCGATGATTTCGTCACACCACCATTCAGCGAGTGCAATCCTTCGTACCTTTGATCCATCGGATTGAAAAGACAAATCGGTTGATCACGACAACTATCGATGGCTACCTCACGGATGTTAAGCGATGGGCAGACGCCAATCAACTTTCCGACCAGTTCCGAAATACCTTTTGCCACAGCTACCTGAGCTGTGGCAATTGAGTTTCCTCGACTTCTGCGGCAACTACCTTCCCAAGCAATATCGTTTGCTGGCAAAATTGTAATGCAAGTTCTGTAACGCGGTGGCGTTCCACGGGAAATTCCCATAATGGCTGTTTCCTGCTTGCCAAACGACCGTTGTTTTATTCAGCGCACCACCGCCACTATGTCGTTTGCAGTCGTCTCTGTAGAAAGCTTCCGGACCGGCATAGTAGTTGTAGTAGGTTCGGCGATGGGCGTACAAATGCTCGTGCGGGTAAAGCGCCTCGTACGTGTAGTAAGTATGACCCACATGGGCTGGTACCGGTTGTGGCGCGATATACAACGCCGCGTGAACGGTGCTGGCACCAGGTTGGGTGTATTGGTTTTGAAACAATCGCTGTTGTAGCGAATAACTGTCATACTGGCCTGATTCGTATTGTGCGTTGACTTGTCCGACGGCGAAAAAGCCGATCACAATCGCCAGGGCCGATGCGATAGATTTGGCGTACATTGAAATCACTCCTCTATGAATTACTGTTGACACCGACTTCAGCGCGCTTGGCTAAAGTTGCCTGTGAAGGATTTAGCGAGAGATCGTCCCATTGATCAATCGATCACGAAGATCAAATTCAGCGGGTTGAATACTCGCACCATCCGGTTTCCATGAACCTCTTCGGTTGATCGCTAAAACCGGAATGAATGATTTTCGCCGCTCCAATAGTCATTGGCTGACCGAGCACGTTACAACCCGCAAAACCGTCTGTCAACAAATTGGCGATGGCGGTATAATCCTAATAGTTTTACACAGTGAATCGATCGATGCGTCGTACGACACAGCGAGTGTGGCGATGTCGATTGGACAATGGTTGACAACTTTGAAATGAACGGCCGACGGAAAGGAAACCTCCGTGGGCTGAACCGGATTCGATGGCTTTAAAAACTTCCAATTCAACGCCGCGACGCGCGACTGCCGAATCGATGGCAGCCGAGCAGCGCAGTATTTCCGTCAGTGAGTTCTTCACAAAAAATCGACACTTGTTGGGTTTTGACAATCCACGCAAGGCTTTACTGACCACCGTCAAGGAAGCTGTGGATAATTCGCTTGACGCCTGTGAAGAGGCCGGAATCCTCCCCACAATCTGGGTTCAAATCGAGCCGAGCGGGAAGAACCGATTTCGAGTCGCCATTCAAGACAACGGCCCAGGAATTGTTAAAAAACAAATTCCGCTGATTTTTGGCAAACTGCTCTATGGTTCCAAGTTTCACCGATTGCGAATGAGTCGTGGGCAACAAGGGATCGGGATCAGTGCCGCCGGAATGTACGGCCAGCTTACAACTGGCAAGCCGGTCAAGATCGCTTCCAAGATTTCCAGAAACAAACCGGCACATTATTTCGAAATTCAAATTAACACCAAGTCTAACCACCCCGAAATTCTCAATGGTAAAGGGGAAGGCGAGGATATTCCCGCCGGCGAGAAAGGGGTCCAATATTGCGCAAAGCAGGGAATTGAGTGGGTCGCAGAAATTCCCCCGTTGGAAGACGGTGGCAAGCCGGTACCGCTGGTCAGTGGAACCCGTGTCACAATCGAAATGGAGGCGGGATATAAGCGAGGCAAAGGGAGTGTCGACGAGTATCTCGAACAAACGGCGATCGCCAACCCCCATGTGACCATTTTTTACACAGATTCCGAAGCGAATTTGCGAACCTACTTTCGCAGCACGACGTCCCTCCCACCGGAGGCCAAGGAGATTAAACCGCATCCTTATGGTGTCGAACTGGGTCGTTTGATGGCGATGCTGAAAGAGGCCCAGGGGACGACAACCATCTCGCAGTTCTTGTCGAGCAATTTTTCACGCGTAACCCCTTCCGTGGCGCGGCGGATTTGCGAAACCGCAAAGATAAGCACAAGGGCCTCGACCAAAAAGATCGGTCGTAGCGACGCCGATAAACTGTTTCAGGCAATCCAAGAGACGAGGATCAGCCCTCCATCAACCGATTGCATTTCGCCGATCGGCGAAGAGTTGCTCTTAAAGGGGCTTTACCAAGTCGTCCCCGGCGAGTTCTACGCGGCCGCAACCAGACCGCCAGCCGTCTATCGTGGAAACCCATTTCAGATCGAAGTGGCCTTGGCCTATGGCGGTTCGATGGCGACCAAAAAGGTAGGCAAAGAAGAATTGAACCAACTGCTCGGTGAAACAGACGCTCGAAACGTAAAAAAGTTTTTGATCAGTACATTTGACGGCTTGGGACCCGATGGCGCGGACAAGATCGTGAAAGCCGCAGCGCTAAGCACGCGACTGGCCCCTTCAAAAATGAAATCCAAGGAGCGCGAAGCATTGTTCGTAGCGATGCAGGATGTCACGGTTGGCGATGGCCAGTCGATGCAAGTATTGCGCTATGCCAATCGAGTTCCCTTGCAATTCAAACTGGGAGACTGTGCGATTACCAAAACCGTGATGTCCACCAACTGGCGGAGCTATGGGCTGTCGCAGTCGCGCGGCGGACTTCCCAGCGGCCCCGTAACAATCATGGTTCACATGGCGAGTGTGTGGGTTCCATTTACCAGCGAGTCCAAAGAAGCAATCGCGGCCTACGATGAAATT
>JBGTDM010000294.1:0-11509 GCA_041748315.1 Pirellulaceae bacterium
GCACTGGGCGAGTAATGCAGCGCGAGAGAATAGTTACTTGGCAGGAGATTGAGCCCCAGAATGACTACGACCGAGGTCGCGTTGATACTGCTCCAGCCAGTTTTTCAGGATCTCCACGGCCGGTAAGAAGTCGTGGCCCTGGATCATCATCAGGTCGATATTGTTGAAGTTCTCGTCGCAACATTGTGATCGTAGTTTTTGCCGAATTATGACTGTAGAGAATTGGGTGGTCTGAAGGTGGTTTTGCCGTCCCGGCGCGCCGGGATTTGAGAATTTTGGAGAAGGCATTGGCGTTCCGATGTGGTTGGCCATTTGATTTTGTACCATCGTGAAATGCGATCAGTCTGTCCGAGTGATTCGCATCAAGTATGGAGTTGATGTGTCGAATGACGATCGTAGATGGCTAATCTGTATCTGCCAAACCTGGTTCGCAGCCCATTCGGGTTCATGGACATTCGGTCGAATTTCCGTCGTATTGTTTTGGCTAATTGTTACCGACCGAAGAAGTTAATCATTCACTGATTTAATGACACCCACGAAAACAACTGGCTTGTCGGCCAAGCTATTCGAACATACACAATAGCCTTTGAAGGTAGGCTTTTTCCAGTTCAGGCGAATGAGCGAAGTTCCGGTTGTTCCTTGGATCTCGTGAATTCAATCTTGGATTGGGTTTCTCGAAGTGATCAAACCCGATCAAGTCGCAACTTGATTGCGTTTGAATGAGATCCAGAATCAAAAACGCCGCCATCATGCCGGTTGAAGGTACGGCACCCAATTCACTGAACAACCGCGCATAGAGTGAATTGTCAACATGATTCTGAAACCAAAACCAGGGGATTTCGTTTCTGGGTAATCAAACGGGGTCAGGGGAATCAAACGGGGTCAAGGGAATCAAACGGGGTCAGGTCCAGTTTACTCGTTCCATCCAATTTTTGCCTCTTGGGTCGACATTCTCTTATGGGCGTGAACCTGATGTGTCTTGTCGCGATTGACGGTAAGTTTCAAATCGTCTTCCAGAATTTTGGGGCGACTTCCAATGCCCGGCTCGTCGACGATTCGCTCCGGCACAGGATCAGAATGTCATCGTCATATCGCACGATGCGATCCACGCAAAACATAATTGACAGTCGGGGACTGACTGGGGTACTAACGATGATTACGTCCCCAATCATTTGATGTCGTGTTTACCGACTAAGCATCGTGTCCGTTTGCATGCTCGCCTCGACAACCAGGCAAATCGGGTTCGCTTTCGCTACGTTCCATCGTCCTCCGATCGCTTCCTTCAGAACTCACCGTTGGCCAGGGACGAACTTGCGAGTCGGATTCGATTCCCCATCAACAGGGCTTGGTTGGTGGCAAGCACCGACCGGGTTTGCCTGCTTCGCCGGGCAAACAAAAAAAAACGGAGTGAATGATTCACTCCGAGGATCAGGTCTGCGATGGGACGGTGCCAATATCACGAACCAACGATTCGTCGTTCGCATCCAGGCCACTGGTATTAGAATACGTCGAGAATAAAGTGGTGTCCCCAATGGTAGCGCCGAGTCGAGGGGTAATAGTTGTGCCATTGGCGGTTGTAGACCGGCGTACGCATTTCTGCAGGATAGCGATGGTACATGTCGTTACCGCTGCGGAAGTATTCGCTCCCCCAATAGTTGTGCGGATAGGTCACATATGGATAGTGGTAAAAACGATCCATATTTCTTGAGCCATATTGGCCCCCCCAAACACGTCCAAACGCATGTTCTTGAGCGCTGGCTTCAGTGAACTGGGTGCTCAAAGCCACGGCCGCGAAGACGGTCAGTGACAATATTACACGGCGAAGCATTAATTCTCTCCCTAAACATATGCGGGTCACTTGCCAGCAATCAAACTGGCGGGCAATCTTCTCTCTTACATCGGCTTCGCTACAATCAGGATTGAAGCAATTACCCGGAAAAAAGTGACAAGCATGACTTTGAGAACAACTTAACGAAATGGCCCGTGCAGTCAGCTAAAGTAGAAAAGATCTAACGAGCTAACTGCTATCATACCGCCGTAGCTCAAAAAGTCGTTTGAGGACTGGCGAAGTGATGCAACAATACTCCGCAAAACAGCCAAGAATGGCGCCGTTGAGCGAAGCCGTGCACCCCAAAACGCGATCGGTCTGGAGAGTCAAAGGCGACCAGGCCGAATCTATGACTCGAATGAATGATGGCTTCTTAACCGACCTAAACCACCGACCCAAACCACAATGTGCGAGATGGGCCCCGACTATCCGACTTGGGGCTCGATAGGTGTCGAGCCGGCTGCCAATTCTTTTTCAAACTGATCCATGAGCGGCCAATCGATCGCACACGCTCCGAAGTCGGCCATATGCAAGTAGCCATTTAATCGATCGATCGTATCTTGGATGAGTTCATCATCCTTTTGAAACACAGGTCCATGGCTGGGCAACAACCATTTCACATCGGATTCCTTGATGCGATGCAATGACTGGATGAAAGCTACCAGGTCGCTTCCGTGGTGCGCATCAATCGCCCCAACGCATCCGTCGCGATAGATATTATCGCCGCTGAACAACAAATCCCCCAAACGAAACGAGAGCTGGCTGTCCGTATGTCCTGGTGTCAACCAGACCTGTAGCGATAGGTTTCCGACCTTGATTTCATCACCATCATCGACCAAATGATCGACGTCCACGGGCGGCATCGGTAGGTTTTCGATCGATGCAAATGTCTTGATTGGATCCCCGGATCGGAGTGGCTCTACTGCGAAACGATGAGCTGTGACGGTTGTTTTTAAAATTTGTTTGGCTCGAGCAAGTCCTTGGATGTGGTCGACATCGGCGTGTGTGGCAATTATTGTCTTGCATTTGGAAAATGGGAAATCCAACTGCCTCACAATTTCGAATAACTCATCGACCGACTCTTCGTAGCCAATATCGATCATAATCCATTCGGATTCGTCGTATATCAAATAGACATTGCAGCCGATCATGCGACCCAGTTGATGATTGATCTCGATTACATTCGGAAATATTGGTTTTCGTTCGTGCATATCTCGGGGGTAGCTTTGGCGCAACCATCAATTGGATTTTAAGTAAATGTACCTGGTCGGGAGAGCCTGCCTTGGGCAATTCCTTTCCAATTTTGTTTATAACCAATACCGCTCGAAATTAAAAGAACACGCCAAGAGCGTTTTCGAGTCAAATCCTTGGATGTCAAGTTTGGTTCATTCCATTCGATACTTAGACACGGGTAAGGGGTTTAATCAGTTAAACTCATCGATTTCATCATGCAAAGTACATTCGGCGAGGGCTGAGATTCGAATGGACCGTCGTGGCTCCGCAGGTTTTCGACCGACCGTGGAGCAATTTCGTCACTTCATTAGTGATCTGGCGTGGTCGATCCGCGGCTGGTTCGTGTTCTGGTCCGTGTCAATCGGAAGCGTTCGACCAAAACGAAGATTCGACGGCCTGTAGGGAGAGCGAAAACACGACGACGGCCTTCGCGCGTATAATTACTTGGAAAGAATGGCTAATACTTGGCATGGATAGATGTATTGATGTAAGGGGATCCACAACAAGACGGGCACTCGGCTAGACGAGCATTCAGCGCGAATTGTGGATTCAACACCTTGTTTTTTTTGATCCCAGCCGAAGCGTTTGCGTGATTGGCCAAGTAGGGTCAAATTTACAAGAAGCTGGCCCCAGGTGCACTTACCGAAATGTCCAAGAAGCGTACTCCATGTCAATTTTCTGCGATGGGGGACAAATGGCTAGCTCTACAGACAGGCCGTAGCCCACTTAGGCTTATCGAGACAAATTATCGAGTTTATCGGCAATATCGGCATTGTAAAGTTGAAATGGCCCTCACGCCAATTGATGGTAGAATATTATAGAGTGCAACAAGATAGGTAAACTGAACGGTGGTTTACGGGCAGGCGACATACAACACTGTCTGCTCTCGAATCTCGATGTATCTCATGATCGAGAGGAAATGTTTGTTTGGCCTCAACAAATTAAGTCCTTTGAATAAATCTGTAGAAAGGCAAGTCTAAATGCAATTCAATCGGTTCAACTTCGTGATGACGTCCGCTCTTCTGCTCGTTTGCGGGAGTAGTTCAATCTCATTGGCGATTGCTCAAACGGAAAACACCAAAGCACCGGAAGCAGTGACGGGCACGAATCAGCAAGTCGCAACCGATTTGGGTGCTGATTTTTCAATTAATTTGGAGTCCATATTCGATGGTTCCGAAACGCCGTCGTCGGTTCACTTGCTGCCGATGCAAGAGCACTTTGTCAAACTCGTTGACAAAGTTCGTCCCGCGACGGTCGGCATCATTGCCAATGGTGCATCGGGTAGTGGCGTAATTATCAGTCGCGATGGTTTCGTTTTAACGGCCGCTCATGTCATCGGCATGCCTGATATTAATGCAACGATTATTCTACAGGATGGCACACAACTCAAAGCTCGAACCTTAGGGATGGACCATACGATCGATTCCGGTTTACTCAAGATTACCGAAGAGGGCAAATGGCCTTACCTTGACATGGGAGAGTCCGAGTTCCTTAATGAAGGTCAATGGGTCATGGCGACCGGACATCCTGGAGGGTTCGATGGAGATCGTGCCCCTCCCATTCGCATCGGGCGGATCATCTTGAATCAGAGCACGGTGCTGCAAACCGATTGTACGTTGGTGGGTGGTGACTCGGGTGGCCCATTGGTTGACATGAACGGAGACGTGATCGGCATTCATAGCCGTATCGGTGGTTTCCTGAATCAAAACTACCATGTTCCGATTGATACGTATCTGGTGAACTGGGATGATCTGGTCGCGAAAGTCGTCGTGGGTGGAGGTTTTTCAACACCGTTGCCGGTGCGGATCGGTTTTTCATTCGAGAATGACGACTCATTGACAATCGTTGAGGTAAGCGACGAGGGGCCGGCGGAAAAAGCTGGAATACAAATCGGCGATGAACTGTTAAGCCTCAATGGAAATCGAATTCGCAACCAACGCGTCTTTCGCCGTGAACTGTCAAAGTTCAAACCCGCCGATAAGGTTAAAGTAATCGTACAACGCGGAACGGAAGAATTGGAATTCGAGGTTACGCTTGACGGTCGCTAGGCCACCATATTGTCGCGTGTTTCTGTATGGATCGCTATTTATCAGGACAGTGTTGTCGTAGAAGGGGAAATTCATGAAATCAACAAGATTTTGCATTACGCATTTGCCGAGCATGTTGTTGCGAACCCTGATGCTGCTTTTGGTTTTCGGGTTTTGTTGTTCGACTCATGCGGCTTTGCAAGATCCAACCAAGCTCACCCAACGACCGGTTATCGAATTTCAAACGGCCCCCCAAGAACCGGCGCGGGAGTCGATCGAGGACCAGGAAACGGATCAAAATCCGGATCAAGATGCATCCAAACCGGGTGCCGCTCAAGACGAATCCACTGAATCAGACGAAACGAACTCCAGCCAGTCCGAGGCTCCGCAAACGGAGACCGAATCACAAACGGAAGACGCGGAAAAAGAAGCCGATTCTGAAACCCGATCGTCCAGTCGCAATGCCCGTGCGAGTCGCCGCGATCAAATTATCCGTGACGGAGAGACGATGCGATCGCTGTTCAATCAGGTGACACAGACGGTCGCCAAATCAACGGTATCGGTCAAATCGGGAAATCGGCAGCTCGCATTGGGTGTTATTGTCGACGAAAATGGATTCATCCTCACGAAGAAAAGCGAGCTTCGCGGCGACTTGATCTGCCAGCTTCACGATGGTTCCGAATATTCCGCGATTGTCGTTGGCGTCCATGATCCGTCAGACTTGGCGCTACTTAAAATCGAAAAGAAGAAGTTGCTTCCAGTCGTTTGGAACCAGAGTCCGGAAAGCACAATCGCTGGCAGTTGGGTGATCACTGCGAATCCCAAAGGCGAGGCAGAATCACTGGGAGTGGTTAGTGTCGCACCGCGATTGATTCGTGGGGGTCATGGCTTCATGGGCATCACGATGGACCTGACGCACTCGCCGGGTGCAAAAATAACCGAAGTGACCAGCGATTCCCCTGCCGAGAGAGCCAAATTCAGGTCTGGAGATATCATTGTCCGAGTTGAAGGAAACGAGATTGCCAACTCGGAAGCATTGCGCGCCGCCGTGAGTAGCAAATCGCCCGGTGAAGAAGTCACCATGACCATCCAGCGCGGCGCAGCAACAATCGAACTCAAAATTGTTTTGGGCAGCAACCTCGACAATATGAATCCACAGATGCAGCGCGCCAACATGCAAAACTCGATGGGGGGACGACTCAGTCGACGCCGATACGATTTCCCGCTGGCGTTTCAACACGATTCCGCATTGGCACCCAACCAATGTGGAGGCCCTGTGATCAATGTCAATGGAGAAGCAATTGGTTTGAATGTCGCCCGAAATGGTCGTGTGGCGAGCTTGGCGCTTCCAGTTTCCGTGGTGTTACCACTGATCGAAGAGCTCAAGTCGGGAAGCTTGGCACCTGCTGTTGTGAACAAAGAAAAAATCGCTGAGATCAACCGGCGGTTGAACGAGATCGAAATATCGTTGGCCATGGATCCTGACACGACCGAATTGATCGAGCAGGAGTTGGCAAAGCAACTGGAGATTCAAAAGCAAGCCGAACAGGCATTGCACGACGCAATTCGAAAGGCAATGGAAGCATCAAATGCTGCTGCGAAAATTGAAGCCGAACTGGAAATCACCAGACAGCGACTAAAAACGGCACGTGAAGAGAAAGAAGGACTGGAACGTCAACGCGAGAAACTGGTGACTGGCTACAACTAAGCATGACTCAATCAACCCGTTGAAACAACCTCGGTATGAGAGCCTGTTATCATTCGCGATTTGAATTCAAAAAGGCATCGAGAATCAATTGTGCGGCAATCTTGTCGCGCAATTTTTTGCGCCGTTTCGATGTTTGTTTTGCTTCGCCTAGAATATCATTTGCCCAGGATGTCGTTAGTCGCTCATCACAAAAACAAACCGGAAGTTGCGACACCTCATTTAGCCATCGACCAAACTCCCTGGCCGCGATCGACATTTCACTCTCGTCACCACTCAGATGAAGCGGCAACCCAACCACGAACCCAACCAAAGATTCCGACTCGATTAGCTTCACAAAGTATTGTCGATCAAGTTCCAAACTGCGGCGATTATAAACGTCGAAAGGGCTGGCAATCGATTGCGTGAGGTCGCATACAGCAATTCCGATGCGGACTTTACCAAAATCGATTCCTGCCAGCCTCCCCCGTAATGGGCAAGCCTTTGTGTTTGGATTGGACATCGCGAATTAACGGGGTTAGTCTGTCAGCACCGTTTTCTCTTGCGCGCCCCGCATCGTACCGATATCAATTCGCCGCCGTGCGCTGACTCACAGGTGGGATCAATATCCGATGCAATCTTGAAGCTGATGTTTCACGGCTGACCAACGTTGGTGCTGTCCAGTCAAGTTCTGTTCGCCAAGCCCACAATGAACGACGGGGATGTTCGTCGGAACAACAAAACAACCAGGGGCCAACTTGGCCCACGCGTTCACGTATTCGTTTGATAGCATGACCATCGTGGCAAAAATCGAACAGTTGTTGGCTTCCCGTTGCCTGATCGGAAAACGACATTTCATCGAATCGATTATACTCCAATTCTTTCCGTTAAGCCTGGAAATCGATTCAAGCTCGTTGTAGGAATCCATTCCATACAGCCTGGAAACGATGCACAACCGTTTTCGGAGGTCGACGGCAAGCCATTGAATCCTAGAACCCGACATCCAGTTCAAAAACGGACTTAATGCGACCTATCGTCCCCCGTTTTGTTCCGATTTTATCGGTGTATCCGACATTTCTGGGTAAACATGAATTTGAGGTTGCGAACAGAAAATAAATGCTTAAACTATTCAATACGGAACTCTGCTTGTCGCCCATGGTTGCCATGCCAACCGAGCTTGACCAAGAGACGTCGCTCATGATCTTTTGTGCCGGTCCTCGGTCTTTGGTGGATTTCCGCAAATAAGAATTATTCCCTCCCGATGTTTTTCGCATAGGTCTATAACGTCGCGGTTGTTTTGTTTGATCGGCGTTCGGTTTGTTGTCGGACTAGACTCGAGTTTTTTGGTCCAACGGACTGAACGGCCATCTTGGTGGCACTGCCGGCAGAACTCCAGCGCGGATGAACCCTGGGTCATGCGCTTAGTGCGGATTTGGTTTCAGTGGGCCGGGTTAATGCGGGCCGGGTTTAGATCGACAATTTGATGGTTGGCTGATTTGATAAATCGGATTTCCGGTTGGGGAGTGAATCTCGTCGAGTCCTGATTTGACGCGAAAAATGGTCTGAGTGGTGGGATTGGGCAACGAACACGCGACGGAAGCTCATTCGATTTTGTGTTTGATTATTGCGAATGAAAATTGGAAAGTTTTAGCTGATGACGATAACGAAAGAGAAAAAAGCAGAGCTGTTGAACGAGTTTAAGCGGGAGCAAAATGACACCGGGTCACCTGAAGTTCAGATTGCCATCCTGACCACACGCATCAACAACCTGACTGAACACATGCGTTTGCATAAAAAGGACTACGGTACACGACGTGGCTTATTGGCGATGGTCTCGCGTCGGCGGCGGTTGTTGGACTATGTAAGGGAAATTGATCCGAAGCGCTACCTGGACATTATTGGCCGCCTTGGCATTCGCAAGTAGTTTGCGGACTCAGTGATCGAATCTCTTGATGCGCCCCGGTTATTTGGACTGCAGGGCGCGACGATGGGAACGCTCGATATGGGTGGAACATGAGGAAAGAAAGCGAATCGGGAACGGCGGTTAGGTTCGACAGGTTTTAGCCGATCGGGTCGAATTCGATCTTCATTGATTATTCCTGATTGATTTGCGACCCCTTACCAGTTCATTCTGTGGATTCTGAGGATCGGTCGAGAAAACGGATTCATCTAAGATCGCGAAGACGACCGCCATGCAGAATTCTGGTGAAATAGGTACGAGGGAAGTTCGAGCCAAACCATTTTGGCAAGTGGGTTGGGTAGTCTCGATTGTGCCTCCGGCTTCAGGTAGAATCTCGAATGCTGGAATTGTTTCGATTGACGGTCGATGGGTGTGCAAAATGCCTGCTCGATGTGAGATGTGATATTGCCCCGTTGGATTCGGGTTGAGTATGAGTTGTTTGTAATGTTTATTTGAAGATTAATTGAATTTTGGGAAGTGAGTTGTTGTGGTGAAGCATATTGTTGAAAAGCAGATCGGTGACGGGACTTTATCTTTTGAGACAGGCCAATTGGCGAAACAGGCAGCTTGTACAATTTTAGTGAGGTACAATGACACGATTGTGTTAAACGCATTAGCGTCCGGATCGGCGCGGCCGGGGCAAGATTTCTTTCCATTAACCTGCGATTATCGTGAGCGAACTTCGGCAGCCGGAAAATTTCCAGGAGGGTTCATCAAGCGGGAGGGACGCCCCTCAATTAAGGAGATTCTGACATCGCGATTAATGGATCGTCCGATTCGACCGATGTTCGCGCCCGGCTTTATGGATGAAGTCCAGATCCAGTCACTTGTGCTCTCCAGTGATAAGCAGTCCGATGGTGATATTCTGGCGATGAATGGCGCTGCAGCCGCGTGTTTTGTATCCGCGCTCCCCTTTGCTGAACCAGTCAGTTCGGTGCGGATCGGGCGGATCGATGGTGAACTGCTCCCGTTCCCTTCGCATGATCAGCTTGAAGAGAGCGACCTGGATTTGATCGTGTCCGGTACGGAGTCCGCAGTCACCATGATCGAGGGCTTTGCCCGAGAAATGCCGGAACAGGAGATGCTTGAAGCGATTCTGTTCGCCCATCAAGTGATCCGTGATATTTGCCAAATGATGCGGGAACTTTCTGGCAAAGCTGGAATTGCCAAGGTTGATTTCCAATCTTCGGACCAAAGCGAACTCTTCAATCGCGTGCACGACAGATGGTACGATGAATTCAAGCAGGTGCAACAGATCCCCGGCAAACGGGAACGAGGAGAAGCGATTGTCGCGCTAAGCGACAAAGCGATGGCAGACCTCATTCCAGATCCTGACGCGGACGGGGCCATCGCTGTCAATCAATTTAAAACGATCTGGCATCAGCTGGAAGAGCGAGTCATTCGTGACTTGATCATGCAAGGCGTTCGATCGGACGGTCGAGATGCGAAATCATTGCGTGATATCGAATGCCTGGTGGACATACTTCCTCGCGTTCATGGATCGGCACTGTTTCAACGTGGCGAGACTCAAGCTTTGATCACGATCACGTTAGGTACTCAGCGCGACGAGCAAAAAGTTGACGGGTTGCAAGAGGAATACTCAAAACGCTTTATGTTGGACTACAATTTCCCGTCGTTTTCAGTAGGCGAATGCCGTCCGATCCGTGGTCCCGGCCGACGTGAGATAGGTCACGGTGCCTTGGCCGAGCGTAGTGTTAAAGCTGTGATGCCGCCACAGGAAGAGTTCCCTTACACGGTCCGAATCATTTCCGATATTCTGGAATCCAATGGTTCTTCATCGATGGCATCCGTCTGCGGTGCGACGCTAGGACTGATGGCTGCCGGTGTAAAAATCAAAAACCCGGTCGCTGGGATTTCCATTGGGCTTGTCATGGAATCCGAAGATAAGTGGGTTCTTTTGACCGATATCCTGGGGAGTGAAGATCATTTCGGTGACATGGACTTCAAGATCGCCGGGACCCAAAATGGAATCACGGGGATTCAGTTGGACCTCAAAATTCGGGGGATCAGCAACGAAATTATTGCGGCAACTTTGGAGCAATCGCGTGATGCTCGAATCGAAATCTTGCGAAAAATGTTGGCGGCAATCCAGCGACCTCGCACCGAGCTGTCACCCTATGCACCGAAACTCGTGACGACACACATCCCACCCGACAAGATCGGTATGCTGATCGGACCTGGTGGCAAGACAATCCGCTCGATTCAGGAAACGACGGGGACCGTCATCGAAGTTCAGGAGGATGGGACTGTCACAATCGCTGGCACCGATTCCGAACGTGTGCAACAAGCTTTGAGCTCGGTTGAAGCGCTTACGGCTTCGGTCCAAATTGGCAAAATCTATGATGGTATCGTGAGAAGCATCAAAGACTTTGGTGCGTTCGTCGAAATCCTGCCAGGCCGCGATGGCTTAGTTCACATCAGCGAACTTTCCACCGGATACATTAATGATGTCGGTCAAGTCTGCCAGATTGGCGATGAGATGAAAGTGATCGTTATTGAAGTGGACGACCAAGATCGTGTTAAGCTTAGTCGGCGTCAGGCGATTGAGGAGCTCGGTTTGGAAGACGAGTTTGCGCAACTCGAAAATGAATTCGATGATCAAGATGGTGAAAAACCACGCGACCGTGGAGGCGAGGATCGTCCACCACGCCGCCATCAACACTCCGGCGGCGGAAACGGTGGCGGAGGTGGCTACCGAGGCGGCGGTGGAAGCCGCAGCGGTGGTGGAGGCGGAGGCGGCGGTGGACACCGGGGAG